>WHTF01000038.1:0-24479 GCA_009379725.1 Deltaproteobacteria bacterium
CGGAGACGCTTCCGAACTTCCGGTGATCCATTTTCTGCGTTGCTCAAGGTCGCTCTGATCCTCTCAGCACCGACGCCGACTTGGCCAGCTGTTCACGAAACTCTTCAACCAGTTTTTTCTTGAGGTCAAGCGCAATCTCATTGTCAATCTCACTGTCACGTCTAGAGAAACTTAACGCGCTGAAAAGCTCATCCTGGGGGAGCTTCGCCATCCCGACGAGCAAGCGGCAACAGTGGCTATCGCCACCGGTCCAAGATTCGACATAGGAATCAATCTGCTTCCATCCGCGCAAGTTGAAATAGCCGACGCAAAAATCAGCTCGTTGCGAAAGCTCTAAAGTCTCGCGCAGGGCGGGCAGGAGTTGCTGATCGATGTTGTCGAAGATGCGGGGCACTTACAGAAAACCTTTTGACGCCTTAACTTTCCGCGGATCTTACGCGAATCGGTGGGGAGAGGGCAAGGCCGCTATCACCGAGGATCCTTGCCACGAATTCATTATGACCACATGCCTACAAAACAGCCAAGATAAGAGGTCCTGCGTGGTTTCGATTGCCCCACTAGATCAAGAGTATTCCCCCAAATACATCTTTCTGAACGCAACTTCCAAGAGAAAGAGAGCAAACACAGAAATAATCAAAAAATTACGCAAAGATTTTTGAGTCGTCGTAAAGGTCTCTTTTTGTCTTGTCTCCATTGATGTGGGATTAACCTCGCCACCGCTCATCTGGGCTAACTTCGTCAACAACGACAAATTGAGGTCAGGCCGCGGCAGTTCACTCTTGGGATCGTAGCTGGAAATAAAGCCTACCGGCGGGTAGGTGATCTGACGTCCCTTCCGCTCTTCAGTGAGATCGATACGATATTCCCCGGGCGCTAACGTCGGTAGGGCCGCCTGATAATGACCTTCGGCGATCCGCCTAAGAGTGCCGTCGATCTTGTTTCCTTTGCCGCTCGCGGCAAAGCGAAATTGGCTGTCTGAAGCCGCTTCTTCAAAAACATACAGGTCCAGCACAGGGTGCGAGCCAGATAAGCTGATCCTCGTCTCATGAACAGGTATGGGGGAATCGCCGCTCGGCCGGATCCATTGAATGATTTTTTCCCAGAACTCGGCGAGGCCGCCCCACTGAATCCAGGCTCGACTCCAGCGGCCTTCGAGATCGGTTGTCAGCGCCACGGTTTTACCCCGCCCGTAACGCCAGGACGCCAGCAATGGGGCTTTTCGATCCTCTTTCGGGATCAGCAGATCCAATTGAGCGCCACGCTTGAGCTCGGTTTCAATAAAGCCGCGCAGCGGGGGATAGGCTTGCCTCGAGAAGTCGGCCAGCAACTCCGAGCCGCGCCCTTGGATTGGAGTAAAGTCTCTCTCAGGGGGTGGCTCGTCCTTTGGTTTTTCCTGCACCTGCTGCAAGACGATTTGTGGCAGAGACGACGGGTCGAAGGTATGGTGAAAAAAGCCGCCGCCGTACTGGGAGATCCGTTTCATCAGGGGCACGTTCGCTTCGGCGCCAATGGCCACCGATGAAACGGTAATTTTCTGTTCCGCTCTCATGACGTTGACCAGATCGATAAAGTCCCCGCCGCTGCCGCCGGTTTCTCCGTCACTCAGGATGATGACATGTTTACGGCCGGCGGGTTGCCTTTCGAGTTGCCGCTTGGCCTCGATGATGGCCGGTAACATAACCGTTCGGCCGGCGGGTTTTAACCGCTCGATCTGCGAATTGAAAGATCCCCGAAGACTACCTACGCTCGCTAGCGGCACGACCACGAAGGGAGTGACGTCGAAACCGACGACGCCGAGCAGATCATTGTCTTTCAACTGCCGGGCGACGGCTTTGGCGGCTTCTTGAGCGTACAATATCCGATTGTCTTCCCGCATACTGCCGGATTTATCGATTACCAGCACGAAGGCGCGGTTTTTTTCTTCCTGCTTTGGCGGCTCCTTGAACTCCACGGGCAAAATCGTTTCGATGGGCGTTCGACGATAGCCGCCCTGACCGAAACTCCATTCGCTCCCGAGCATCATGAAGCCATTGCCATCATTGACATGTCTTTCGATGGCATTGAGATAGTTCGACGAGAGTTTTTCACGCTCGACGTTATTAAAAATGATCACATTAAAGCCGCTCGGGGCCGGCGCCGATTCCGGCGCGCGCGAGGTTACGTCAAAGCCCTGGCGCCGCAGAGTCTCTTCCAGGTAGCGTGCGCCGTTGGGTCGTCCACTGACGATCAAAATCTTCCCCTTGCTGCGCACGCTGATCCAGGCCAGCGCCTGATTATCGGGTTGAAATCGATCCAAGTCAGCCTGGCGCGGCGTGAAAGTGGCGCGATAGGAGGTGAGGGAACCTTCCGAAAGAGTTGTCTGATAGGATAAAATTTGACTTCCGGGATTCAGCTTGACCGCATCGGTCTTAAACGCCTGGCCGTTGCGAGCCAAAGTCAACGTCCCGTCGACCTCCCCATCGTTGTGGTTCTCTATCACTACTTTGATGTTGACGGCTTCGCCGCTATCGCCGTGGGTCGGCGCCATCAGTTTGGCCACCGTCACATTGGCGATGCTCATGCTCCGGGACGGCACGATCGGATAGACCTTGAGGCCGGAGCCGGCGATGACCGGCAACAAGGTCTCTAGATTTCCTTGCGTTTCCCATCCGTCAGTAAACAAGAACACACTGCGGGGGTTAGATGGCAACTTCAGTAGATTCTCGAACAATCGCTGAAGATTAGTTTTTGCCGGCTCAATCCCATTGCTACGAGAGTTGTCCCGCAATGATTGGCGCCAATTGGGAGTTTCCTGGGTCTCGGCGCCGAATATGAATATTCGATCGGCACGCCCGGGCGCAAGCGCGCCCTGCGCGGAGCTTTCCATCCAGTGCCGCATCTTAACTGGAATGCTGTGTGATAGATCGAAGGCGAAAATCCGTTCTTGATCCTCAACGTGGGTCTGTCGGATGATGAATTGCGGATCGGCCAGGGTGCAGATGACCAGCGCCAAAATGAGCGTTCGCCATACCAAGATTGAGGAACTTCTATTACGGAAACATAATCCAAGTATGGGTAAGCCAATCAGTAGCCACAAAACCCATGGCTTAGCGAATTGAATAGGCTGAATCCATTCGGTCATGAATTATTTGCCTTGAGTAGCTCCCGATAGGAATGAAGAACTGTGTACGGCCAAATACTAAGAGCACCCGGATGCGAATGCAAGGCACGGAGGGAATCGGCGTCCGACTTACTTTCGCGGTTCCCCGCATGTTTCCCTTCAGTGAGGGTGCTTGGGTCAGGAAAAAGATGGAGTGCAATCGGACGGCTGCCGCACCGAACACGGCATACGCTAAAAGAAATCTCTTTGCTTGAAGTAGAAATACAATCCTAACGACACTAAACCAATCAGAGATATGACGGCAAAGTAACCATAGCGCCATTCCAATTCCGGCATAAATTTGAAGTTCATACCGTAGATGCCTGATATGGCGGTGATCACGACAAAGATGGTGCCCCATGCGGTGAGCCGTTTCATGGTCATATTGAGCTGATTCGAAGCGGAGGCAAGGTGAATCTCTAGAGTCGCGGAAAGGATTTCCCTGAGACTGTCGAGTTCCTCGACGATCCGGATCAAGTGATCGTAGACGTCACGGAAGTAGATGAGATTTTCAGACTGAATAAAGGGAAAGTCGTGATGGGTAAGCTGGCTAAAAACTTCGCGTTGCGATGAGACCGCGCGCCGCATGCGAATCAACGAGCGCTTTAGTGCCAAGAGGTGGCTCATGTTTGGAGGCTTCGACTGTGTGAGCAGCCGATCTTCGAAGGAGTCAATCTCGTCCTCCATGCCATCCAAAAGGGGAAAGTAGCTGTCTACGACCAAATCAACCAGCGTGTATAGAAGGAAATCGGTGCCGCGGCCAAGAGCGGGCGACATTCTCTCATGCAAATGAGAATTTTCCAGTAGGTCCGGCAACGGCCCGTAATGAACCGAAACCATCCAGTTGCGGCCCAAAAGCAGATCCAGCTCCGACGGTTCAACGTTCCACGTTTCCTTTCGCAACAACAGATGAATGGCAATGTAAACATATTCTTCAAACGATTCTATTTTAGGTCGCTGATTTTGTTTGACGATGTCTTCCAACGTGAGATCGTGGATCTTTAGGTTTTCTCGCAAAAAGTGAAGTTCTTCCGCAGTGGGCGTATCGAGGTGAAGCCACAGTTTGGAATCACTGTGTTTCAAAAGATCTGGAACAGAATCTAAGCTAACCTCCACAAGTTTGTCGTCTTCGGCGCGCCGGATGGTGAGCATGCGATTATGTTTATACGAAATGGGTTGTCTGTTAAATGAAATTGTCCGACTAGGCGCCGACTGATCATGAATCGCACGCTGTCCAGAAGACGGTCGAGAGCCCAAACGAGCCCGTTCAGAAAAGGTAAATAGTTATGTACCTTTCAAAGGTAACCCAGGGCTGGCAACACGAATCCCGAGGTTAAGACGGAGAATCAGTCTAGCAGAAGTCTCGATGAGTTTTCTTTAGAAATTTTGCGCGAGAGCGTCCCTCGAGCTGTTCCGGAGATCTTCTCCATCATGGATTCGCTTTCCAACGTTCAAGCCGAAAAGCAAAGCGGGAGGCGCCAGAGAATTTGATGCCGGCGGCCTGATAAGCCAATCTATTGAGAAAATCAGCTCAGTTAACGCGCCGCCTTGCGCGTTCTGATGACTTCCAGCATTTTCTCATCATTCGTGAATTTAAAGTCCCAGGTCTTTCTCCTGCGGGCTTCTTCCTGTTCAGCCCCCTCGAGGATTTCCACGTCATCTTTCATGACGACGGCGGCACCCTTCTTCTGCAGCTTATCGAGAATCGCTTCGATCTTGGCTTCCATCTCACCGGAGGTGAAGCCTTCCTTGGTGGTCAAATAGTGGTTCACCACCTTCATCCCTCTTTCAGCGTCCTGTTTAGCGACCCCGACGAGACCGACGCTCGCATTGCGCGACCAACCGGCGACATAAATAGCGTCGAGAACTTTTTTTGCTTCAGGATCATACGGCTGATACGCCGCTGGATTGGGATCGCCGGGGAGGTTCTCAGGGTTCGTAATGAAAGCGCCGCGCGAGAACGGCAAACCAAGCGAGGCATCGACTTGGTCGCCGATGGCGTAAATCACGCAATCGACCTCGATCCGGCTATGTTTACCGGTGCCTTTGGCGACCGTCTTGCCGTCTTGGAGGACCATCTCGTTCTCTTCAACTTCGAGCGCGGCTACTCCCCCCTTATCGTTGGCGATCACTTTTGCCGGCGAACACAGATAGCGGAATTGCAGCCGGCGGCCCTCGGCAGGTTCTCCCTGCTTGACGAATTTCCCGATGATCTCATCGACGTTCTGTCCCACGGCGGTGAGTTGCGGCCGTATACGTTCGATTTCCGTTTTCATCTGGCCATTGTCGAGATACGGTTCAATGACCTCGAATTCGCTGTCGTCATATGCCTTTTCGATAGGCCCGCGACGGGCGACGACCACGACTTGATCGATCTTTTGGTGATTCAGCAACCAGTTGGCGACATCGACCATGACGTTGCCCATGCCGATGATGGCCACCCTGCGGCCGGTTTCGAATTTTTGTTCACTGAATGGCGGCAGCGAATTGAAGTGGTAAACCACATCCTTGGCATGATAGACGCCGACGCTTTCCTCGCCGGGAATGCCCAGCTTCTTGGTCCCCTGGGCCCCCGCTGTCACGACAATCGCACTCAAACCGATCTCCTGGAGATCGGTCAAGGTGAGAGTCTGGTTCTGTCCAACCGTGACATGGCCGAGATAGAACACCTTGGGATCGGCGAGAATTCGTTTGAATTGTTTTCGCAGCCCGGTCTTCATCTTTTCCTTATCCACAAAGATGCCGTATTCCGCCAGACCGCCCGGCTTGATGTCCCGATTCAGCAAAACAACTCTATGGCCTGCCTCCGCAAGCTTGCGTGTGGCGTAAATACCCGCAGGACCCGCGCCGATAACCGCCAATAAATGCTGCTTGCTCATAACTGTTAGATACTGTTCCTGAGTAACTGGACTTGTGCTCAAAGAAATCTGGGACGAGAATAAACCAAGAAAGAAGAAGCGCGCGTGCTGTTACTGTAGCTCCCGTTTTCCTTCGTATTCCAGTTCCGTGCCACGCGAGTCTTTGTGGGTGAAGGAAACCAATTCCCAGGAACCGTCTTCGAGCGGCCCTTTGAGAATATAGGAGTTTTCATCGCTGCCCAGTATGCGAAAATAACAGGCCTGCTCGCCGTACCAACGATCGACTACGGCTTCGACCTGAACGGTTCGGGTGCCTAACATGAAATGGGACGGACTTTCCTGTCCTTTGGCGTCGGACAAGGATTCCACTTTAATTTTCACGCGCGACTCTCTTTTCCTAAAAATTTAAAAGCCATATTATATTTAAATCTTCCGAAATTCAAAGGAGTTGTATGAAATCTCACCTGCAGCAACTAAAAACGGACGTTGTCAGCGCCTGCCGCATCCTATCACAGCGAAATCTAGTTGAAGGGTTTGGCCACGTAAGCGCGCGAATTCCCGATTCAGATCTACTCCTTATTACTCCCCGGATCAGTCTCGCGCTGGTAACCGAAGCGGAGCTTCTGACGTTGAATATGCAGGGAGAAGTGGTTCAGGGCAGTCATCCTGCCCCCTTTGAAGCGCCGCTTCACACAGCCATTATGAGGCTCAAACCAGGAGTCGACGCCATCACCAGGATTCACGCGCGCGTCGCCAATATCTTTTCGGTCACTGACCGGAAGCTTGAACCGGTGCATAACCACGGCAGTTTTTTCTCGGGTGGTGTCCCGCTGTTCCAGAGACCGGATCTTATCTCGACAACCAAATTGGCCGAAGAGGTGGCACAGGTTCTTAGCGACAAGCCGGCCGTCTTGCTCAGAGGTAACGGTCAGGTGACCGTCGGTAGAACCATCGCCGAGGCGGTTATGATGGCGATCTACTTGGAGGAAGCGGCGGAAATTCTCTATGGTGCGTTACAAATAGGCACGCCCATTCCACTGACCACTGATGAATCGGCTAGACGTCGGATCGAAGCATTACCGCCAGTGGATCTGGAAAGGGCGTGGAACTTCTTCAAAAATCGAGTTGACGAAAAGTAGCCGTCCAGTAACTTCTCCTACAGGGGAAATTTCCAAAAGTATGACCGCCAAAAAAAGCGGCACCCTAAATGGATGCCGCTTTGTAGAAAACTTGATGCAACGAGCAATATCTACTTGCTTGCTAGCTCAAAAGTGGCCTTGGCGTCCTCTTTGGCCTTCACGGTGACCTTCTGGGTGTTTTTACCAAGCTTCTCGTGCCAAACTTCCACCGTGTAAGTTCCAGCCGGCACATCGGTCAGCTTGAAACTTCCTGACTTGTCGGTGACGGCGACGTAAGGGGTTGGGGTGGCGACCAGCCAACCGTGCATCCACCCGTGCACATCGCACTTCACCTCCACCACCTCTGGTTTATCGATTTTTACATCCATCGATTTTTTGAATTTTGGCTGAGCCATATTAAACGGGCTGTTAACCTTGCTGTACGAGTGAACATTGTGAAGAACGCCATCCGGGTTCATAATGGTGACGGTTGTTCCCGCAGGGAAAGCCAATACGTGGGGACTATATTCACAGCCCTTTTGATCCAACGTGACTTTTTTGGTCTCGATCTTCTTACCCTTTTTGATGTCGGTGATTGTAACGACGGCATTTGCGAGATTGCCATTACTCACAATCAAAGACTGATCGACCTTCGGCGTCTTGGCGCAAACCTCCCTGTCCTTTCCCACATCGAGCTTCTTAGGTGCTGGAGCGGTGCCCTTGAATTTCACGGTGCCGGAAATAGAACCGCCGTCCTTTACATCTCCGCCCTGGTACTGGGCCATACCGCTGACCGGTAAAGCGAATATTGCAGCAGATAGAACTAAAGATCCAAACTTCGTCATGCTATCCTCCTTGATATTCTATTCGTTTGTTAGACGACAATAAATTCCTTGTATTCAGCGTTTCACCGCTTTCCCACGAACTGCTTCCGTCGCCGCCGCGGCTGCTGCTGGAGCGGCCGGCCCACCCCGTCCGAGAGTCATGAGATAGTCGCGCAACGCTTCGATTTGTCTATCGTCCTTGCCTCCCAAAATATTATCGGGGCCGCCGGGATAGAATGACGGCATTTTGGTCCCCGGCTGAATCTTTTGCGGATCTTGGATCCATTTGATAATCCAGCTCGGACTTAAGCGTTGCCGTGCCATCGCCAGATCAGGCGCCCACCCTTCAGGCGGGCCCTCCGGATTTTTGCCGCCACGGACATGACAACTGAAGCAGTTAAAATATTCTTCCGAAACCAGCATGCGGGCCGCGTCCAGATGGTCCGGCGGAACGTTTCGCTCATCAAAATACGCATACGGGTTCTCAACCTTGGAAAGTCCATTGAAATAATTGATCAACTGCGTCGCGTGTTCGTCTGAAAACCCAAAGGTCGGCATTCTGATATCTAACCATGGTCGCAATGGAACCGGCGCTTTGAGAAAGCCAAACAGCCAATTTGACTGAACCTTTTCTCCTTCGCCGTTGAGCGTCGGTGGAGCGGCAGCCGGGTTTTCATAGTACTTCTTAACAAACCCGCCTCGATTTTCAATCTCATGGCAGCCGACGCAGTTATACTGCTGCATGAGCCGTCGTCCTTCCACCACTTGCACCACTCGCTCGCTCTGATCGGCCTGGTAGCGCCGTCCCACTTTTCTTTCCCGGAAGCCGCCTAACAACACTTGCAAAGCCTTGATATCTTCATCGGCTAAATCGAACTGCGGCATGAGCTGTTCGACCCGTTCAGTGGCGTAACCTCGCGGCGATTTGATTTTGTGGTAGGTCCACTCATCCCAGCTATGGCCGACATCGGTGCGATTACCAAAAGACAATTCTTCCACGGTCTTCGAGCCAAAGGTCGTGAGCTCGACACCGATGCGAGATTCTTTTTCCATACCCTTGATGTCATGACAGCCGGCACAACCGAATTTACGAACCAGCGCCTCGCCGCGTTTAATATTATTCGCGTCGGCGAATTTTTCCTGGATACCGTCGATAGCTTCACCCTTGGTTCCCAACGTGGTTAAGTACGTGGTGATTGCGGTCGCTTCATCGTCGCTCAGGCGTAAACTCGGCATTTTTGTGTCAGGCTGGTAACCGCGCGGGTTTTTAATCCAATGATAGATCCACTGCGGCCCGGTCTTAGCAGCGATATCCTTAAGGTTTGGAACGAGATCTTTCTCCTTCCCAAGCGGCGTGCTGAACTCGCCGTCGGCAAAACCGTGGCAACCTTTGCAACCGATCGTCTCGACCAACTTCTTGCCCCGGGCGGCGTCATTGCCGTCGCCGTCACGGAACCCGGTGGGAAGAGGATGCTCTTGCAACCAGTTGTCACCTTCTTCCTTGGATAGCGACCAGAGATAGGCGGAGATGGCGAGCGCTTCGTCCGGCTTGAATTCAAAGTTCGGCATGCGCGTGCGCGGCCGGAACTTGTGCGGGTTTTCGATCCAGCGAACCATCCAGCTCGGATCAACCTTGGCGCTGATTTTTTTCAGGCTGGGTGCAATCTTCGGAATATTTTCATATCCTTGAACCAGATGGCAGCCGGTACAGCCGACCTGTTCGAAAAGTCTTTGACCCTGCGCGAGTAACGGCGCGTCTTGAAGTTTTTGTACGTCCTGATGGCACGACGTACAACTCGATTGAGTTTTTGCTCCGCGCAGTAAAGGGAATTCCCATAGATGGACTTCACCGTGCGCTTGTTTAACGCTGTTAACCATCACCCCTTGGCCTTCGTGGCATCCCGTGCAACCAAAGGTTTCCGGCGGATGGGCGCTATCGGCCAATAAGACCTCGCGTCGAGGATGCGTCTTAAAGGGTTGGGGTTCATTTTCGAAACCCGGCCGGTTAATGGCCAAATGGCAACTTTGGCATCTGTCAACCCGCGCAATCGACTGATCAAAACGGTTACGGTCGAACTCCTCCATCACCGTTTGTTGAATTTTAGGGATTTTATAGAAGGATAAGGGCCCGAAATTAAGCGTCACGTTCTCGATCACGCGCTGCCATTTGTCTCGTTCGGCGGTTAATTTGGCAAGTTCATTCTCCAAATCCCTGTTGCTCGAGCGAATTTTGCTAATTTCTTCTTTGATCTGCTCACGCTTGAGGCGCGCGGCTTCGAGCCCAGGATCGAGTTTTGCCTTGTCCTTTTCAAGCTCCTGAATATGTGCCAGGTAAGGCTTAGGATCTCTTTTCTGCTGAACCGCGTGATCGTGTTCGTACCACGCCTCTTCCAACTCGCTCTTGATAAATTTGACTTCTTGATCGATTTCGTTGAATTGAACTGTGGCTTGTTCCTCCTGGTTCTCGAGCGCGGCGAGCTTTTTTGCCAGATCTCCATTCTGCATATCGGCTTCAATGGCGGCCAACTTTTTTGATAGCTCTTGAAAATTGGCATCGGCTTGAAGCTTTTTGTTTTCCTCGTTGTAAGCCGCCTGGGCTTTGTTGTAATCCAGCCGATAAAACTGCGCTTGAAGAGCTTTCCACGGCCGGCGCGTGACGTTGTCGTCCCAAAACGCCCAGATCGACAAAGCCACCAGTAAAGCGATACCGATGAGGAACACACTTCCGTAGGATTTTTTCTCTTCTTGCTGGTCGATTCCTCGCTCCGCCATGCCGACTCCCTTAAGCTACCTTGCGCTCAAGCGCGCGGCCCAGAGAAAAAACCCCAAGACCGATCAGTGACAAAACAATTTCTTCAGCCATCGAAGAATTCTTCATAATTCCCATAAGCAAAGCGTACCCCACGTCTGCCAGCCCTAAAGCCTGGAGAATTTTGGCGACATAGAACATTAAATATTGATCCAGGGCGTGACTAAAATGTATTTTACGTTGAACACCAGCCGCAGAAACATTTTGGCAGGAAGCGAAAGCATAAAGATGAATATCACGGCAGTCAGGGTAAACCGCACCATACCCCAGCGTTCGAGAAATTCTCTCCCTTTGACCCTTAAAACCCAAAAATAGAAGGCGGCGATGCCAAAAACAAAATAAGCGGCGACGACCAGTAAACCGACAATGGCTGACACCCAGTAGTCTCTAAAACCGAGCAGATAAGGCAAATCGACGTTGGTCAGCGCCACGACCTTATGCGGGTCCCAATGCTGCCATGGCCAGAATAGGTTCCATCCTGGGCCGCGAAAAAACGTTCCTATGATGATGGTGACAATCCACAATATATGAAATCCTAAAAAGAACGTGAGGATTTCATATTTCCGATCCTTGAAGCAGTAATAGCCGCTCCCTTTCGGATTAATGTCGATATAGGGAATGATCATGAGACCGACGATGATCAAGGTTGGCAGCACCACTCCCGCATGCCACGGATCGAAATAGACAAGCATCTCCTGCAGTCCGAGAAAATACCAGGGGGCCTTTGACGGATTGGGTGTACGGGTTGGGTTGGCCGGCTCTTCCAGTGGAGCATCGACCATCATCGCCCACAGAGTTAAGGCGACGGTTGCGAACAGCGCGACCAAAAATTCCATGCGCACCAGGTGCGGCCAGGTATGAATCTTGTCGTCTAGCGGAAGTTTTCTTGCTCGAGCGGCTTCTGCCATTTGTATTCCTTTTTTTTGAATTGCTTATAAGGAAGGCCCTGAGAAACCATCTCGGCGAATTCGCCAGAAGTGAACCGCCATCAAAATGCTCGCGACCAGCGGGATGAAAATGCAGTGCAGAATGTAAAATCGCAGCAGCGTATGCGGGCCGATTTCGCCGCCGCCGAACAAGAAAGCCCGCGCATCATAGACCGGATTGGCGCCGACAAACTCGGCGAATGGGCCTTCATAGCCCAGTAGCGGCGTTGCCCGAGCCATGTTGGAACCGACGGTCACCGCCCAGATGGCAAGCTGATCCCACGGCAGGAGATAACCCGTGAAGCTCAACAGCAAGGTCAGCACAAGCAGCAACACGCCGACGATCCAATTAAACTCCCGCGGCGGTTTATAAGAACCGGTCAGAAAAACTCTAAACATATGAAGCCAGACGAAAACGATCATGGCGTGCGCGGCCCATCGATGCATATTGCGCATGAGCATGCCAAAAGGCATGTCGGTCTCGAGATACTTCATGTCGGCAAAAGCGTATTCCGCAACCGGGCGATAATAGAACATAAGATAGACGCCGGTCACCGCCGTGATCAGAAACATGAGAAACGTGAGCCCGCCCATGCACCAGGTAAACCGCATTCTGACGGCGTGGCGGCGCACCTTGGCGGGATGAAGATGAAGAAAAACGTTTGCCGTGACCATCATGACGCGGTTGCGCGGCGTGTCTTCGTAGCCGTGGCGGAAGATCGACTTCCAAACATGGCTCTCGACGATATCGTTCTTGATCTTTTGTAAAAGGCTCATAGTTTTTATCCGTTAGACTTTCAGGATGCTCTCCGAATACTGCTCATCCGGTTCAGCCCCAGGCCCCATTTTGAATACCTTGCTTTTGTCGACAACGAGCTGACCATCCTCGCCGATCGCAATCTGAAAACGGTCCAGGGGCCGGGGTGCCGGCCCTTCGAAATTCAACCCCGATTTGAAAAAGCCGCTGCCGTGACAGGGGCACTTGAACTTGGCTTCAGCGCCAAGCCAGCGCGGCGTGCAGCCCAAATGGGTGCATTTGGCGAAGACGGCGTAAATTCCCGTCTCCTCGCGAACGATCCAGACGCGTTGGTCTTGCTTGTATTTTTCGCTGACTTCGCCGATCGCGTAGTCCGAAGGCAAGCCTGCTTTGAAAGTTGACGGCGGTTGGAACAGAACTCGTGGAAACGCCGAACGGAGAAAACCCAACAGGGTCAATCCGCCGAAGATTCCAAAACCACCCCATCCCAGACGGGTGAAAAAATCTCTTCGGGACCAGATACCTCGTTTTTTCTTTTCCTCTTCTGCCATACGACTCTATCCTTTAATCCAACTAATGAGGGCTCCCCAAATTACAAATATCAGTCCACCAAGCATAAGAACCAAGCCGACCGGTCCAAAAATGAACGACAGACCCACTCCCACCAAAAATATCAAAATCCCCGTTCCCAGCGGATTGAACGGCGCTGGAGTCGACCCTACCCGGCCACTTTCATCCTCAGCCTTGTGGATAAACTCCTCGCGGATGAGGGCAAACGCAAGCTCTTTGAGATCGTCGCGCTGCTCAGGATCGGCGCCCTGAATCAGACGACCAAGCTCTTGAGCCAACTGTTCGATCTCTTGTTCACGCGCTTGTGGCGCTAGATTGGGAGGATCAGAAGTCACTTCAGATTAGGAGTCTTGATTATTATAGAAATAAATTATTGTCAACCTTTTCGCGGTCGAACAGACGTTACCGGCTTAGTAAAACCACCGCGGTGGCGGCCATTCCTTCGCCTTTGCCCACCCAGCCGAGCTTTTCCGTCGTCGTCGCTTTGATATTGATCTTGCTTTCAACGACTTTAAGTTGTCCCGCGACTTTTTTCCTCATGGCCGCGTAATGCGGCGCCAATTTCGGCCGCTGTGCCATCAGCGTAACATCGGCATTGATCAGCTTAAAGCGCTTGCGGCGCATGATCAAAAGAACTTCCGCCAAAAGCATTCCGCTTTCAATGTCTTTGTATCGGGGATCGCTGTCGGGGAAATGCGTTCCGATGTCCCCTTCCCCCATCGCGCCCAGCAGCGCGTTGATCAATGCGTGCAGCAACACATCGGCATCCGAGTGGCCCACGAGTCCGGCGCTATGCGGGATCGTGACGCCGCCTAAGATCAGTTTACGGCCGCGCCGCAACCGGTGCACGTCGAAGCCATGCCCAATGCGTATCTCCGTCGCCATGCCTCAAAAATCTAACTTGGTTTTCAATCAATCACAAGAATCTCGACGTTTCACTGAAAGAGTAAAGAGCGGGGCATCTGGCTTTGCCATTCCTATGAGCTATACTCTCTAGCGGAAAGGGAGCGATGTCGCGAATACTTATCTTATCATTAGTGTTTCTTTTAGGAGTGCCTCTCTACACAGTCTTGTCCGGGCAGGTCCCGTTGGGGAGAGATTACCGCACGGCGGATCGGTCCAGCGCCGGGATCGCGCCGCCCGCCGAGACTACACCCGAAGCGATCGTGCAAGTCTATGGAGCGCGCGCGCTCAACTGGCGGGGCATCTTTGGCGTGCATACCTGGATTGCCACCAAACCTGCTGACGCGCCTCAATATACCGTTCATCACGTCATCGGTTGGCGGGCATACCGCAACCTGCCGGTGGTCGTTTCAGCGCCGGGTATTCCGGATGGGAGATGGTTTGGCAACGAGCCGGAACTGATTGCCGAACTCCGTGGCGAAGTCGCTGCGCAGGCGATTTCGAAAATCTTTGAAGCCGTAGCGACTTATCCGTATCCGAACGAATATAAAGTCTGGCCTGGACCCAACAGCAATACTTTTATGGCTTACGTGGGACGGCATGTACCGGAATTAAAACTGGACCTTCCGGCCACTGCAATCGGTAAAGATTATCCGATCAACGGTTCCGTGATCGATCAAGCGCCCAGCGGGACCGGCTACCAACTATCGTTGTTGGGCGTGCTTGGAGTCACCCTCGCGCGCGAAGAAGGCTTCGAATTAAACCTGCTCGGTTTGAATTTCGGCGTCGACTTTCTCACGCCTGCCTTGAGACTTCCGTTCATCGGCCGCCTTGGAATGAGCGAGAACTAACTCGCCGTCCTCTTCGGCTTAGCATCGTTTGGCAACGCGCTGACCACAGCTCCCAAAAGACAAAGCACCGCCGCTGCCACGTAAGCGTAACGAAATCCTTCCATGAAGGCCGGCAGGACGGGGCTGCCGCTCATCCCGGCCGCTCCCGTGAGATCATGCAGCGCGCCTTGTCCGGTGAGCGCGAACAGTCGCGCACTGACAATCGTCGTTGCCAAGGCCGCGCCGGACGAATGTCCCAAACTCCGAACCACAGACAAAAAAGAGGATCCGACACTCAAGCGTTCTCTGGGAAGCGAGCTCATCAGAGAATTATTGTTCGGAGTTTGAAAGATTCCCAATCCCACTCCTAGAAGTCCTAATCTCAGGATTAAGTCGAATGACGACGCGTTAAGCGAAAGAGAACTCAGAAACGCGCAGGCAATCGCTTTGACTGACAATCCGGCAGCGGTAAGCACTCGCACAGAGACTTTTTCAGAAAGCCATCCGGCCAGTGGCGCCAGCAATGCTAATCCCAACGATGTCGGAGCCACCAGAAGTCCGGCATGCAGAGGGTCCAATCCCATGGCCAACTGAAGAAAGAGAGGCATGATCAAATTATTGAGACTGATGGCCATAAAACTGATCAGGCGAGCGATGTTGCCATAGGTAAAGGCGCGGATCCGGAATAGCCGCAAATCAAGTAGTGGGAACCGGCTGCGCGCCTGCCACCAGACAAAAAAGATCAGACTTCCGAGCCCAACGCCGAGCTCGGCAAGCGTCATACCGGTTGTCCAACCCGCCTTCTGACCTACAGTCAGTCCCAGCAGCAAAGCGGAGATGCCCAGGCCGAAACTCAGCGTACCGACAAAGTCGAACGAATCATTGGTCGTTGCACTTGATGGACCGTGCGCGTCATCGCGCAGGAGGCAATAGGCGGCGGCAAAGCCTACGAAAGACAGCAATGCGGTCAAATAAAAATTTGACCGCCAGCCCAGCGCATACGTGAGCACTCCTCCAATAACCGGACCCAGGGTGTAACCGAGAGCCGAGACCGTCCCTCCCGCGATTCCCATGGCGCGACCGCGCTCTTCCGGAGGGAAAATGGCGGTGAGCATGGCGAAGCTGTTGGTCATAATCAGGGCGCTGCCGACGGCTTGCAAACCGCGAAATAAAATCAGTTGCCATCCATCCTGGGCAAACCCGGCGATCAATGAAGTCACCGCATAAAGAAAAAATCCTATTCTGTAGACTCTCGCCCGGCCGATCATGTCCGACAGCCTGCCGCAGGGGAGATAAAGCGCCGCCGTGACCAACGCATAAATCAGCGCAATCCAGCCGGCCAGCGCGAGATCGGCGTGCAAATCAGTCATAATCGCCGGCAACGCGATGCTGAGCAGCCCAATATCAGTGGTCACCATAAAGGTGCCTAAGGACACGACCGATAAGGACCACCATCGATGGCGCGGCGCGATAGTTTGGCTGGTATCAACTGAAGTCATGGACGAGAACGAGCTGTGGGACAAACCGATGGCACGGCCGCGGCGATCATCTGACCACCGGCCAGCAGCGTCCTTTCTTTTTGATGATGCCAAAAGAGACGCGATAGAGCTGCTTCAAAATATCTTGTGTGAGCACATGACGAGTGTTCCCGGCGTGGAGCACTTTGCCATCTTTCATCACCAGAACTTTTCTGAACAACGGCAGGATTTCTTCGATGTGGTGCGTGACATAAATCATTGCCGGGATTTTCGCCTGTTTCGCGATACGGGGCAGGGTTGCCAAAAAATTTTCCCGCGCGCCGGGATCCATGCCCGCGCAAGGCTCGTCAAGCACGATGAGATAAGGTTGGGTCATGCGGGCGCGCGCGATCAATACCTTTTGCTGCTCGCCTTGGGACAGGACTCCAAACTTCCGGTCGCGCAGATGGTCGCAGCCCATCTCCGCCAGGTATCGCCGTGCCGCGGAGTAGTCCCTTTTACCGGCATCACCGCCAAATTGTTCGAGCAAGCCGATCTGCGCGAACTTTCCCGACACCACGGTTCGAATGACTTTCTCGCCAGCCGGTATCTGTGTCGCCAAGGTCGATGTCACCCAGCCGATGCTTTTGCGCAGTTCAGGAAGATTCGTCAGCAGCCTGCCTTTGCGAAAGACTTCGCCGCCGGCATTGGGCCATAAATAGCCACAGGCGATATTTAACAGCGTTGTCTTGCCGGAGCCGTTGGGACCGAGAATTGCCCAATGCTCTCCCGGCCGGACAGACCAATGGATGGATCGCAGGATGGTCTTGCCGTTGTCCACATATGAAACGTCACGCAGTTCGAGCGCCGGAATTTCTTTCACGCTGAAGTTGAGTCCTCGAATGACAAAGCCGAATCACTTCCTCTTAAACCAAAAGCAATTTGGATTAAAGCTCGCACGCAAAGGTCGCGGTGAAGAAGTTTGCTTTTGACGGCACAAGTTTTACTGTGCTAGGCAATGAAAGTATGAAGTTTGGTGGAGGCATCAATGGTGTTAATGCCGGAGCACGAACAGGTTCTTAAACGAATCGATGAACAAGAGCTAGTCGAGCTAGCGGTGGCGATGGGAAATATCAAGGCGCCGTCGGGCTATGAGCAACCCATGGCCGATTTCGTCCTGCAATGGCTCAAAGCCAATGGTTTTGACAATTCTTATCAACAAGAGGTTGCCGAAGGCCGCTCCAACACCATCGGCATGCTGCGCGGGACCGGCGCGGGAAAGACTTTGATCTTCAACAGCCATATGGACTCCGAACAAGGCATGCCCATGCGCCTAGATGAAGAACCGCCACCCGGTCCCGCCGCAATAGTGGATAAAGAGAAGAAAAGAATTTTCGGTCTGGCGGTGCAAAACGATCGCGGCCCGATGGCGGCGTTCATGATCGCGACCAAAGCCATCAAGAACAGCGGCATTCGTTTAGCCGGCGATATCCTCATGACGATGGTGGTCGGCGAAATCGGCATGGGGCCGGTCGATGAATTTCGCGGCGCCCGATTCATCGGCAAAGGCTACGGCAGCCGCCATGCGATCACGCACGGCATCAACGGAGATTTCGCCTTGATCGCCGAAACCACCGACTTCGGCGTCACCTGGATCGAGGCAGGCGCGGCCTATTTCAAAGTCACTATTGAAGGTAAAAGTTTTTACACTCCACGACTGCCCGAACGCGGCGCTTTAAAAGACAATCCAAACGCGCTCATCAAGATGATCACTGTGATCCAAGCGATTGAGAAGTGGGCGGTCGAGTACGAGAAGAAGTACACCACCGAATATCCGGTAGGGAAAATGGTGCCCAAAATAAGCATCGGCGCAATCCGCGCCGGCGCGCCGTATAAGCCCAGCACGACACCGAAAAGCTGCAGCATCTATGTTGACGTGCGCGTGCCTCCGCTCGTGGAGTTCATTCAGGTCGAACGCGAGCTTCGAGAGGTTGTCCAAGCGGTTGGCTTAGGTGGAATCGTGGAATGTTTCATGGCGCGCAAGGGCTACGAAGGAAAGAATGTCGAACCGCTGGTCGAAGCCGTGTGCAACGCGCACCTCGCAGTGAGAGGCAGCCCGCCACCGCCCATAAACACACCGGAAACCAGTATGTGGCGCGACATCAATATCTTTAATGAGGTGGGCATTCCCGCCGCCACTTTCGGCATGCCGCGCAAGAGCGCGCCGGATGTAGTGGAGCGATTCGTCGAAATTAAAGATATTGTCGATGCCGCCAAGATGTACGCGCTGGTGGCGCTGGAGATCTGCGGTTCAAACAGATGAATGCGAAAGTTACAAGGCGCCGTCGCCAAGATGACATAAACCGCGCAGCGTAAGCACGGCCATCTTTTTTGCAAGTAAGGCTTTCCAAAAGCGATGCGACAAGCCGAGTTACTGGCGGTTTACTGCTCAACCACGACGGCTGCAAGATTCAGTAACGACACATCTTCGTCCCAGTCCCAGATGGATTCCCCAATTTGTCCCTGAAGATAAGTTTTGGCGATCTCAAACGCCCTATCGGCTCCGTCGTTGGAATGAATCTCTCTCTGGCAGATATCCTCACTAGGAGGATAGCCATAGGAATCTATTGACGCTTTAGCTGTCTTTTCATCCATGGTTTTGTCGTCTCGCACAAAGACAGGGTGCAGGCTAAAGAGAAACTCCTCATTGTCCTCTCTTTGGATCCGACCGCGGACTACAAAATTGAAGTGAACTCCCTTGCACGCCTTAACTCGAGGGTTTTCAATGCTCTTTAGCGCACAATAGCCGCCGAAATTCACATCCCCACAAAACCTCAGCATCCTATCCACAAACGGATGGCCCAGTGCCAAAAACGTAAGTGGGGGGTTGTCAATCGCCGCTTTCCGATCGAACGTCACCTTGGAATATCTATCTTCTATCCCGGGACCCCTTAAGATATCGGGTGTCAGAAATTCAATGAGCCCATCCTTCTTCTGAACCTGCCGATGATGGTGTTGAAGGAAACGCTCTGTAAAATCTTTCAGCGCCTCGAGATCCACATCCGTCTTAAGGTCTCTTTCATAGCTCGGAAAGGAGTAGCCCGAGACATCCTTAAAGAGGCTGTTCGTGGCAATCTCGAAGGCTAACCGCGCTTTTTTTATGCCTTCCTCAATTTCCTCTTTGGACTGAGCGATATCTTGCTCAACTATGGCGCGCTTATAAATCGCGTTGTAATCTACTTCGGTTTCTAATTGGCCTAGCATCGAAGCTTTAATATCTTCAGGATCCTCTCCTGTAACTCCTGCTAAGGCTTTAGCGGCGATATCAATCTTTTGCTCCAGAAACCCGTATATTTTATCCTCGACTGTCTCCTTGGTTCTAAAATTGTAAACTTGTACCCGCTTGGTTTGCCCGAACCTGTAAATGCGTCCTACTCGTTGCTCAACGCGCATGGGGTTCCAAGGAAGATCGTAGTTCACAAGCACATGGCAAAACTGAAGATTTATTCCTTCACCGCCGGACTCAGTGCTGACCAAGAATCGGACGCTTTCATCGTCCCGAAACCGCTGGACGCTCGTTTTTCTCTGATCGAGTTTCATATCTCCGTTTATGACCACGACAGAGCCTTTACCGAACGATTGCTGTAGTTCCTCCACCAGGTAATCCTGAGTCTTCCTATATTCAGTAAAGATTAGGACTTTTTCTTTGTCTCCCTTCTCGCTTTCACTGAAGACCTGGCCGACCAACTCTTTGAGCTCGACAAGCTTCCGATCCTGTTTCACCGGCATATCGATCAGTCGCTCCAACTCCGCAAGCTCATCCTTGATAAATTCTGCGTCAGTTTTAAGACGCCAAGCGGCCTTCTCCTCAAACTCTCCTTCAAAGCGCTCGTCAGCTTGCTCGAACAAAGGCTCTAAGCTATCAATCGCATCCGGAAGGCGTTGATACTTGTCCTGGAGACGCATTTTCCTGCCATAGAGTGCGGCCTTGATAGCATGGGTCGAGCTGGATGCTAATTTCTGAAATACAGTTAGGACGAAGCCGATCGCCAGGCGCCTTTTACGGTCCTTAAGATGTTCCACCATGCTGTAGCCGGCGGAGATATACTTGCTTACTTCTTTGTAAAAAGTTGCTTCGTCCTTAAACATGGAAAAGCGCAAAGCATGGGTGTCTCTGCCACGAAAGATTTTTTTGCCTTGAGAGTCCGTGACGTTCATTTTCGGGGTGCGAAGGATGTAGTCTTTGTATGGTTTGTAACCGTTACCACGCGATTCCCGCGCGGCATGGCCCCAAAGCGTCAGATCCCCATTATCCAGTCCACCAAAGTCTATGCGCTTATCCAATAGTTCGAGGAGATGACGAAACCGGGAATGGCTCGCATCGCCCTGATGGGGCGTTGCGGTCAAAAGAAGCATAGCATCGGTATGCTCCTTCAGGTCATCAGCAAGGCGATAGTTCTGCGTCTTTTCAGTTTTGCTTTCGCCGTAGTCGTGCGCGCTCAGACGATGAGCTTCGTCGAAAATAATTAAATCCCATTTACGGTTTTCGAGCAGTTTTTCTTTGTGTTCCTTGCGCTTTAGACAGTCGAGTGACGCAATGGCGCAAGCTTTGAGGTCCCAAATACGAGGATTGATTGTATGGAAGTCACGCTGAAAGATCTCGAAGAACTGACCAAACTTATCCTGCATCTCCTCCTGCCACTGAACCGTTAGCCCGGCGGGACAGATGATCAGCGTCCGCTTTGCCTGTCCCCGTTGAGCCAATGCCTGCCAGATCATCCCAGCCTCGATAGTTTTACCGAGCCCTACTTCATCGGCAAGCAAGAAACGTCTTCTAGAGCTACTGACCACCTTGTGAGCTGCGAAAATCTGATGAGGGAGGATCTCCGTACGGGCGTCGCTTAACTGGCCACCAAGATTGCCGGTGAGAAATCGAGCCGCCATCTGGCGTAAATCGTAGCGCCACGTCTCCTGCTCCCATTCACCTGCAGCAGCTAGTTCTAGAGGATTTGCTACTCTTTGCACCTCTTCAATCTTCAACAGTTTGGTATGCGCATAGAGCGGTGGTTCAGAGAAAAGCCCCGGTGAATACTCCACCTTCGCAATCCCATTCTTCAGGATCAACACGCGCCCAATCCCGTATGGGCGAAGACTTGGATTAGTGCTGAATACTGAGTCGCCAACTTGCAGGATCATTCAGTTGCCCGTATTAAAAAGATCCGACCTGAGTAAAGGATTTTCGAATTTGAACCAGTTCATTGCCGGTAATGTTCCAAAGCTCGGCGGCTGCGTTGTCAATCTGATCTTCCAATAACGCCACCTGCTCTTTATCCTTATTGGCCGACGCCATATGACATCTTTCCGATAGCTCTGATAACCGTTGATGAATTGTATTCTTTGCGCTAAATCGTGGGATACGAACATGGTCCAATACATGTGGTGATGGATGAAGGGTTATATACCCTTTGATTACTAGCCATGCCGGCTTGGAATTTAACAATGCGCAGATGTAGTAAGCTTCGCGTTTGTTGTCACATGATACCGCCACTACTGTGTGGTCGGGTAGACACGGTTTTCCCCCGTCGATCTTAGTCATTCCCTGAACGCCAGCTTTGACAGCATGACCAACTTCCGGCCACATGGCCTTCCACGGTAGCAACGAATAGGAAGCCATGTTCCGCATCGTGTAAAATGGAGACCCCTTAGGATAATACTTTCTGTCAGGCCGTGCAGTCAGTTCGTTCTCGAACTTCTTCAGATAAGCGTACGTCTTCGGGTAATCTCTTTTTAACTCACCTTCAGGAATCCCCTCGCGTTGATTCTTGCTATCCTGAGGAGCTAATACAAACGTGTCCGAAACAGCGGACCATCTTGACACGTCTCTTCCCCTTATCAGAGGGTAGACATGATTTGGTTCAATCACCATTTCCACACGTTTAATCTTAATTTTTCCGACATCGTTTAGGTTTGTCACTAACAGATTTCCGTCCGGCAGTGTCTTCAAGATTCGAATCCAATAACAACCGTTTAAGCCACCCGTATTAACACCTTCGTGTGCATCATAGTCACTTGGGCCAAGAACTTTTTTAAGGCCCGAAAGGGAGGATTCATGAGCCGTTAACCAGGGTGATGTTCTCCTGTTAGGAGCCACGGGAATCGCAGCCAATTTATTGATTGCGACGTTTGCCAACACCTTCTCAAGAGAATCTGGCGATTCTGTTTCAGATTTAACTTTTGACTTAGAAATCCTCTTCTTCTTTGTCCAAACCCAGTACGGAACGGGGTAGGAAAATGACTTGCTTGTTTTCCTACAAATAAACACCGCAGTCCGGTTAGTCGCCTCCTCAAACGGCTGTAATTCGGTAAGATCAATTGTAAGCACCGGGGCAATATAAATATCCTTTGATTTGCCTGACAAGTAACAAAAGCGCCGAAACCCATCGCCCGCACCCATCGTCTTAAAAACTGTTTGTGTAATAACAAAGCCTAATTTACCTCCATCGATAAGGTAGTTATCCACACTAGCGTACACAAACAACATCGACAGGTCTTTCTTGCCTCCTCTCATACGGTCGAGTTGGCCTTTTTCAGGTCGTAAACCATATTTTGACCAAAGCTGATTGGTCGCTTCCCGATAGTCTCCAGGAAGACTTTCCCAATTAATCCAAGGCGGGTTTCCGATCACGTAATCCACCCGTTCGATAAAAAGCGGGGCAAAACTATTTTTTATGATGCGAGCCCAGATATCGTTCTGGTTTTGCTTCTTAAGTTTTAGGACTTGTCGATAGAGGGTCTTGTGAAGATCTTCGGATTCCACGGGAATTTTCTCGCCCTTGAGGCGACTAACAAATTCCTCTTCAGAGTAGCCATGTCTGATGCAGTGTTCCAGTTCATCCGTGTAAACGCCAACAGTTTGACGATCTCGAGCAATTTCAGTGGGAATCATGAACCGGGCCGCGCTCGTTTTAAGTTCCTGAACTTTACCAAGGCCGCCCGTAACGCCACCTCCTTTAGTAATCAGTTCGCCATACTCTCCTGGGGCCATAATTGAATCGCAGAGATAAACCGGTATTTCGATTTCGCCGCCAAGTTTCAATAGTTCCCTCAGAGCTAAGAGGTAATTTGTCCGCGCCGCCATAACTGCAAGAGGGTTCAGATCAAAGCCGACGACGTTGTTTAAAATCTTAGAGAGTAGCTCATGCTTGGGAATCATCCGTTTATCAGCATATTCGCGGATCTTATTGATCGCCATGACCAGAAACGTTCCGCTGCCACAGGCCGGATCGAGCACACGCTTGTCTGGATTGCCGTCGTAGCCAAGGCGCTCGAAGACAAGCTCGGCTAACCAATCGGGCGTGTAGTATTCGCCGAGGTCGTGACGGACGGTCTTCGGAAAGAGTTGCTGATAAAGTTTTTTGAGCAGGTCGCGGGACTCAACGGGATCAATGCTTAACGTTTTGGGATCATATTCGTCCAAGCAACCAACCATTTGCCGAATAATTTTTTCAATATTGTCGTCCCAACCGTCAAGATACCAGCTAAAAAGATCTCCCTCTAGGAAGTTCTTAATTCCTAAATGTCGATAGATACCACCGTCCTCCAGCTCCCTAAGTTTCTCACGCAGCTTTTCACTAGATCCAGCTTCGTGGAGGCCCGCAAGAAAAGATGCGCTCAAAGGATTAAACATGGTGGCAATTTCTGCCGCCAAAAACTTCATGAATAAAGCGTAGTAGCTATGGACTGCGAAAAGGAGAGCCGCGGGATTGGGGTCTTTCTTAACACCATAGAATTCGCCTAGCTGTTTGATCTTACTGCTGGGCGTTTTGATATCGTATCCGCAGACTTCTCCGAAGAGAATTCGCCACTGGTCGAAAAGAACTTTAGGCTTCGGATAAGTGACTGGATCTTTCTCGACCTCTCGGATGCGCCAGTAGAGTCTTTCGATACCTTCCCTGGCAAGTTTCCTTCCACTTTCTGCACCGAAGTCACCGGCAAGATACTCAGGGAGGAACGGCTTGCCAGCGACTCCCAAACTCGACAGTTTACGGAGAAAGTCTTCTACAACATAAATCGATCGTTCTTTAGCAGAGCTGATTTCCCACTTACCATTGCGGTACCTTCCAGTAATGAAATAGTTGCCGTCCGTTCCGAGTCCGAAAAGTTCCTTCGGGTCTCGTTTCAGTTCCGATCTGAAGCCCTTTGCTCGATCCTGAAGTTGCTTGATGACTTCTCGGTTTCCCGGCGTATCGTTGGATTCCTTAAGTCGACCGGGTTTTTTATATTCAATG
>WHTF01000038.1:24575-28656 GCA_009379725.1 Deltaproteobacteria bacterium
CCGCCCACAAAAGAAACGTCTTTCATGAACACCAGTTGTTTTAACAGCTGTGAGCTTTTTAATGCTAGATCAGAATCGATCTGTCGAGCAGAGATAATTCCAAGAAGCCTACGGTTTAAAATGGCTGGATCTCCCAAGAACCAGAGTTTAGGGAACTGTTTATCAAAAGAAGAGTCCAGGAGGGCCGCCCGTGGTTCAATTTCGTGGATGTCCGAGCCAACAATCATAGTAGAAGCTTCTAAATCGACAACTCTGCTCTTTGGTCACCCACGCCTATGCGGTCAAAGGATTTACTGGAAAATTGGGGCAGAGAATTTTTTGGTTTGTACTAAAATTACAATCCCTCGGTTAACGGCTCGGCACTTGAGATCGGAAAAGCCGTCGGGCTTGGCTCCTGCCATGTCGGCGAGTCCGGGTGTGTGCTCCTTGCTCTGGCCATTTTTCTACCGAGCATAAACCGCTCTTTTCAGAGAGTTAATAAAAATGCTTTCCGGAAAATCGCTGGCGCGTTGGTGCAGCGCTCCGAGCCGAAGTTAGTCCTAACTTGATTGAAATTCCTTGTACCTTACTGGATTTGGGGCAAAGAAAACAACCGTGTTCATGGCGGCGTGATCGTGCTCGTGGTTCGGAGCGCTAGTCGCGATGGAGATCTGCGGTTCAAACGGATGAACCGCGACAGTTAGAAGTCGCCAAGATGAAATAATACGCGGGAGTGTCAATCCGGGTCGTTTTCAGGTAATACGTTTTCTCGAAGGACAAATCGCAGCCTCTCAGACCAGTAGTGATACGAATCATAGATATTTCGTCGCTTAGCTCGGTCTAATCCTAAGAGGATGGGCGGCATTGAGCGCACAGCCAGTGGAAAAGTGCAAAACCTGAAGTTGACAAACCCGGTCGGGCCGTAATAAGCAAAAAAGCATGCGCGACATGGCCACGGTAATCGAACCATCAAACAGCACTCGTACTGTGCGCGGCTACTGCGCGCTGTGCACGGCGCACTGCGCCACCATCACCACGGTTGAGAACGGCCGCGTCGTCGCTCTGGATCCCGATCATGATCATCCCAATGGCGGCGTTATCTGCGTCAAGGGCAAGGCCGCGCCGGAACTCGTTTACCATCCGGACCGGCTTAATCATCCGCTCAAGCGTACCAGACCCAAGGGCGATGCCGATCCGG
This sequence comes from Deltaproteobacteria bacterium, assembly GCA_009379725.1. Classification (GTDB taxonomy): domain Bacteria; phylum Desulfobacterota; class Binatia; order UBA9968; family UBA9968; genus WHTF01. Next base: position 25,753 of record WHTF01000038.1, read on the forward strand.
GCTGGCAGCGAGTGAGCTGGGACGACGCGCTAGACGATATCGCAAAGCGGCTTAGCGCTATCCGCAATCAATACGGCGCCAAAGCGATGGCACTGGGTAAAGGGACCAGGAGCGGCACTTCGGTCGCTGATGTCGAGCGCTGGCTCGGCCGCTTTCTGTATTTATTCGGCAGTCCCAACTGGGTGTCGACGACGCACGTCTGCAACTGGCACAAAGATACCGGTTTCAGCTACACCTTCGGCAGCAGCATTCCGACGCCGGATCTGGCGCACAGCAAAAGCTTTCTTCTATGGGGCCACAATCCAAGCTCGACGTCATTGATTCTTGCCCACGATATCGTTGCCGCGCGCAGCCGCGGCATGAAAACCGTTGTCATCGACCCACGCCGCATCGGCATCGGCAGCCGAGCCGACATGCTGCTGCAACCACGGCCGGGCACGGACGGCGCCCTCGCGTTGGCGTTAATCCATTGCCTCATAGAAGAGAGCTGGTACGACGCCGGCTTTGCGCGCCAGTGGACCAACGGATCCTTTCTTTTAAATACCCGAACGAACAAAGTAGTCAGTGAAGCCGACCTTATTTTGAATGGCGCGCCGAATCGATACCTGGCGTGGGATGAACTAAAGAATCAAGCCGTCATCTATGATCCAAGCACCGGCAGCTACGAACGGGATAACATCCAGCCGGCGCTGTTCGGCACCCGCGCATTGAAAGGCAAAGCGGGCGAAGAAATCGCATGCAAACCGGTCTTCGACAAGCTTGGCGAAATCGCTTCGGGGTTTGCACCCGAACGCTCGGAAAAGATCACATGGGTGCCGGCGCAAAAAGTATGGCAGACCGCTTTGCTACTGGCGCACAATCGACCGGTAAGCATGTACATGTGGAATGGGCTTGGACAACATACCAACGCGACGCAGACCAGCCGCGCCATCGCATCGCTCTATGCGCTTCTCGGCGACTTCGATGCCCAGGGCGGTAACGTCATTTTTCCGAACGTGCCGGTGAATGATGTCGGCGGTAAGGAATTTTTGCCGAAGGAAATGGCGGCCATTCGCATCGGCCGCGAGAAAAAGCCGCTGGGGCCGCCGGCCAAGCCCGGCAACTGCACGGCATACGATATTTTCACGGCGATTCTCGAAGAGCAGCCTTATCCGATCAAAGCGTTTCTGAACTTCGGCTCCAATACGGTCGTGTCCACAGCGGACTCACGGCGCGCCCGCGAGGCGCTGACGGCCCTGGAACTCGGCGTTGCCACCGATCTCTTTATGACGCCGACAGCCGAGCTTTGTGATTACGTGCTGCCGGCCACCAGTTTTCTCGAGATGGCAAATATCTCGACGACTTTTGAACACCGCGCGGCGGGCAAGACTCACCTGCAGTACCGGCCGGCCGTGGTTGAACCGTCCGGCGAGCGGCGTTCCGATACCTGGATCATTTTCGAACTGGCCAAACGGCTCGGCTTCGGCGAACAGTTTTGGAATGGTGATGTCGAAGCGGGTTATAGCTATGAGATTGAACCGACGGGAGTGACTTTGGAACAACTCAAACAGTCACCCGGCGGGATTTCACTTCCGGCGCAACCGAGCTACCAAAAATATGCCCGCAAAAACAAAGACGGAGTCGTGCGTGGTTTTGCTACGGCGTCAAAGAAAGTTGAGCTGTACTGTGAGACCTTTGCCGCGCACGGCTATCCGGCGATGCCGGAATACATCGAGCCTGTGCTGAGTCCGATCAGCCGGCCGGATATCGCCGCGCAATATCCGCTGGTGCTGACCAACGCCAAGTTCACAACCTTCATCCATAGCCAGCAACGCGCGCTGCCGAGCCTGCGCAAAGTATCGCCGCAACCAACCGCCGATATTCATCCCGAAACGGCCGCACGTTATGGAGTTAGCAATAAAGAGTGGATGATCGTCGAAAGCCCGCGCGGCGCGATCAAAGTGCAGGCACGGGTGACGACGAACATCGTTCCGGGCGTGATTTGTTGCCAGCACGGCTGGTGGCAGGACTGCAAAGAGCTGGATCTGCCCGGCTATAATCCCTACGACAGCAACGGCGCCAATCCGTCAACTCTCATCGGCACGGACATCGCAGACCCGGTCAGCGGCTCGCTCCCGCACCGTTCTTATCTCTGCCGTGTGCGTCCAGCCGGCTGAGCCGGGAAAACAATAGATCTATGCCTTTAGATGATCCTCTCGAGGAATCATTTAAGCATCGAGTGTCGTTCCGAACCGCAAGAAGTAAATAGTGACATTGCGATCATGCCTTAAAGGGGGTTCTTTCAATGAGCATCATCGGGAAAGCCTTACAGACCAGCACTTTGCGCTGCTTTTTGTCCTGTTTGCCGGTTCGCTTTGGGCTCAGTCCGAAAGTATGGACGAGCGTTACAAGAAAGCGTTGAAGGAAGGCGGCACCTTGAACTTCTACGGAACCTTGGCGCAGATCAATGCTAAAAAAATCCTTCCGGTATTCGAGAAACACTTCCCCGGCATTAGGATAAATCATGTCGACGCGACGTCCGATAAACTGGTTACGCGGGCCATAGCCGAAGCCCGGGGCGGAAAAACCATAGCCGATGTACTACAGGTCAATCTGAGCGACGCGATTCAGGCGCACGATCAAAGGTCATTCCCAGCTGGTCGAGCTGCTGATCGCCGGGCAGGCCGCGGCTTGTTTTACCTGCTATTCTCATCACTTTCCGCGCCGGATCCAAAAAGGGGCGCCCCTGAACTATATGCTGACCGAAGGAGTGGCGGCCATCGGCTCCACCGCCGTTCTTAAAAACGCCCCGCACGGCCCTGTTGTTCGCTCGCTGGATAACCAGCCGGGAGGGACAGAAAGTCATGGCGGCGGGCGGACGCACCACTGCGCACCCAAAGGTGGAACCGGCGGAGAAGGTTCGGC
>WHTF01000039.1 GCA_009379725.1 Deltaproteobacteria bacterium
AATAATCTCGTTTTCCAAGCGATCGGCAAAATCGGTCGCATAAAACAAACTCATCGTAATGCCGCCCAACGTGTTCCCTGCCTTTGCCTGCTTGAGCCGCTTGCCCGCAAGCGCCGAGCGAGTCATTCCGGTATCCAGGACCGCGTGCCCATGATTTTCCAACCACTCTTTCAACAATCCGATGTGCGTGGAGCGCCCCACCCCGTCGGTTCCTTCAAGAACAATCAACTTTCCCTTCAGCTCCTCAAGATCTATTTCTGGGAGCCCCTCGCCAAAGAAGTTAAATCGAGCCATCTGCGAATCCTTGCCTTTTTAGTGCCCGTCAATGCGTGGGACACGATTTTTCTCACCTCTGCCTGTTGCTCCTCGATGGAGCGAGTCGCGTCGATTACCACCAATCCGAATTCGTCGACCATCTTTTCGTACTCGCCGATAATATCCCCCTGAAAAAGACGAAAACTCTCCTCGATATCTTCGCTTAGCTCCAAATCCATACCGGCTTCATAATATTTGATGGCGTCCCTTCCGCCGAGGATTCTTTTCATCGCGACATCGAGCGGTGTACGAAAGTAGAATGCCACGGTGGGCTTGACCGCAAAAGCGTAGAGCTCGCGCACCCACTTCGGGCTTACGCCGCGAACGACGTCGCGCGCAAAAGCGGTATAAATATACCGGTCGGCCAGAACCACGGCGCCGGCTTTTAGCGGCGGGATAATGTGCCGTTCCGTACGGTCCGCGAAATCGGTGGCGTGGATCAGGCTAAACGTCATGGGTGTCAGCATCTTCTTTTTTTTACCCCGTTTGGTGACATCGCGTACCAGCGGAGAGGAATTCCATTCGCTGAAGTAAACAACATAGCCTTCCGATTCGAGCCACTTCTGAAGCAACATCAGTTGCGTACTCTTGCCCGAACCATCGATCCCCTCAACGATAAACAGCCGGCCAGGTAAGCGATGCCTGCCGTACATTTTCATTCCGCCAGCCATTAACATGCACCCCTCTTCCGATTAGATGGCCATGCCATGAAGCCGAATAACACTACCAAGAATACCGATCCAAACACCAGCAAGACGGTACCGAAAGCGCGTTAAATCTATGTTACGTCACGGTTAGGTCAAGCTTACCGATCCGCTCCCAGCTTAATGTTTTCTTAACCGATCCTTCACTCAGGCTTTATCCTTTGTCATTACAGTCAGCGTCGAAGATTATGAAGAGTTTTTCACTCGATAGTAAGAACAAGCCGAGATCGCGTTGTCGAAGCCCATGCCGGCTTCACCCAAGCTTAAAACGTTCGTAACACGGTCGTAATATTGACTCATTAGTAGTAATAAAAAGGAGAAAAACATGAAAAAATCAATCTTATTTACGTTCTTAGCCGCGCTTCTGGCTTCTATCCCAGCGGTTGCAAAGGCTCAGATAGTACAAATCGATGGTTCCAGCACTGTCTTTCCGGTCACCGAAGCGGTCGCCGAAGAGTTTCAGAAAGCGAAAAAGGGCAAAATCAAAGTAACAGTGGGCATCTCCGGTACAGGTGGCGGCTTCAAAAAGTTCTGCCGCGGCGAGACCGACATACAAGACGCATCCCGGCCTATTCTAAAATCAGAAATGGCGGACTGTAAGAAGGCCGGCGTGGAATACATCGAATTGCCGGTCGCCTTTGACGCTTTAACGGTAATGGTCAACCCGAAAAACGACTGGGCCTCCGCGATGACCGTCGCGGAGCTTAAGAAGGTCTGGGAACCTAAGGCACAAGGGAAAATCACCAACTGGAACCAAATCCGTCCCAAATGGCCGAACGCCGCGTTGAAGCTTTTCGGCGCAGGCGCGGATTCCGGCACCTTCGATTATTTTACCGAAGCCATTGTGGGCAAAGCCAAATCCAGCCGCGGCGACTTCACCGCCAGCGAGGACGATAACGTACTGGTCCAAGGCATTTCCAACGACCGAAATGCCCTGGGCTTTTTCGGTTATGCCTATTACGCGGAGAACAAAGACAAGCTCAAAGCGGTTTCGATCGACGACGGCAAGGGGCGACCCGTGGCGCCGTCCGAAAAAACCGTGCTCGATGGCACCTACCAACCGCTCTCCCGGCCCATTTATATTTACGTGAGCAGGAAGGCCGCGGCCAAACCCGAAGTCAAAGAGTTTGTTGAATTCTACCTTAAGAACGCTCCCAAGCTGGTGAAAGAAGTGAAGTACGTTCCTTTTCCGGATAAGGTTTATGCCCTGGGCGCCGACCGTTTGAAGAATGGTAAAGCGGGTACCGCCTTCGGAGGAAGTGCAGAGGTGGGAGTCACCATTGACGACCTGCTGAAGAGAGAACCAAAACTTTAACGTTTAGTAGAACCTACGGAATCAAGAGGGGCACGGAGTGCCCCTCTTTTCCAATTAAACGAGGAATGCATGGCAAAAAGCCCCGGCAAAGCTGAGAGCACGACTATCCGAGACCTCTCTATGCAATCGAGTATCGCCGGCGTGACTCTCAAACGGCTCAGAGAGCGCATCATTGAGTTTTTCTTGTTCCTGGCGGCGTTGTCTTCCATCGCCATCACGCTCGGAATAGTCGGCATCCTGGTGATTGAATCCCAGCGTTTCTTCGAACATGTTTCGGTCTTCGATTTTCTCACCGACACCGAATGGACTGTGCTCTTCGCCAATCCCCGCTACGGCATCATGCCACTGGTTACGGGAACTCTGGTAACTTCGGTGACTGCACTCCTGGTGGCGCTACCGCTCGGAACGATCATCGCCATTTACCTAAGTGAATACGCCAACAACAGAGTTCGCGAGATCCTCAAACCGATTTTGGAGTTACTCAGCTCGGTACCGACCGTGGTTTTCGGATACTTTGCGTTGCTTTTCCTAACTCCTATCCTGCAGAAGTTTTTACCCGGTCTCCCCGGATTCAACATGTTGAGCGCCGGCATTGTCATCGGCATCATGATTATTCCCTACGTTAGTTCCTTGAGTGAGGATGCCCTTAAGGCGGTGCCGGTGCAGATTCGCGAAGGCTCCTATGCCATGGGCGCCACCCCCCTGCAGACGGCGCTTCGCGTTCTCGTCCCTTCCGCCTTTTCAGGAATCGCATCGGCATACGTGCTCGGCTTCTCCCGCGCAGTCGGAGAAACGATGATCGTCGCTATTGCCGCAGGGCAGCAACCCAACCTTACGCTCAACCCCATGGAGCCGGCAGCGACCATTACGACCTACATCGTGCAAGTCAGCCTCGGCGACCTGCCTCACGGAAGTATTGCGTATCAGAGTATTTTTGCCGCCGGGCTTACACTAATGTTGATGACGCTGGTGTTTAATATCGCGGGTTACCTGCTGCGGAAAAAATTTAGAGAAATCTACTAATGAACGATCTAGAAAAGAACACGGCGCGCCGCAAAAAGATAGATGCGCTGTTCGCGGTGGTCGGACTCCTGGCGACATTTGTCGGCTTGATTACCCTGGCAGCGCTCATCTTGGATCTCGCTATCGATGGCTTAGGACGGCTGTCCCCCGGATTTTTTACCTCTTTTCCTTCGCGTTTCGCCTCTCAGGCGGGTATTCTATCAGCGTGGGTAGGCACCACGTTGGTGATGCTCGTTACCGCCTTCACGGCAGTGCCGATGGGAGTCGCCGCCGGCGTTTACCTCGAGGAATACGCAAGAAAAAATTGGCTGACGGCAATGATCGAAATCAACATCGCTAACCTCGCGGGTGTTCCTTCCATCGTTTACGGGCTTATGGCTTTAGGGTTGTTTGTTTACCAGTTGGATTTAGGCCAGAGCGTCCTTACGGCAGGCTTGACCTTGGCGTTATTGATTCTCCCCATCGTCATCGTCGCGACTCGCGAGTCCATCAGAGCCGTTCCCGGCAGTATACGCGAGGCTGCTTACGCATTGGGCGCAACCAAATGGCAGACCGTCAAGGATCACGTGCTTCCCTATTCCACCGGCGGCATTTTAACCGGCGTGATCATAGCTCTTTCAAGGGCCATCGGCGAAACAGCCCCGCTCATAACCATCGGCGCGTTGACATTTATAGCGTTCTTGCCGGAATCTCCGATCAAGTCGGAATTTCCGTTTGTTTCTCTGGACTGGCTGATGTCACCCTTTACCGTCATGCCGATTCAAATGTTTAATTGGATTTCGCGTCCGCAGCGTGACTTTCATTTGAATGCCGCGGCGGCCGGACTCACTTTAATGGTGATGACCCTGGCCATGAACGGTATCGCCATCTATCTGCGCTATCGGTTCCGTAAGAAGATAAAATGGTAAAAAAAGGCGGTTCGACACCGCCGCCGTCAGGGGGTAGAATCAGCTTGCAGGAAAACCTACAATCCCGAAGGATTGAAATGCCGCAAACCCACATCGCTAAAGACCGGCAAGAGCCGGTGTCCGAGCAGGTTTCAATGCCGCTCCTCCAGGTGGAGGACCTGAATTTTTTCTACGGTGCTCAACAAGCCCTGAAATCAATCAACTTAGAAATTCCCGAAAAAAAGGCCACCGCATTTATCGGCCCATCCGGTTGCGGGAAAACGACGTTGCTTCGTTGCCTGAACCGGATGAACGATTTGATCCAGAATATCCGAATCACCGGCCGCATCCGATTGGATGGCAAAGATATCTATGACGGGTCGATGGACGTCATCAATCTCAGAAGGCGGGTGGGCATGATATTCCAAAAATGGAACCCTTTTCCGAAGAGTATTTACGAGAATGTCGTTTACGGCCTTAGGATCGTCGGCATCAACAAGCGAAGCATGCTCGACGACGTGGTCGAGAGGAGTCTTAAACAAGCCGCGTTATGGGAAGAGGTCAAGGATAATCTCCATAAAAGCGCCGCCGAACTTTCCGGGGGGCAGCAACAGCGCCTTTGCATCGCCCGAGCTCTGGCGGTCGAACCGGAAGTACTGCTAATGGACGAGCCTTGCTCTGCCCTGGATCCCATTTCGACGGCGAAAATAGAAGAACTGATTCATGAGCTTAAAGAAACATTTACCATCGTAATCGTCACCCACAACATGCAACAGGCGGCGCGCGTCTCCGATTACACGGCATTTTTCTATCTGGGCGAGTTGATTGAATACGGCGAGACCGGCAAACTCTTTACGACCCCGGATAAGCGGCAAACAGAAGACTACATCACCGGGCGATTCGGGTAAGGAAGAGCCAATGCCAACCGAGCATACGGACAAGCGGTACGAAGAGGAACTTAAGAAACTGCGCGAAGAAATCCTTTACATGGGAGGGCTGGTCGAAGATCAGATCCAGAAGGCGGTAAAATCTCTCGTCGATAGGGACTCCAACTTGGCTGAAGTGATCATCGAGCGCGACCATGAAGTGAACCGCCTCGATGTCGACATCGACGATGTTTGTATCCGGCTGCTGGCGCTGCATCAGCCCGCCGGCCGCGACCTTCGTTTCATCACAACCGGGCTCAAAATCACGACCGATCTGGAACGCATCGGCGACATGGCCGTCAACATCTGCGAGAGAGCGCTGGAGCTCAATCAGGAGCCGCAGTTAAAGCCCTACATCGACATCCCTCGCATGGCGCAAATATCGCAGAGGATGATCCGAGAAAGTCTCGATGCGTTCGTGCGTGAGGATACCGATCTGGCCCTCAAGGTGTGCAAGGACGATACCGAAGTCGATCAGCTCAACGCGCAGATATTTCGGGAAACCCTCACATTCATGATCGAGAATGTTCAAACCATCAGCCGGGCGACAAAAATCAGCTCTGTGTCAAAATATCTGGAACGCATCGCCGATCATGCGACCAATATCGCGGAGATGGTCATCTTTATGGTGAAAGGCAAGAGCATTCGTCACATGAAAGAACTTCCGCCGTCAATTTAGATTTTATGAGCAACACAGGTCAAAAAATTCTCGTGGTCGAAGACGAACCGGATATCCGAAAACTGATTCAGTATAATCTAGCGCAAGAGCGTTTTAAGGTATCGGAAGCCGAGGACGGGGAACAGGCGCTGAAATTTCTGCAGCGCGACAAGCCGAACCTGATTATCCTCGATCTCATGCTCCCTGGGCTTTCCGGCCTGGAGTTATGCAAGATTCTGCGCGATAGACCCGATACCGCGCACCTTCCCATCCTTATGCTGACGGCAAAAGCCGGCGAAGCCGATAAAGTCGTCGGCCTGGAAATGGGCGCCGATGACTACCTTCCGAAACCCTTCAGTCCCCGCGAGATGGTAGCGCGCGTTCGGGCGATTCTCCGGCGCTCCGAATCCTCTAACAGCGCGGAAGCGGCACCGGCCTATGACAAAGGCGAATTGAAGATCGATTTCAGAACATATGAGGTCTTCGCCCGCGGTCAATTGGTCAAACTTACCTTGAAAGAATTTGAGCTTCTGCGTTATCTAGTCCAAAACTCGAATCGCGTGCTAAGCCGCGACCAATTGCTCGACAGAGTTTGGGGCGGCGAGACCTTCGTCACTCCCAGAACCGTCGACGTTCATATTCGCCGCCTGCGCAAAGCCGTGGAGAAAGATGATCGCAAACCCAGATGGATATTGACCCTGCGAGGAGTAGGCTACAAATTCGATGAAAAGGCTTTGGCGGAATAGTCTGGTTTTTAAATTTTTCCTGAGTTACCTCGCCGTCGTTACCCTGTTTTTTACGATTTTTTATTTCTATTCCAGTTCCATCATCGAAGATTCCTACATGTCCCTGCTCGAAGGGGGGCAGGCGACAAGTTCACTGCGTGCTGTTCTCTTTCTTGGCCTTCTCGGCGTATTCGGAGGCGGCTTGCTTTTAGCTTACGGTTTTTCCCGCCGCTTGAATCGTCGCATCGATCGTTTGGCCGAGTTTTCGCGCCAAATCGCGCAAGGGTCTTTTCCGCAGAACTTTTTTGGCGAATCGGCTCAAGACGAAATCAGTCTGTTAGAACGGCAGCTCAATGACATGAGCGCGAAGATCCGCGACAACGTTCAACAGATTGTTGCGGAGAAGGAAAAAGCGAACTCTATCCTGCGATGCATGGTGGAAGGAGTTCTGGTTCTCGATCCCAAGGGGCGGGTCCTGATTATTAATGAGCAGGCGGAGAAAATGTTTCACGTGCCCCGGCAGCAAGAGATCCAAGGTGTCTCCATCTTGGAACTATCGCGTCACCCGGAGATGAGAAAGACGATTAACGAAGTCCTCGCTTTTGATTTCTCGATCGATCGGTACTCCAAAGAGGTCGAACTGCACGAAGGCAGATGGTTTCGCGTCAACGCTGTGAGCCTCAGGAACGGTCAGAGCGGCGCCGGCGGGTCAATCCTGGTGTTTCACGACATAACCGAAATTAGGCAATTCGAAACCCTGCGCTCGGACTTGGTAGCCAACGTTTCTCATGAGATTCGCACCCCCCTTACCGCAATCCGCGGCTATGTAGAAACTCTGCTGCAAAACCCGCCCAGAGATCCGGCCGATACTCAATATTTTCTTAAAATCATTGAAAAGCATTCTGAAAGATTGAGCCGCCTCACGGAAGACCTATTGACTCTCTCCGATCTCGAATCGGGCAAGGTTCAGTTGGATCTGCAACCCCTCGATAGCGCCCGCGTGATACATAGCGCTTTGGAAATGTTCTGGGATCAGGCCAACAAGAAGCAAATCAAGTTGGAACAGATCATCGAACCTAGGCTTCCCCCAGTGATCGGCGATTTCGACCGTTTGCAGCAACTCTTCATCAACTTGATCGACAATGCTGTGAAGTACACGCCGTCTAAGGGAACGGTGACCATCCAGGCTCGAAAAGCTGCCGCAAAAGACAGCGCTACTGCCATCGAAATCTCGGTGGCGGACACCGGTGCCGGGATACCCGAAAAAGACATTCCAAGACTTACGGAACGATTTTACCGTGTAGACAAGGCGCGCTCCCGAGACCTGGGCGGCACCGGCCTGGGGCTCGCCATTGTCAAACACATCGCGCAGGCGCATCAGGCGGAATTGAGGATCGAAAGCGTTCTGCAAAAGGGCACGACCATTCGCGTGCTACTGCCTGTCCGCGAAAGCGATTCGACTGACAAAGCCATCTTGTTTCTGTGCACCGGCAACTCCTGCCGCAGCCAGATGGCCGAAGGCTTTGCCCGGCATCTGGCGACGAACGGCCGCCGGATCTACAGCGCCGGGACCAATCCTAAAGCTATTCATCCGCTCGCGGTAAGAGTCATGAAAGAAGTCGGCATCGATATCTCCGATCAGTACTCCAAAGGTCTAAAGGCGGTCCCCATCGATCAAATCGGCCTCTTGATCACGCTGTGCGGCGATGCGGCTGAAACCTGTTCCACTCTTGCCAGCAAGATCGAGCGAACTCACTGGCCGCTAATCGACCCCGCGAATGCGCAAGGTGATGAAGAAAAGATTCTTCAAGCTTTCAGGACTGTACGCGACGACATTTGCTCGCGTGTTCAGGAGTTACTTGCCACAACCCTGCCCGACCAGACTCCCATCCAAACGCGACTTTGATAACAGCTTTCTCGAGTCTTTTTGCTTCCGACGAAGGGAGATAATACGCCAGGCGCGGTTGAACAGTTATCGCGCCGTGAACGAATAGCTTCTGACTGTATTATCCTTGTTAAACACGACATAAAGGTCTTTGGAATCGCGTATCTGGCCCAACTGGTAGTATTGATACGTGTAGATCCAGGTTTCGTAACCGTTTTCGAAGCCTTTTCGTACCGGCTCCCCGAAATCAGCAAATATCTCTCTCTGCGTTGTTACGTTGTTTTTAATATTTCTAACCGGCGAGGTCGCAAAGTCGCGGCCTTGATAGAAACATCCGGAAAGGAAGACCGCAAATAGAAGGTATCGGATGGCTTTGCGCATACGGCTATATCTCCCTCCGTCCTTCGAGCGCCTTTCCAAGCGTCACGACGTCGGTATATTCCAGATCACCCCCCATCGGCAAACCACGCGCGATCCGCGTTACGGCAACACCGAGCGGCTTAATCACTTTCGAGAGATAGAGCGCGGTTGCCTCGCCGTCCATGGTGGGATTGGTGGCGACGATGACCTCTTGAACAACTTCGTTGTTAATTCGTTCGATCAGTTCTTTGATGCGCAACGCATCCGGACCGATACCGTCTAATGGCGAAATCGTTCCGTGCAGAACGTGATACAGCCCCTTGAACTCCTGAGACCTTTCTACCGCGATCAAGTCGGCCGGCTCCTCCACGACACAAATCCTCTCTCGCTCTCGTTCGGGATTTCGGCAAACCCAGCAGATCGCCGTCTCGCCGTTTTGCCCATCCACTTCGCTAAAACCAAAACAAATCCGGCACAGCCCCATCTCCTTGCGTAATTTCCCGATACTCTCGGCAAGATTGAAAACGTCGTCTTTTTTCCCTTTCAACATGTGGAATGCCAAGCGAGCCGCTGTCTTCTCTCCGATCCCGGGGAGCTTGGACAGTTCTTGAATTAAACGTGCGAGGGGTGCCGGGTAAGTGCTCATATCGATAGTCCGGGAATCTTAAATCCTCCCGTTACCTTGCTCATCTCGGTAGAAACCATGTCGCGCGCCTTGCGCATGCCGTCATTGACCGCCGCCAAGACCAGATCTTCAAGCATTTCCTTTTCTTCGACATTGACCACGGTCGCATCGATCTTAATCGCGGTGAGCGCAAACTGACCATTGACGGTCACCTGAACCATGCCGCCGCCCGCCGATCCTTCCATCGTTTTTTGCGCCAATTCCTCCTGGATTTTCGCCATGCGCGACTGCATTTCTTGCGCTTGTTTCAGCAAATTACCCATTCCACCGATTCCTTTGGCCATTGAATCCTCCTATCACAACAGTGAATGCCGCTTCACGAATGAAAATTCACATTAGGCATTCTCTTTACGAACTCCTTTGATCGATCCGCCGAAAATGCGCAGGGCCTCCTTGACCATCTCGCTACCTACTTCTCCGCTCGCACGGGGCGCTTGCTGCCTGGTGACATTCACTTCAGGTAACTCGGTCAGGTTGATTGCCACGTCGCTGGAAAAAAAACGCCGGGCGAAGCTCTTCAATAGAGTCATGTTTTCGGCGTCCAGGAGATAACTAAGGTGATGCCTCTCAGCGATTCCGATGGTAAACGTCTCGGGCGGAACGGCAATAACGCTGCCAGACTCCAGGTGGGACGCCAACAGTTTCTTTTCCTTGCCGACAAACGAGATGAAATTCCGCCAAACCTGGTCCTTATCTGCAAACGCCGGGAAAGCGGCAACCTGTTCCGCTACTGGTCGCACAGGATTAGCGGTACGTGGCGAGGATGTCTTCAATCCGGCAGCGGTCGTTGGTCCATCGCTACCCAGTCGGCTCTCTAGTTGCATGAGACGTTCGATCAGTTGGCCCACGGGAAGAGTCTTCGGCAAGGTCGTTAATCGCACCAACAGGGTTTCCAGAACAAATCGCGGATTGGCCGCGCGCGCGACTTCGTCGTCGCCCGCCGCCATGAAGTCAAAATAGTCCAACAAGGTATCCACCGACACCTCGGCCGCCTGGGAGCTCAGATCGGTGATTTCCTGATCCGGTAAATCGAGAAGTTTTCCCTCATTATCTAATAGATTTTTGGCCGCGCCTTCTCCACAGAGCCGGGCCACCATTAAATTTCGAAAATGCTCGACTAAGTCTTTCGACAAACGCGTTAAATCACGTCCCTGCTCGGCAGCCCGAGCCACCAGTTCCAGGCAGCGTTTGCCGTCACCGCCGATCACTGCCTCCGATATATCAAAAAGCATGCGCCGTTCGGCCAGCCCGAGAATTTCCTGTAACAATGGTTCGTCTACTTCCGCTGGCGGGTTATTTTCGGCGCCGGCGCAGGATAGCACTTGCTCCAGTAAAGACTGAGCATCACGCATGCTCCCATCAGCCTCGCGAGCGAGCGAAACCAGAGCGCCTTGGCTAATTCTGAGTCCCTCTCTGCCCGAGATCTCGCTCAATCGTTGAACGATCTCCCTGAGGGAAATGCGCCGGAAGTCAAAACGCTGGCAGCGCGACAAAATGGTCTCCGGGAGTCGATGCGGCTCGGTGGTTGCGAGAATGAATTTGACCGAAGGCGGAGGCTCCTCTAGAGTTTTCAACAATGCATTGAAGGCATCCCTGGTGACCTGATGGACTTCGTCGACGATGTAAATCTTAAATCGGCATTGGGCGGGTCGGTAACGAACATTCTCAATGATCTGGCGAATCTCATCGATACCTCGGTTCGAAGCGCCGTCGATTTCAATAACATCGATGCAACTTCCCTGCGTGATTTGCTCGCACTGGACGCACTCGTTACAGGGGGTCGGAGCTGGCCCCTTAGAGCAATTGAGAGCCTTGGCCAAAATTCTAGCAGCCGTGGTTTTCCCTACGCCACGCACGCCCGTAAACAAGTATGCGTGAGCGATTCGGTTCCCCCGTATAGCATTCTGCAACGTGCGGGTAATATGGCTTTGCCCGGTCACGTCTTCAAAGCTTTGGGGGCGCCACTTACGCGCCAACACAAGATAAGACATGTTGTCCCTTCAAATCTCAGGTTACTGCTTGGGGCAAAGCATTTGAAATAGAAGATCTGAAATTTGTAAATACCGAACTGGGCTAGGCTTTGGGATGCTCATTGCTGACAGCCAGGTTACCCTGTGGCACAGGGGAATTCCGGTACCGCTGCTTCCTTCCGGACCTGACGGGGTTCGCGGCTCCGCCTTGCACAGGACCTAACTATCAGCAATCGACATCCCAAAGCTGAAAAAACATTCGACCCTCCGACGTGGCTGGCGGAGAGGGGGGGATTCGAACCCCCGGTACTCTTTTGGAGTACACACGATTTCCAGTCGTGCACCTTCAACCGCTCGGTCACCTCTCCAACAACTGCCGTCGCCCGGATAGTACGATCCAAGCGTACATGGGGAAACTAGCACAGTGTATCGATGTTTTCTACAAACCGCGGTCGTGTTTACCACATTTGGAGAGACGATGACGTAAATCTATAGGCGCTTCATCGTTAAATCAAATTACAAAAAATAAAATATTTTAACCGCAAATCATCGTAAACGCCGTCTATCCTAAGACTTCTGCGATCATTAGGGGACATCGATTGACTGACAGAAAATTCCTTGCAAACAAAGCTTACAGTTTTATTGGCTCCAAATAATTTTTACTGGAGAAAGTCCTTGAGTTACTGAAAAAGTTTTGGCACTTTTACCTGCAAGCAAATCAAACATCGTGCAATCGTCCCACTGTTATTTTTTTGCAACGTCGTTGAAAGGCAACTTTGATGTATAAGCCACTTGGTCAGTCGATCAGACCACGAAGTTCCGCAGCAGCACTACAAACTAACACGGCGAGCCGACCCATGACTGAGGTCGCGCCTGTGCGTGCCAAGCCGGATTGCCCAGGCATGAGGCTGATCCCATGGAATGATATCTGGACATCGCTCAAAGTCGCGAAGCATCGCGGTAACGTTAATATGATCGAAGTGTTTTACGACACGCTTTTCAAAGAAGCGGTATTTGATGATCGTGGCGCCTGGTCACTCGACATTCGCCTTAAAAACAACTAAGACTGCGCTCGCTTCTCTCAGAGTTTTCTCTTACGCCGGTCCGGCCGCCTTTCGGGGTCTTCCTAGCTAGAAGGTATTCCTTTTTGGATGGCGCCCACAATCCTCTCTGAACAGCTCGGCAATGGCCGGCGTTTTGATCTGGACATTTCTGCTTCCATGGAGTAATGGGGAATTAATTTCACCGCGCATAGAGCGGAAAAAGGAATCCTTATGGCGACATTAATCACCGGATTGGGATTGGTTGGAACTTCGTATGCCCAGCTCGCGCTCAAACGCGGCGAAAGCGTGATCTTTTACGATGTCTCGCCAAGACAAGATTTCTTGGCAAACAAATTGGGTACGGCAAATGTGACGGTGGTGCAGCGCGACGTCCGTGATCTGCCTGCGTTGATCGAAACGATCTTGAAACACAAGGTGGATACCGTCATCCATACTGCGGGATTAATCGGCGGCAAGGTGGCGCAGCCGATCTATACCGGTCTACAAATCAATGTGATGGGAACCATCAATGTCGCCGAAGCGGTGCGCTTGACGGCGGTAAAACGCCTTGTGCAAATCAGCACATTCGGCGTCTATGACCGGCGCGGCGGGGAACCCTGCCCTATCGACGAAAGTTTTCACCGCGGACCGGGCGAAGCTTATGGCAACTCTAAAGTCGCCAAAGAACTGATGGTCGAAGCATACCAGCGTCTCTACGGCTTTGAACTGATCGTCTTACGGCTCGCCAATGTTTATGGCGTCGGACACTTTGCCGGCGGCTCGGGCGGCGGTGAGATGGTGCAAAATATGTTGCAGACCGGCATCAAGGGCGGCGTGGTCAAGATCGCCCAGGAAGTGGCACGCGATTTCGAGTATGTGTATTACAAAGATCTGGGACGCGCTCTGGATAAAGCGGTAACGACACCCTTATCGGCTCCAGTGACATTGAACATCGGCACCGGCGTCGTCATCAAATTCGATGATCTGGTAGCGACCGCGGAAAAATTGCTGCCCAACCTGCAGGTGGAAATGATACCGGGCCAGAAACCGCGCTCGGCCAAGCAACCTATGGTCATCGCCAAAGCCAAGCAATTCTTGGGCTGGGAACCCGAGTATGATTTAGAGTCCGGCTTTCATGACTACATCCAGGAATTGAAAGCTTTGGGCTAACTGAAGCGGGCAGCCGTCGCGCTCGTCGGCGCGACTACGGTCATCGCTGTGTAACCCATACAATAGATAACTTACGTCCTCTATCATCAGTGATCATTTGTGTTCAGAAAATGAATGATCAAAACTTCACCGTGCCCCGTCTACCGCTCTTGATCGCGTCGTAGCGAACGTCCTTGCCATCGGTCACGATCACAATCGCGCCGTCTTCGTCGGTGCTGAGAATCTCGGCACCGGCATTCCGATAACGTTCCTTCACCTCTTCTTTCTTAGACGCGGAAGCGGTTCGCGTCGATCCGGAAACTACGGCTAATGTCGGATGCACGGCGGAGACAAACTCCGGTGTGCTCGCAGCGGCGCTGCCATGGCGGGGTACTTTCAAAACCGCGCTGGCAATCCGTGCTGGTTCTTGGGTCAGCAACTGCTCGTCGCGGGTGTCGATATCTCCGGCGAAGAGATAACGGACCTTGCCGTATTCCAAACGTAGCACCACCGAGACGTCATCCGTCCTATCCGCCGGCGGATAGAGAAAACAAAGATTCACTTCCCCGATCAAACGACACGGTTCTTGATCGCTAAGAGTCACCCGCTTGATTTTTCTTTCATCCAGAATTCTGTCCAGCTCTTCGAAATGCCGCGTGCGCGCCTTTGCCGGCGCGGACCAAAATTCTTCGGGAGTGAATTCCTTCACGATCGAACCCATGCCGCCGTAATGGTCGACGCGCGGATGACTCACCAAAAGATATTCGACTTTGAGAATCTTGCGCGAGCGGAGAAATGGACCGACGATGGCCTCGCCGGTATCGAACTCGCCGGTTGCCGTGCCGCCCGCGTCGATCAGCAAAGTTTTAGCGCCGGGAAACTCGACCACCGCGGCATCACCCTGGCCGACATTTAGGTGCGTCACCCTCAGTTCTTTTCGCGCCCAACGTTCGCGGCACCAGTACGCGCCATCGGCAATCAGCATTAACGAAGTCACCACAACGGCCGCCACCGCATAGCGGCTTCTCTTGATCAAGAAGAGAGAAAGGATGAACAAATAGAGAGCGCCGACTTCCCAGAAATTCGGCGCCGGGACGCCAATATTGGCAAACGGCAGAGTGGCAAACCAATCCACAAGCCGGCCGGTTAACCACAATAGCCATTCCGTCACGAACACCAAAGGCATCAGCGCCTGCGGCCAAACCAGCGAAAGAAAGCTAATGGCCAGTCCGAGCGGGACGACGACAAAGCCGACCACCGGAACAATGATCGGGTTCGACACGAAACCTGCCAAAGAGAGATGGCCGAAATAATGCGCAATCAGCGGTCCGGTGCCGATGGTCGCCAAGAGCGGCACGGACAATTGCTTCCCCAACACGCACAACTTTGGCCATAGCCGGCTTCGCTCCTGCAGCAACCGATCTCTTGGCGGGGCGGCAGAATTTCCGAGAATCCTGCGCATTCCCCACGCGATGAAAAATACCGCGACAAACGACAGTTGGAATGAAATGTCCGCGATCACGCCGGGCCAAACCAGCGCGATCAGCAAGGCCGCAAACGTCAGACTGGTTAAAACCTCCTCTTCACGGTCGAGCAACACTGCCAGTTCATAAACCCCGATCATGATCGCCGATCGCACCGTCGGCACCATTGCGCCCGCTAATGCCGTGTAAAAGATGACGGCGACGAAAGAGCAAAGAGTCGCTATCTTGATCAGATTGCAGCGAAGCAACAAATAACTATTCAACGATCCAAGCGTACGCACGAGCCAAAAAACGACCAGACCCAGCATCGCCACGTGCAATCCGGATATCGACAAAACGTGATTCACTCCCGCGGCGGTGAAGTCGACGCGCATTTTTTTCGAAATCTCACCCATGTCTCCGATCACCAGTGCTTTCATGAGCGCGCCGGATTCGGAGTCGAAATGGCTCTGAATGGAGCGGCGAATTTCGCGCCGAAGGTGTTCCACTGCGCCGCGAAAATGATTCGGCGCCCGTTCCACGAGTTCGATTTTTTCGTCGCTATCGAGAAACCCAACGGCGTAGATTTCACGCCGCGCCAGGTAAGTCGCATAATTGAATCCACCTGGGTTGCCGCTGTCCTTGGGAATTTGCGGCCGGATCGCCGCTCGCAGGCGATCGCCGTAATGCCACTCGCGACTCAGATGTCGAACATTCAAGAGCAGATTGCCGCTAATCTCCTCGGCTCCGGTGGGATGCCAGATGCGTTCACTACTTAGGTACCAGCGACTGCGGTTGGACAATTTCTCCGGTTCATGCAGCAAGACTCCTTCCAAATACAGTTCCGTCTTATCGCTCATGACGGAGCGAAGATGATTCGGCGGAAAGCTCGGCAACAACAACTGGCGGTGACGGTAGTAACCAAGCGCAACCGTCAATCCCACCAGGATCACCAGCACTGCCCACCTCCGGTATACTGCCCGAGTGAGCAGCATTGAAGGAAAGACGGATAGCAATAACAAATACGGAGGGAGAACCATCGGCGAGGCCGCAAGCAGCTGGCCTAGCAAAAGCGAACCGGTTATCGCAAACAGCCAAACAGAAGGGAAAATAGTTCCGGGAACGACTGCGGCGAATTGATCGCTAGCCGGCGCCATGAGTCCGCTTTCAACACGGCGCCGGGTGAAACATCTGCCACAGTTGCTGGGCGACTTTTTCGTTCATGGTTGGAACTTGCAATAACTCATCGAGGCTCGCCTGTTCAACACCCTTCATGCTGCCGAAGGCGCGCAACAGCGCACGTTTGCGCGCGGCGCCGATACCGGGAATGCGATCCAAAGCCGAATAGAGGGTCTGCCTCGAACGTAACTTTTTGTGGTGCGTGATGGCAAATCGGTGCGCCTCGTCACGCACTTGTTGCAATAAAAACAAAGCGTTGGAGTTGCGTTTCAAAATGACGGGATTGCTCTGTCCCGGCAGAAACACGCGTTCCTCGGACCGTTCGATTTCAGCGCTGCGGGGCGCGGATTGCACGCGCATTTTGGCGAGACCCACCACATGGATACCGTCGATGCCGACTTCTCGCATGGCTGCCAGCGCCATGGCCAACTGACCTTTGCCGCCGTCTACCACGACGAGATCGGGCAAGTCTTCTTCTTGCTTGCCCCGAGTAAAGCGGCGCTTCAGAATCTCCAACATCATGCCGAAGTCGTCTCCGCCGCTGGAGGCATCGATGCTGCGAATGCGATAGTGGCGATAAAGTGACTTTTCGGGCTCGCCGCCGATAAACGTCACCCGGGAACCGACTGCGTGCGCCCCGTGGATCATCGAAATATCGTAGCACTCGATACGCTGCGGGTAATGCTTCAAGCGCAGCTGAGCCTGCAGTTCCTGGAGCATTTTCTCACGCGCCTTTTCCTGGTCGTGCCGCTCCGCAAAGCTTTGATGAGCATTTTGCTCGGCCATTTCGACGAGCCTGCGCTTATCGCCCCTCTGCGGCACGACCAGGCTCACTCTCTTTCCCTTACGTTCACTCAAATACTCTTCGCGCGTGTCACGATCTTCCAGTTCCAGTGGCAATAAAATCTCGTCGGGAATGAAGCGTTGTCCTTGGTAGAATTGCGTCAGTAGCGAGCCCATGATTTCCTCATCGGGAAATTCCAGATCCTGCAGTGAATAAGCCTGGTTCCCAGTCAGTTTTCCCTGCCGCACGAAAAGCACCTGAGCCTCAATGAAACCGCCTTCACGATAGAGGCCGAAGATGTCCTGATCCGCGCCCCAATGCGAAACCATGTGCTGTTTTTCCAGCGTTTTCTCGACCGCCTGGATCTGATCGCGGATTTTCGCCGCCGATTCGAATTCCAACGCTTCGGCTTTGACCTCCATACGCTGTTTTAGTTCCGCTAACAACTCGTGTTGTCGTCCTTCGATAAACAAGACCGCCTGGCGGACCTGCTCCCGATATTCCTCCGGACTCACCGGTAAGACGCAAGGCCCCATGCAACGTTTGATCTCGTATTGCAAACAGGGGCGGCTACGATTTCTAAAATTATGATCGGTGCAGTTGCGCAGGAGGAAATGCTTCTCAATGATGTCGACGGTTTCGCGCGCAGCGACTGCCGACGAGAATGGACCGAAGTAGCGACTACCGTCTTTGACCATCTTGCGAGTGGTGAAGATGCGCGGCCAAGGATGTTGTACGGTAACTTTGATGCTTAAATAACTCTTATCATCCTTGAGGCGGATGTTATAGCGTGGTTTGTATTGCTTGATGAGATTGTTTTCGAGAATAAGCGCTTCTTTGTCATTGCTCGTAACAAGAGTTTCAAGATCTTCAACGCGACGGATCAAGAACTCAATCTGCGAGCGCCCATCCGAGCGATTGAAATAAGCTCTCACACGAGCCCGCAAGTCCTTTGCCTTGCCGACATAAATCACCTTGCCGGACTTATCGCGCATCAGATAGACGCCCGGCCGGGACGGAAGATTGGTCAGTTTTTCATCAATAGAAATCATCAACATCCGTATACCAGACCATGAGAATAGCAGACAATCCGCCCCTTTTTTATGAACCCACGGCTGTCATGGTGGCGGTTCAGCGGCTGCGCTTCAGACCGCCCGACCACGGCTGAACTCAACGAATGATTGATCGCTACCTCAAGATCCGCTTGCTTGCCGATCTTATCGGTTGTTTTGCACGCTCACGGCTCGACGTTGCTCGATTTGTCACAGAGGGACGTAAACATCTAGGAAGGCCGGCGCCCATGTCTTAGCCTTTAGGCACATTCTTCGCCGATTGGCATGTCTTGTCCATACTATGTCACTGGAAAATTGAATACACTAACAGACCCGGCCTGGCACAGCTTTTGGGTTTACTACCATTAACTTAGTACTCAACGACAGCGAGTCGACGAGGATCTTATTTAAATGATGGAGAGCACGGATGTTTGAAATCGAGAATCTTTTAAAGCTCGGCGTCTTTAACCAGTTGATCCCTATTTGGCAGGTGTTCTTTTTTATCGCCAGCCTGTTGCCGTTTTTACTCTGGAACCGCGTCAAAATCTGTCTCTTGATTACTTATATGTTTACTTATTACCTCGGCTTCATGGTCCAATGGGGCGACTATATCTCCAATACGGGATCGATGCAGCCGTTCGTGCTTTACTCGCTGAGCGGTTTGGCCATCGCGATATTTTTCGTCGCGACGATTTTCGCGGAGGGCTCGGACAAGACCAAAGTCCATATCGTCGGTGTTGCTCGCCCTGGCGCCGCCGAAGAAGACGACGGTCGAAGCAGAATACGTCGTCATGACCCCGTGGAAGCCGCCGTCAACATCACCGACATTACGGACAATCAAGCACGTTAACCCATCGAGTCTCCTGTGAGTTTTTCCTAAACACCGGACTGTGTAAAAAATCCCTCCATGTCTGCACTCTCTCACCCCGAATGGGAGAACAACACATTTGAATTTAAGTTACTCACCGTTAGTCCCTTCGATGAAGCAGGGCAGGGTCTCAGCTAGAGTCGAACGCCCATCGATCCGGCGCTAAAAATTTTGGCTTGCTGAAAGTCCGGCATCCCGCAGTTCCAGTTCGCGATTCTCCAGCTCGCGAATTTCATCGCGCAACTCCGCCGCCCTTTCAAACTCGAGCTTGCCGGACGCTTGTTTCATTTCCTTTTTAAGTTGTTTGATCTTACGCGTAAGGTCGGCCGGAGCATAACGAGCCACGCCCTCCGCCGCGAGCGGGATATCGACGTAATCCGCGTCGTAGATCCTCACCAGCGGCGCACCCAACGACTTGACAACGGTCTGCGCGGTGATGCCGTGTTGGGTGTTGTACGCTGTCTGTAAAAGGCGCCGGCGGTTGGTCTCATCGATCGCCCTTCGCATCGAATCGGTCACGGAATCGGCGTAAAGAATCACATTGCCATGAACATTACGCGCGGCCCTGCCGATGGTCTGGATCAGCGACCGCTCCGAGCGAAGAAACCCTTCCTTGTCCGCGTCCAATATTGCGACTAGAGAAACCTCAGGCAGGTCGAGGCCTTCGCGCAACAGATTGATCCCCACCAGAACATCGAAAACACCCATGCGGAGTTGCCTGATGATCTCAACGCGCTCAAGGGTTTCAATGTCGGAGTGGAGATAACGCACCTTGACGTTTAAATCCTGATAATAGTCGGTCAAATCTTCAGCCATGCGTTTGGTCAGGGTCGTCACCAGAACCCTTTCCTTGCGCTCCACCCGCTTGCGGATTTCAGCAAGCAGATCGTCAACCTGGTTGCGGGCCGGTTTGACGGTAAGTTCCGGATCGATCAATCCTGTGGGGCGGATGACTTGTTCGACTAGGACTCCATTCGACTTCTCCATTTCATAATGCGCCGGCGTCGCCGAGACGAAAATGACCTGATTTAAACAAGCTTCGAATTCCTCGAAGTTCAATGGGCGGTTATCCAAAGCCGACGGCAAGCGGAAGCCGAACTCAACCAGAGTCTCTTTACGAGAACGATCACCGCGGTACATACCGCCTACTTGCGGCACCGTGACATGGCTCTCGTCGACCACGAGCAAAAAATCATCGGGAAAATAGCTCAACAAAGTCGGCGGCGGCTCGCCTGGCCGGCGGCCGGTTAAGTGACGGGAATAGTTTTCGATTCCGGGACAGAAACCCATTTCCTCCAGGAGTTCGAGATCGTAGAGCGTACGCTGCTCCAGTCGTTGAGCTTCGAGCGATTTGTTCTGCTCGCGCAGCTCCTTCAAGCAATCTTTAAGCTCCAGTCGGATATCGCGGGTCGCCTGCTTCATGCGACTTTCAGTCGTCACGTAGTGGCTGGCGGGATAGATCATCGCTTTATCTACCCGCCGTTGCATTTTGCCGCGCAGAGGATCGATCTCATAAATGCCTTCCACCCTGTCGTCGAAGAACTCGATGCGTAGCGCCGACTTGTCTTCATAAGCGGGAAAGATTTCGACACAGTCGCCGCGCACCCGGAAGGTTCCCCGATGAAAATCAAAATCGCTGCGTTGATACTGGATATCGACAAGCTTGCGCAACATCCGGTCGCGTTCGATCTTAGCCCCCTCTTCGAGATAAACCATCAGGTCGAAGTAAGCCTCCGGTGAACCCAAACCATAGATACATGAGACGCTGGCGACGATCAGCGTATCGCGTCGCTCCAGCAATGCCTTGGTTGCGGAATGACGCA
Organism: Deltaproteobacteria bacterium; assembly: GCA_009379725.1. Classification (GTDB taxonomy): domain Bacteria; phylum Desulfobacterota; class Binatia; order UBA9968; family UBA9968; genus WHTF01. Next base: position 20,815 of record WHTF01000039.1, read on the forward strand.
GCTTATCGATCTCGTCATTGATAGCGGAATCCTTCTCAATGAAGGTATCCGTCGAAGGCATGTAGGCTTCCGGCTGGTAGTAGTCGTAATAGCTGACAAAATAGCGGACGGCGTTTTCGGGAAATAGTTCCTTGAACTCGCTGTAGAGCTGGGCCGCAAGGGTCTTATTGGGCGCCAACACCAGTGTCGGCTTATTCGCCTTCTCAATGACATTGGCGATGGTGAACGTTTTCCCTGAGCCGGTGACGCCTAACAGAACCTGATGCTGCTTCCCCTGTTCCATGCCGGCATAGAGTTTTTCAATTGCGGCGGGTTGGTCCCCTTGAGCCTTGAAATCGGAAAGGATCCGGAACTGTCCTGGTTGTCTGTCTCCAATCATAAACAGCAAACATAGCAGTTAGACTGCCGCGCTTCTAGCTGCCTTTGAGCCCCTGCCCAATCATAGAAGAAAATTTAGGTTGGCTCTCCGGCAAATGATCGAGTACTGCCTGAACGGCGCTTTCTACGGCGTAGGGTTTTGCCGGCATCTTGCGACACGGTCAAAAACCGCGAGAGAGTTGAAACGCGTCGCTGAACGAATTCACCCAGGCCAGTGGCGGGGTAAACTGGTGAACGGCTGGGGATCTAGCCGCGCGGGCCGCGCCAACTTTTCTCGAAGCTGTCGCCGTTGACGGTCACCAAGCGGCCCGGTTGTTGAAACATGACTTTGGCGATAGAAGGTGAAATCGGTTTACCAAAAAGGCAATACTCATGCCCGCCCTCGCATCGGGCATTGGCCCATGCGGCGAACTCATCGGGTGTCGGTGTATGGCCGATGTCGGCCGCACAGCGACGCACGATAAAGCCAAGCATGATCTTAGGTGCGCCGTTCTTGGGATTGCGCAAAAGCGTCATGCATTGTTTTATAAAAGATCTCGCTAAGCGTTGCAAGAAAGTCTCCGCTCGCTTTTACTTTTCCATTCTTGTTGATACTTAAATCGCACATGGCGGCGCCGTCACCAGGCGCCGAACTTCGAATCGTTAAGCTCCTGGAACGATTTGAGAGACAAAAAAAGCGGGCTCACGATAACCGTTAGCCCGCTGCCACACTGCTGCTATTCATTCATGACTAATCGTCCATGTGGGTCGTCGCTTTCAAGTGTTTATCGACGGTGACATAACCCTTCCATTGATCGACGAACCAATAGCGAACGCCAAACTCGAAACGGAGTTCTTTCATATCCTTGTCGAATGGATTGAAGTGTTGATGATGCAACATGCCGGGAGGCACATGCACCGCATCGCCTTGATTCCAGTCGTAGCGTTTGCCGCCGATCTCGGAATAACCGTCACCTTCCAATGCATATAAATAGGCCTCTGGATGCGCATGGCTGTGGCTCTTGGTGTGCGGCAGGTCGACAAAAATAGAACTGATGGCTACACCGGTAGCTTTGAAGCCGTTCTGCTTGCCGCTTCGGCCCATGAGAAAATAAGTCGCCCCATGTTTCGATTCGCCGGATTTTTCGTGTTGTTTCTGATGCATCGAGACGCGCCGGCCGTCTTCCGGCCAGTACTGCGATTCCTCTTTTGGGAACCGCGCCAGAATCTTCGGATCGTTTTCCCCGCACTCTTCGAGTTGTTCCAACTTGGCCATGTAAACATCGGCTTCGAGGTGCCAAGCTAAGCCGGAAAGATAGCCCACAGGGGAGCTACCGGTATTGAAGAGCTGATGAGGTGAACGATAGGGAACGTGCAGAATAGTTCCCGGGAAAAAGTCGTAACGCTTTTCATCTAGAACGATAAACCCTTCGCCGGTTTCGACGTAGATCGCTTCTTCGCCGTGAAAATGTTTGCCGGTGTGCCAGCCCACCGGAATCTCGGCTCGCATCAGACAGCTGCCGCCGGTCGGAAAGCCAAGCTCCGGAGCGATCATCAAGGCAGCCTTGTAATCTTGCGGCGTCCGCACCCATTTGAGATCTTTGGACTTCGCTACCCGCGGCGCCTCATCGACCTTCTTTTGATTCTCTTTGGCTCGGTCCAGCCACGCACTGTAAAAGTCACTCATTGTTTCTCCTTTATCGGATTGTTCATTTAGTCACTCTCTACTAACGAAGGGGTACTTTTTTGTCAAATTGCCCATAAACATGCAAAAAACTCATTGCCACTGCCTTTACCCCCTCAGGCCGCGACCGTGGTTAATTTTTGTATCTTAAACAAAAGAGTCGCTAGCTAGAGTAATCGAGCATTTAGGGTGAGTGATCGAACATACCCGAGATTACTCCGTTACCGTTAGCATTCGAATTTCGCGTAGGACAATCTTGTTGTCTTGCGAATGAGACAGCGGCTTGAGTCGAAGAGCAGGTTTCGGACGCGGTAGAAGCGTGTTTGAGAGACTAACCGAAGTATCGGTCGTCTGAGGTCCTGGCATCCGCTTTGCTCCTCCAGATATGATCTTAGCGAATGGAGGGTAGACATGAACGCTTTGGATCTACTTATACAGGATCATGAAAAGGTGAAAAAGCTCTTCCAGGAAGCTGAACAGACTACGGACCATACTCAAAAAACAGAACTCTTCGACCGGATCGATACCGAGTTGGCGATTCATGCCGAAGTCGAAGAAGCCGTGTTTTATCCAGCCGTGGAAAAACACGAGAAGCTCAAAGAAATGGTCGCCGAGGCCCGCGACGAGCATGAGGAAGTTGAGGAGCTGTTGCTGGAAATCGAGGATTTAGCAACGGAAGGTACTGAATTCGACTCTAAGCTTACAGCTTTAAAGGAAACCGTCGAACATCACGTAGCCGAAGAAGAAGGGGAAATGTTTCCCAAAGTCCGGGAACTCTTCGACGCTAAAATACTTGAGCAGCTGGGTAAAGAGTTAGAATCGGCCAAAGGCAAACATATAGGTATCGATAAGGATGATTTGTAAATGGCCTAATCACCCGGTAAAGGAACAAGACCATCACGAAGTTAGATCACGGGTATCGAATCGTCGTATGCCTCAGCCAGCGAATGATGCCGGCCACGTTTAAATTGCAACCGCAACAGGCTCTTTGGTCTGTTGAAGTAGATGCGTTATAGGTCTTTGAAAGGAGGATTCGTATTTCTCCACTGCGGTTGTGTTTGAGACTAAGAACGTTTCCTGAACGGATGTCCATAACCAAGCCTTAGTAGCGCAATTTACCTTTAAATCCTTTCACCGTTTTCCTCAGTCCTTGTTCTATTCCGGCTTGCGGATTGTAGCCCAAAAGGCGTCTTGCCTTTTGGATATCAGCTAAGGAGTGACGCACATCGCCGGCTCTTGCGGCAGCATAATTTACCTTCGCCTTGACGCCGAGAATCTGCTCCAACATTTGTATTAACTTATTAAGAGTAATGCGCTCCCCACAACCAATGTTGCAGACTTTTCCAGGTACGTCCTTCGCGTGCAGAGCAAGCAAATTCGCGTTGACCACGTTATCTATATATGTGAAATCACGGGACTGCTCGCCGTCGCCATAAACGGTCACGGACTCCTTCGCCAGAAGATTCGTGATAAATTTTGGAATCACTGCGGAGTATTCCGAGTAAGGATCTTGGTCCGGACCGAAGACATTAAAATATCGAAGGCTTACGGTTTCAAGTCCGTGGAGATCATAATAGAGTTTGCAGTAGCGTTCGCCGACCCACTTTTGCAATGCATATGGAGAAAGCGGATCGGCCGGCATTTCTTCCGTCTTTGGAAGAACCTCGGTATCGCCATAAGCCGAAGACGAAGCGGCGTAAACCAAACGGTGAACACCCGCTTTTCGGCAGCTTTCGAGAAGATTTAGAGTCGCCGTAACATTGGCTTGATTAGTACCGACTGCATCGCCAATTGAGCGCTGCACGGACGGGACAGCTGCTTGATGTAAAACATAGTCAATGTCTTTGACGACTGCTTCGGCGATGGATTCTTCAGCCAAATCCCCATTGATGAATTGGATCGCGTTACGGACATCATCGAGCCGCTCCGCATGACCCGTGGAGAGATTATCCACGACTCGAACGATTCCACCCTCGGCCACGAGGCGCTTAACGAGGTGAGAGCCGATGAAACCGGCTCCGCCCGTAATGAGATAACGCTCAGACATGTTTTACGTATCCATAAAGAAGGGTCAGGGATGCCTGCGAGGTCATTGTGACATTAGCGTTTGGACACGTTCAAAACAGGCTTCATTGCTGCCACAAACGTCAAATCGATACCGCCCACCTAGAAAAAGATTGCAAATTGATCACGAATCCGCATCGGCAAGAACGTGAGAGGCACCATTGGTCGAAGAGTAGTAACACTTTGACGAGATACCTAGCTTGCCTCCGTTCAGTACCACGCCAATGATTTTGCTCGAGCCAAGGGATTGGATCGCTTTTGTTAAATAATTACCGGGAGTTTTTCCTGCTCGAATCACCAACAAGACGCCAGCCAGTTGGCGGGCGATCACGACAGGTTTCGAGGTCGAAAAAATCGGCGGAGTGTCAATAATAATCTGATGCTTTGGAAAGTCCGCTCTTATTTCGTCCATCACATCCCTCATCTTTTCCTTGACCGTCAGTTCAAATGATAAATTACACGACTTACCGGCCGGCAAGACGCTCAACCCGGGCAGGAATGTTTCTTGGACCACACTCTTAACGCCCATTCGACAATTTGAACCCAGATACTCGGCAAAACCAGGGGCCAAAGGCAAATTAAAAAACCGATGGACTCTCGGGGTGCGAAAATCACCATCGATCAGGAGAACTCTCTCATCGGAATCTAAAGCCAACACGGCGGCCAGATTGACCGCCACGGTTGTCTTACCATCTCTCTTCACCGGACTTGTGATAGAGAATGCATCGATCTTCTGTTCGACACGTAAACCTTTGATCTGCTCACGCAAAATCTTGTACTGCTCCGCCGCAGCCGAATCCTTTTCTAAGGAAACAATTCGATAATTTTGATAGCGGCCGAGATCCCAATTTAAGAAAAGCTCCTCGATGCGCTCGCGCCAGGGCTTGTTCTTATCGGTTAAGGTGAAGGAACCGCTTTGTAAATTCTCTTGATACCTATTCGCTGGAAGTACCTCGGAAAGACTGAATTCCATTTTTGTATGAGCTGAGTCCCGAAGTTCGGGTTCAACGACTCTAAGAGCGCTTTTAACTTGATGCTTCTTTTCCTCGCTTGCCTTGGCCAGCGCATCAAACACTCGACTCATAAAAACTCCTACGAATGCTCCAGCCGGCTGAGCGTGCTAATACGCTCTTGGGCAAGCTGCTGAAAGGTTTGCTTCATTGACGTGTCTAAAATCTCATGACTCAAAGCTTCGATGAGGTTGCTTATCTTACTTTTTGGAAATCGATCCAGAGACTCTCCCAGACTCGCCACTCGATCTTTTAAAACCACCGATGCCATCGGTCCCATAGCATCGAGAAGCAGCACACTAAGCTCGTCAAAAAATTTCCGCGGGATAACTGCATTACGAGGACCAGGAGATCCAGTTGTGTTCACCAGCGGCCGAGCGGGAGGCGGATCAAAATGAGTTTGCTGTGGTGTGGACATCTGGGTGTCTCGCTTCAGCGACGTTCCGTTCAAAGCATGGATCGATGCGTTTCTGATTGAGAGCACACTTGCTGTCGTTCCAGTTAAATTCAGGTCCTCCGCCACTTGTCGAACGATTGAGTCGCCGACGATCGCTTTCCCCAAAGTATAGCCTGTAAGCAGGGCATTATCACAAACCACATTGATGATCCTCGGGATCCCTCCCGAGCATGCGCAGATCAGTTCCAATGCTTTAGGCGTAAAAAGCGCTGAATCGCCGCCAGCAATTCGCAATCTATTCGCGACATATTCTTGACATTCTTTCAATGTGAGAGGACGCAAGTGGTGGCGGAGAGTTACCCGTTGCTTCAGCTGCCGTAATTCCTGTGAGTTGAGACGATTTGATAATTCCGGCTGGCCTACGAGCAGAATCTGCAACAGCTTGTCCTTGGAAGTCTCAAAATTGGACAAGAGCCGCACACTTTCCAAAACCTCAGCGGATAAATTCTGTGCTTCATCGATGATCAACGCACAGTTTTCCCCTGCTCGGTACCTTGCCAACAAGTATGCATTAAGCAACGTAAGATGTTCATAGAGATCACCGCGCGAGTTCTTCGGTACCTTAAGGTCGAACTCATTACAGATATAGCGGAGGAGATCGAGAGGATCGGCGATATGGCTGAAAATCAGAGCTGTCCTCGTATCACCGCCGAGCTCGCCCAAGAGCGTGTGGATCAAAGTCGTCTTGCCGGTGCCGACCTCACCTGTCAAAACTACAAAACCTTTGCGACCCTTAATGCCGTACGAAAGCTGCGCCAAGCCTTCCCGATGGCTGGCGCTCAGGTATAAAAATTCCGGATCCGCTGTGATATTGAACGGCCCTTGTCTAAGTCCGAAATGTTCTTTGTACAACAAATCCATAGAAGCTGGCGATTATCCGGTAGTCCTTCACGCTCTTAGCTTACCAGATATCATCGCCTCAGGAAACACCGATGTTGCGCTAACGACAGCTCGCGCTTGAATGCGTCGGGTGATAGGTTTTCAAGCCTATCACGCTCACGGCGGCAGGAGTCAGAGCTAGGTTGCGGCAATACGACAACCGTGCGGAGCATGGCATACTGCACCAAAACACTTGTGGATCAGAAAACAAGCGTTAAGTATTTGGAGAAGGATTCTAAGGCTAGGAAGGAGGGGCTATTCAGGGGGGCGACGGAGCGGTACAGAGGACGGGAGGAGCTTAGAATCTTACGGCAGGCCGATTGGTTGTAGCCAGCGTGGCGCTGTTTCGGCCATGGTTTGCCAGAAGGCAGTTACGAAGACCAGTTTTTTGCATGGGTTCGTGCTACCGTGAGATCGCGGAGGCGTCGCGCGAAGCGCCGACAAGAAAACCAAGCCGACCGAACGAGATATCTGAACGGGCGATAGAAATAATATAAAGGCAAGAGCCACGACCAGCTAATTTCGTGAATCCATCGCAAGTAGCTTGGCGAGGGGAACAGAGCCCACTTCAGGACAGAAACCCGCGTAGGCCAGTCACCACATTTTTGAATTATCCTCGTCAATCCTCCCCGGGCATTTGTCTGCACACCGAATAAAACAGCCTCGCGTTCGATCGAGTCTGCTTTCGAAGCGCCAGCGCACAGACGGTTCAAAACGTCAACGGGGATAGGAGCGTCAAGTGCTTCCACGACATAGTCAAGCGTCAGGTATAACGCCAGTGCCATGCGGCTTCGCCGGCTGTAATCTAGCAGGACTTCCCAGTCCAGATCAGAATATTTATGGACAACAAACCAAGCATCACAAACCCAGCGCAACGATTCATGCGATTCCACATCAAATACAGATCCGCAAATGTGCAACAAGTTATCGGCCGGGGACAAAAGACGAGTTGGAGCCCCAGAAACCGTCTGGATCCGGCTCCGCGCCCAAATTTCCTCCATCGCAACATTGTAGAAAGGCACACGAAATAGTTGGCGATGCAAAATCAGCGGGAGTCCAGACTCATGGACCAACTCTAGGGCTTGCGACTCAAAACCTGCTCGAACGTTTGAGCGGATAAATCCGAGTGAAGCCAGGCACTCCAGCGCAGGTTCAAAGTCTGCAATCTTAATCAAAATATCGAGATAATGAGCATGCTGCAGCGCTGCGGTCTTGT
>WHTF01000003.1 GCA_009379725.1 Deltaproteobacteria bacterium
GTGCGGCCGACGCGCTGCACGCCATAGGAGACCGAGACCAAGAGCGATAAATACATAGGTCGCCGCATGAAAGAGGCCGTCAAGGAGCGTATTGAACTCAAGATTGGCGACACTGTCCGGAGGATAGCCGGCGCTGGTCGCCATGTGATGCCACTGCAATATCTGATGCAGGACAATGCCGTCGAAGAACCCGCCCAATCCCAGTCCAAGAAAGATACCTGCTCCGGTCGGAAAGCCCTTTGGGTCCTCGATCTTGTTCATGGCGCCTCCAAGCAATAAGCAATAAGGAGCCGGAGCAAATTTTTGGCCAAAGGGTATTAATATTTTCTGGCTCCGGGTATTGAATGGGGAGTTCCCAATCGTAACGGCGAAAGCGACCTCGGGACCTCAGCGGCTCTCCACTAAGAGAAACGTGTACTTTGCAGACCCGCACAATTTGCCGACTGCCGCTATACCAGTAGTGAGACAATCGTCGGACGAAGTCGTAGCATTTCAGAGACGATATTTCCCTGGCAATGGGCAGTTCGTGCGGAGTCGGTCCACGCCTGTAGTCAAGGCAGAAGCGCGGAGTCCTTCCACCGGTCGGTGCATTGCGGCATATGGAGGAGCGATCGGTTCAAGATCGGTTTCGTTCGTGATAAGAAGCGATTTACAGGATGTGTTTGGAATTTTGACAAAGTCGGGGTGAATAATGAGAATAGTTCTACTTTTGATTTTTATCGCGCTGAGTGTTTTCGCTACTACTTCTGCCAACGGTCAGGATACCGTGAGAATCGGCCTTTCGGTTCGAAACGTCGTTCTCATGCCTTTCTATTTTGCGCAGGAGAAGGGCTTTTTCGAAAGAGAAGGTTTGAAGGCGGAAATCATCCAGATCCGGAGTAATTTGCAGGTTGCCGGGGTCGTAGCGGGCGAGCTGGATTTTATGTCAGGTGTCGGTACGGCGATCGATGCGATCCGCAAGGGACTGCCGCTGAAAGTGGTAGCCGTGCTATACAGAGCACCGCTGTTCTCACTGGTGACAGGGACTTCGATCAATCGGCTTCGAGAACTGGAAGGAAAAAAGGTCGGGGTCTCCCGTATCGGCTCGGAAAGCCACAACGCGGCGGTTTGGATGCTCTCGCAAAATGGCGTGGACGTCAAAAAGGTTACCTTCATGCAGACCGGGAGTACCACCGTCAGCATGATAGGATTGCAGCAGAATTCGCTGGAAGCCTCGGTGCTCAGCCCGCCGTTTACCGGCGAAATGGTGCTCCAGGGGTTCAAAGTGCTGGCAAAAACAGGCGACGTGGTCGAGGCGCCGTTTAACGGGATGGTGACAAGCCGGGATCGGCTTCGCAGCCGGCCAGAAAGGATCCGCGGCACTCTTAAGGCAATGCTCGAGTCGTTCCGTCGCATAAAGCAGGATCGCCGAGGGACGATCGAATACATTCAGCAAAGTTTCAAGGTTAACAGTAAGATTGCCGAAAATTCGTACAACGAAATTACCGAAGTCATGTTCGACAACCTGATCATGCCGGAAGACAGGTTGAAGAAGGCCATGGACAGCCCCTATGCCCGGGGCGAAGGAGAAAAAAGCGTGTCGGTAAGCGATGTGGTGGATTATTCGATTCTTCGGAGTTTGCGATGAGTCTTCGGAGCCGATTAGCCGGTCATGTTGCAATTCTCAAAGCACGCTGTTTATTAAACTTGCGCCATCCGTTAAACCCGACTGCAGGGTCATTCAATCTGTGAAACTCGATAAGCTCAAGCTTCTCCTCGCTGCCTCTGCGTGGGATGCCGTCTCCGATTCCCACAGTAGTAAATCACGCTGATTGTGAAACTACGTCGTTGGGCCTGATTAAGTCCTTAGCGATGAGTTCGCTATCGGCGCTGCCGAAGTAGTCGATTGTGCGGTACGATCCCGCCCGATGTAGAGATTACCGTTACGGTAATGATTTTGTAGATCATCTTCACGGGAGCACTGAACGCGATCTCAACCGATGCGCAGTTAGAGAGGGGCAGTTCTCAAGATCGCGGCACCTTGGATCAATCACCGATTCCTCACCGTATAACCGCGCTTCTCCGCCTCGGAGACACAGTTTTGCTGTTGATTCCGCACCAAGATTGCACCGAAGAATCCATATCCTTCGGTTTCGCAGGTAAGCAGATCGCCTTGACTGTTGACCAGAATGGTTCGCTCGGTCGAGCAACCGGCTAAGATCGATAGAAAGCAAAGAAAAAATATTTGTCGCATAACGGTAGAGCGAATATATAGGCTTCAGGCGTCCATTAGCAACGGACCGAGTTGTTCGAACCATGCACCGATGCCGCCGAGATAAACGTAGTCGGCAATATCGTCCAAGGGCGTTTCATCGCGATTGATGATCGCCAGTAGGGCGCCATTGCGCTTGGCGATAACGGGAAACGAGGCGGCGGGTTGGACTTGGAGCGAAGAACCGATGACGACGAAAACATCCGCCGCTTCGCTCCAGGCTTGGGCGCGGCGCATAGGTTCGGCCGGCATTTGCTGGCCGAAGGAAATGTTCGCCGATTTCAGAAAGCCGCCGCAGGCGTCGCAGGTAGGCGCCGAAAATTGGTCTCCCAAGCCTTCATAAACGCTGGCGGGTTCAAAGCGCTTGCCGCAACCCAGGCAGGTCACCAGGCGGTCGGTGCCGTGGAGCTCGACGAGTCTTTCTTCGGAAACGCCGGCGAGCTTGTGCAGGCCGTCGATGTTTTGCGTGATCAGGCCAAGCAGTTGCCCGCGCTGCTCGAAGTCGCGGATGGCGTAATGCCCGATGTTCGGCTTCACGCTCTTGTAGAGCTCGTAGGTCGCTTTCTTGAGCCGCCAATGCTGAAGGCGTGCGGGTTCGCTGGCGACGAAATCCTGGAAGTAAACCGGTTGGTATTTCGTCCAGACGCCGCCTGGGCTGCGAAAGTCCGGCACGCCGGATTCGGTGCTGATGCCCGCGCCGGTGAAAAAGACAATGCCGCGGTGGCTTCGTATTCGCGCGGCGAATTCTTCGAGCTGCATCGGTTACCCCTATATTAAAGATGAAAATTGTTTACCCTGGCGTCGCGCGACAAGCATATAGATTGCGGCAACTGAACTCAACGTATGTCCGAGAGAGCCGTGAAAAGGCGAGCAGCTTGATCTTTGCGGACTCACGATCCTCGCTATTCTACTCTGAGCTTGGGGCTCTTTGCGCTTTTGCGCGAGTCATAAACGGTGCTCGTGGTCTTAGTGATGCGATATTTGGACAACGATGGCTGGTGTTATTTTCGTCGTGAGAGAAGTCGTCAGACAATCGAATTTTGTCCTTGACCCCATTGGCCGCAGCAAGTAACCTCCATCCAACAATTCACAAGGGTAAAGGTGCAATTATGATTTCATCCTCTCTCCGTTCCGATCTCGCGCCCACGGGCAAGCTGCGCGTGGGTACCAACTATGGAAACCCGGTGTTGGCGATGAGAGATTCGAGCAGCGGAGAGCTGAATGGCGTGGTGGTTGATCTGGCTCGCGAACTTGGCAGGCGGACTGGTTTGCCCGTCGAGCTTGTTGGCTTCGAATCGGCCGGAAAGATGGTTGAAGGATTGCAAGCCGGTGCCTGGGACGTCGCATTCCTCGCCGTGGACCCGGGGCGTGAAGGCGAGATCAGTTTCACGGCGCCCTATATAGAGATCGAAGGCACGTACCTTGTGCCGGCCGGATCGGCGCTTCGCTCCATCGCGGACGTTGACCGCGATGGAGTGCGGGTTGGCGTGTCAGGTAAGAGCGCGTACGATTTGTTTTTGAGCCGGAGCTTAAAACACGCTCAACTGGTGCGGGCGTCCAGCCCTGAGGCTGCGTTCGAACTGATCGTTGAAGGCAAGGTTGACGTGCTCGGCGGCGTGAGACAACACCTTGTTGCGAACGCCGTGAAGCTTCCCGGATCGCGTGTGCTGGATGGCCGGTTTATGGCGATTCAGCAGGCGCTCGGCATTCCCAAAGGCCGGGAGACCGGCGTGAACTATCTTCGTGAATTCATCGAGGATGTAAAAGCTTCGGGCTTGCTTGCTCAGGCGATCGAGAAAGCCGGTATTCGCGGCGTGTCGATCGCTCCGGGGATCAATAAGAAACAGGGAAAGAACTGAGTTTGAATCGCAAGAGAAAGACAATCGGGCGCTGCCTGGATTGCTATTTCTATCGGGCTTTCTGTATCTGCAACGCCATACCGAGAATTGAATTGAGTACCAAGATTTGTCTTATCGTACATGCCAAAGAGCTAAGGCGAGCCACCAATACGGGCCGGCTCGCGGTAAGAGCTCTAGTGAATAGCGAAATGCGAGTCCGGGGAGAAACGCGTGAAACTCTTGACCTGAGAGACCTGCTAACCCCTCAGTATCGGACATTGCTGTTTTATCCCTCAGATGATGCCGTGGAATTAGATGAAGAACTTGTCGCGCAAGACCCAACGCCGATTCAGCTCATTGTTCCCGATGGAAGCTGGCGGCAGGCGAGCAAAGTTCACTACCGTCACCATGAATTGAAAGACGTGAAAAGGGTGATGATCCGCACTCCTGACATCTCGAAGTTTTACTTGCGCGCCCAACATCGGCGAGAGGGGATGGCCACCTTGCAGGCCATTGCCCATGGGCTTGGGGTAATCGAAGGCGATTCTGTGAAGGTTCAATTAATGAAGCTTTATCACGTGAAGCTTGAGCAAACTCTATTAGGGCGTGGGCTCTTCGGCGCCGCAAAGAGCTTGTACTGAATTTAAGCCAATCGAACTTCATCCTCATAGCCGCGATGGCCATGATTATCGGGCCAGCGATCCTGACCCTAAAATTCAAAAGAGATCCTTGCGGTTGGAGCATTCCAAGTTTTTTCTGAAGGCTCTTCAACTAAAAGACGGAGCAAACAGCGTAGAGGGTCAAGAGAGTAGACGGTCAGAAGAGCTGTCAATCAAGACCGATCTCTTTGGACCCGCTTAAAACCCGGATCGATCCAGAGACACGGACTTGTGACGGGTGATCTCGTTGAGCTCCGGCCTAGATTTGAGGTCTACTGCCGAGAAGGAAATTAAACCATCCCGCAGCCAAGCGCGCCACCTTTTGCAGGGTAACCGGTTTCGCAAACAAATGGGTCGTTCTCGGGACGATCGCCAAATGTTTGATCGTTTTGAATTTCCCATGAGCCCTCCGTTGAGATCTTTATTTTTTAGATCCTAATGCTCCGGCTATTATTGCCTCTTGCTTGCTGGTGACGGGGCTCCCCGTTTGCCCAACAAAACCAAGTTAGCGTGAAGAGCACTAGCACCACAAGAGAAAAGAGTTGTTTCCTGGGATAAATCCTGCAACCGCGCAGAACATTAACCTGTCGTTGAAACGCAATCATAAGTACGTGCCCTAAGCAGAAATGCCGGTGCTGATTGTAGGGCGCTGGACTACACGCCTGATACTGGGTATTCCGTCGCGAAGCGGCAACTCAACTGCCGCTATTGCCCTGGCGCGTCTTGTGCGTTTAGATATAACCGTGTCGCTCCAGCCTAACGATGGAGGTTCACGAATCATGCTGTTTAGAAACCGTGATCATGCCGCGCGTTTATTAGCTCGCAGGCTGGACGTTCATTACAAGAACAAAAATCCTCTGGTTCTCGGAATTCCCCGGGGCGCAGTGCCCATGGCAAGAATCATCGCTGATGCTTTAGCGGGTGAGTTCGATGTCGTGCTGGTTCGCAAACTCAGCCATCCGGCGCAGCCCGAGCTTGCCATCGGTGCCATCGACGAAAGCGGTCGTGGATTTTTGACGGACTATGCGGCTGATCTCGATGCCGAATATCTCGATTCGGAAAAGCAGCGGCAGTTTGACGCACTGCGCCGGCGTCGGGCCCAGTACACGCCATTGCGTCCACCGATCGATCCTCGTGATCGCATCGTGATTGTCGTAGATGACGGGATTGCAACCGGCTCGACCATGACCGCCGCCCTGCGGGCGTTGCGCGTCAAGCAACCCCAGCGACTCATTGCTGCGGTTGCGGTGGCATCTTCGGAGGCGTGCCAGGCGATGGTGCAGGAAGCGGATGCGACGGTCTGTCTGGAAGTGCCGATCAAGTTTCATGCAGTCGGACAGTTCTTCGCCGACTTTGCTCAGGTCAATGACGAAGAGGTGGAGGCGGCATTGCGGCAAGCCACGGCAGCGGCTTCAGCGAATGGTTAGCCTGTAAAATGCAGGGCAGAACGAGGTGCAAGTTCTTAGGTCTCGAGAGTGCGGATATGGGGCACGCGCCAGGCCACAAACAACGTTAGAACAACGACGCAGAGGGAACGAGGTAATTTACGATAACAGCATGAGAAAGAGCCCCAGCAAGATAGAGCTTCCCACCAGCATTAGTCCCTGCCTTCTTACCTGCTTGGCAACAGAGGCGAGGGTCAGTACCGCCAGAACGGCTCCAACACCCGGGGCGGCCATCAGCATGCCGAGGCCTTCGGGTCCAACATTTAACACATCCTTTTGGGACACCAGCATCAAAGTTTGGTACGGAACGGCAAAGACGCGCGGCACGTAGGCCAGGATCATCAGCGCCAGCTCTGCGCCGGCGGCTACCAATGCTTAGTGCCCGGCTCGCGAAAACCTGCGAGGGACTTTTCTTACTCGGCAAAGTAGACCAAACTAAGGACGTGATGGTTCATCGACATTGATAAGGGACGTGCTGTGGATTCGGAAAATGAAAATAAATGTCTCGCTCCGGCCGCGAGGAGCGGCGATCGAAAGATGCGGGCGATTCTAGGTAATTGGGCAAATGCCTTCAGGTTTTTGTTGTTCCGTGCGGTGCCGGTCGATTGTATTTCAGTTGCCGGCTGGCAGGTTGCAGCTTTCGGCCTTGCGAGCCTATTGGTTGCGTTTTGCTGGGACTTTCACGGCATGGGCATCGAGGGACAGTTTTCATGGGAGGCGCTTCCTTCGGCGCTGTTCCCTATGTCGCTAATGTTGATTGCTTCGATTACAGCCGCGTATGCCTTGGGCAACGGCGACAAAATGTTGTTGCTCTTGCAAGTGTTTTTAATGGTCGCTGCGGCAATCGATCTACTGGTCTATGTGATTTACCTGGCCGTCGCGTACAAGCCGGATGCCCAGCGAGTGCTCAGTGTCGTGGGCTATGGGAATTATCTCGCGCCGAACGCGTGGCTCACCTTAGCTTGTGCAAAAGCGGCCGCAGACCTGCTGTCGGTCCCTGTTCCACGCCGAGGTGTTGCGTATATCGTCTGTGGAATATTTCTTTTTCTGCCGCTCAACGGCACCTACCGTCAACGGGGCCTATGGCAAGAAGTCGAAGATCACAAGGAACTGGCCACGCCGGCTGCATCGAGCCGATTGGCAGAAGAGGTGTTTTATGATCAGCCGAAAATTCTCGAGCGCCAACTGGCCGCCGTAAAGGTGGGCCGCCGCGGTGTTGTCGATATTTATTTTGTCGGTGTTGGCGGCTACGCTTACCAGGACGTTTTCATGAAAGAGATCGATGCCGTGAGTCGTCTATTCCGACAGCGCTTCGGTACGGCAGGAAAGAGCATCAGTCTGATCAATAATCACAAGACCCTCGCCGATACGCCGCTGGCCAGCGTGACGAGTTTGCGCGCGTCATTGCAGCGGGTAGCCGAAGTCATGGATAATGACGAGGATCTCTTGTTCTTGTTTATGACCTCACACGGTTCGCAGACGCATCGTTTCTCGCTGGATCTGCGACCTCTGCGATTTCTTGAGCTGGATCCTATGCGGCTGCGTGCTTTGTTGGATGAATCTGGAATCAAAAACCGTGTCATCGTCATATCGGCGTGTTATTCGGGCGGATTCATCGATCCGCTTCGCAACGAGAATACACTGGTGATTTCAGCTTCCGCGCCGGACAAGAATTCATTCGGCTGCAGCAATGAAGCTGAATGGACGCATTTCGGCAAAGCTTATTTCGATGAATCGTTGCGCAAGACCGCGTCGTTCGTCAATGCTTTCGAAGATGCCAAATCGATAATTGCGGAGCGCGAAAAGGAAGCGGGTCACATTCCATCCGATCCTCAAATAGCATTAGGGGAATCCATCAAACCCAAGCTTTTGCAACTGCAACAAGAATTGGCCGTCGCCAGATGAGGCGATCGCTCGTTGCAAGCCGAGGGCTCGTGGTCATCAGTCGCGGTAACTAAGCTCGGCGGTGTTTTTACAAGATTGTTCGCTTTGACCAACGGGTGGCGCCATTCGACAACTTGAGTTGTCCGCAAAGCATCCGTAAAGCCTGTCTTTTTTTGATCTTTTGGGGACAGTTCGAGGGCACAGAACTTGCTCAGTATGGTTTTCAGCGAGGTGATTCAGATGAAAAAACTCTCGAAGATGGCGTTGATCCTGGCGTTGCTGGCCAGTGCCGGCATTGAAGTGGCTTCCGCCCAGACCCCGGAGGATGCGTTTTACCAACAGTGGGTTGACTACCGGGACGGCGAGATTTCCGTTGCTTTCGCTCAAACCCCGGTGGTGGTCGCGCTGCATGTCATTCAAGAAAAAACCGGATTGCAGTTTTTTCTTCCGCCGTCAGCCGAGAGTAAAGTATTGAACTTACGGCTGGAGCGTTCGCGAATCGAGCCTGCCGTCATTTCTCTTCTTTCTTCCATTGGCTTCAGGAATTTCGCTCTTATGTATGATGAGAAGGGGCGTCCAAACCGCGCCGTAGTCTTGGGGACACAAGTGGAGCAAAGCGCCCGCGGCGCGGCACAATCCGAAGGTGCAACCGAGAAGGCCGAGGCACCGGTTCAATCCTTAACGACGGAGGAGCGCGACAAACTTCAAAAGGACTTGGAGCGTTGGCACGAGCTCAAACAGGAGGAACGCGGCAGGATCGAAGACCGCTTGAAGAGCATGCCTTCTTCCGAGGACCGCGACCAACTCGTCAAAGAGTATGGCCGAAGACTTTTGGGAATAAAAGAATAGCCTGCCTTGTGCGGATGTGCGCTGCCTGTTGATTGCCATCCCTTTTTTCTTTACTCCGGGTCCGCACAGTGCCGGTCGTCTTCTCGTCAACTCCTGTTAAATCATCACAGCAGCAAATGGGGTCGGAAGAGTCGATCGCGTTTATTTCTTTGCTGCGAACTCCTTTTTTTCCATGAGGTATTTTACCAGAAATGGCCAGACTTGAGTTGCGTCGGCTAATATTTCGGCATAAACGCCGTTTTTGACTGCCTTACGCCAAGATTCATTCTCCGAATAAGTGCAGCCGGATAGATGGCCGAAATGGGGCCGATCAGGGCAAATTCTCACCCCATAAGTAAAGCGCCGTTCCGGATAGGTTTTCCCAAGCCGTTCATTGATAATTTCGATCAATGGCGCGACATTTTGAACGTTATTCCGGGGTACGCCTCCGCCGATTGATAAAATCCCAAAACGTTTGGTACCCGTTACCAGCTTGATCAACGCCTTGCTGTCGATTTCGAGATCCATAAAGATCGGTTTTCTGCCGCGACGCTTGCGCCGGATGTTGTTGATGTAAAGATCGTTGCCGAGTTCCGAGTCCACGAAGGCGGGCACGAAGACCGGAACGCCATGCAGATAAGCAGATTTCAAAATACCGCGATCGTTCGGATAGTGTTCGGCCAGGTATTTGCCAACCAGCTTGTTTAAGACGGTCGGACTGAGGGAACGAGAGCCATCGATTTTATCGATGACTTGGCCAACCACCTTCTCCACCGTGTCGAGATTGGTTTCGGGCTCCAATGTGTCGGTAACGCGGTTTAGTTTGTGGCGCGCCAGTGCGGTGTCGTCATAGGCGGGATTGTATTTGTAGTGTTTGAGACCGATAGACGAGACCAGGCCGTGAGCCATAAGCGCTCCGGTCGACGAGACCGCCTGGACCAAGCCCAATTCGATCATATCGCAGATCACGAGATCCATTTTGCCGACGGTCATGGCTCCGCTGATAGTCAGAAATCGTACGCATTCCTTGTCCTTGACCATCGCGTGCAGCGCGGTTGCGCCGCGCGAAACCTGCGCGCCGACGCCACCGTAAGCAGCCAGTTCCGTGACCAGGGAGCCGGCCGAGGTTCGCCTGCCATTGATCCACTCGTCCAGCGTACGGTAAAGCACCGGCATCACATAACGAGGATCGGCGAAGACGGCGTCGGGAAAGTAGCCGTCTCTGATCTGGCCGGGCCGCGCCATATCAAATGGATTGATAAAGATAGCGCGCGCGGGCTTGGTGTAGAGCGCGTCCGCATATCTTTCCGAAAACGCGCCGACGGCGATCACATTTTCCCCGCCGGATTTTGGCTTGGCATACTGAGAGGGCAATAGAATTTTTCGAAACCATTTATTCTTGAGGAACTCGTGCAAGAGCAACCCAAGCGGAGAATGTCCTACACCGTCATAGATCAAAATCGGCTTTTCTTTCGAAACGATCATCTGATGGATCGTGGCGGCGACTTCGCCCAGCATCCTGGCACCGAAGGCGCAGTATTTCATCCCGGCAACGATGTCACCGACACTCACGCAGGTACGCAGATCCAACGACTTGAGCTCTTCGAATTTTAGGCTTTTCACAGGGTCTTTCTTCGTAAATTTAATCCTGTGCTTCGTAACACGGCGAGTGCATGCAGTCAATTAAAAGAGAATAAACGGGGCTGGTTATGATTTTCTGGACATCCCGCCGGTCGCGGCTCGATCCGTCATGATTGACCGTGAGGTGGGTCAATTGTATAAGCGCTACCGGGGAGGGTGCCTGTCATGAAACTGAAAGATAAGGTAGCGTTTATTACCGGATTTGGTTCGGGACTCGGACAAGCCATCGCGGTGATGTTCGCGAAAGAGGGTGCTGCCGTGGCCGGGACATCGACGACGGAATCAAAGGGCAGAGAAACCGTCGCGATGATCGAGAAGGCTGGAGGAAAAGCATTGTTTCGCGCCGGCGATGTCGGTAACTCAGAGCAAATGAAGTCTCTCATCGCCGAAAGCGTCGAGCGATTCGGCGGACTGGACATCGTCGTGAACAGCGCGGGAGTCAGAACCAACGGGAGTATCACCGATATTTCGGAAGAGGCGTGGGATCGTACGTTGGATGCCAATTTGAAAGGCGCGTTCGTCGTATCCCGTCTGGCCATACCGGAAATGAAGCAACGAGGCGGTGGCGTGATACTTCACATCGCAGCGCGGTCCGGCATGCTCGGACAAGCAGGGAGAGCCGCCTATTGTGCTTCGAAAGGCGGATTGGTCAGGTTGACTGAAGCCATGGCAATGGACCACGCTCGAGACAACATCAGAGTCAATTGTATCTGTCCCGGGCCGGTGCGAACGCCGATGGTGGATACGTCCACGCCGGAAAAACTCGCCCGTTACAAAACCAGAGTGCCGCTCGGGCGTATCGGCGAGCCTGACGATGTCGCCTATGCCGCTTTGTATTTGGCATCCGATGAGGCTTCTTTCGTAACCGCGGCAATTCTACCGGTGGATGCCGGTATGCGCCTGACAGGGCCTTAGATTGCGCAGTGATGTCTTACGACGGACATTTCGAACAGCTTTGCTTGAAGATGGCGTCGGGGCATCCCAATCAATTCTGACGCGCGAGTCTTCGCCGCACCCAGATGGCGCCCCACACGCTTGCGGCGATTAGAATTCCGAGCAGAACAAAGCTGCCCGCGCCGGGGTTACGGATGGCGCTCTGAAGCTGATGGGCGAACAAGTTAGTGACGACTATTCCGGGCGCCAGACCGAGCAACGATCCGAGTATGTAGTCTCGAAACGGCACCTGAAACGCTCCGGAGATGACATTGATCACTGTAAAGGGCGCGATTGGAATCAACCGCAGGGTTGCTACCGCCAGTATTCCCGATTGAGTAATTTTGCGCTCTACCATTTCCCATTTAGATCCGGTCATGCGCCGTACGAAATCTCGGCCAAGAAAATAACCGAGGGCGTATGTCGCTACGGAGCCTAAAAGACATCCGGCAAATGAATAGACCATTCCCAGCGTGGGACCGAATACCAGGGCCGTGGCGAGAATGAGAACGGTTACGGGAAATGAAATTAGGCTACCGATAAGATAGGCCGCGAGAATGATAGCCGGACGCGCTGGATTGGTCCGCAGTGAGAAGGCCCAACCAGTAATTTTGCCGATCTCGATCTCATCAGCTAGAGGAGTCCAACGCCACACTGCCGCCATACCCAACAACACCAGCAAAATTCCCACTCCCATCCATATCCGGCGGCGCGAACCGCCAGCGCTCGATTGATGGTCTTCTGTCAGCAGGGCTTTGTTTCTTTTGCGATAGTTTTCCACGTGGTTAACCCGTAGTGGTTGGGCAATTCCTATGCCATAGCGTGACGAAGCGAAAATTACTTGCGGAGCGCCAGGATCGAGGAATTCACCTTGTTAATAGCGATTGTTCAAGCCTGGCGGTAGCGTGAGAACAAGTATGACCTGTTAGATATGATTTGGGCGTGCGGATCTGAGTCGAGATACCGTTCCCGTTGTCCCGTTTCGTAGACAAAACGTATCAGATGGAATAAACAGAAACAATAACCAGAAAGCGAGGTGTAGCGTATGAGCACAGCTAGCGCACTGCGCACGGCGGAGTCGGTTCTTGGCGATGAGCGAATTATATCGGCCGATTCACATATCATGGAGCCGGTCGATCTGTGGGAGAAGAATTTGACGCCGGGCTTGAAGGAGCAGTATCCGCAGTTCCCGGCGCGTAGTTCGCCGGGGGAAAAGGCGGGGGGATGGGACCCGAAGGCACGCATTGAAGAAATGGAGGTCGATGGTGTCTCGGCTGAAGTGCTTTATCCGACCTTGGGGCTGCGCTTGTTCGCTCTCGAAAACGCGGAACTCCAGGAGGCGTGTTTCCGCATCGCCAACGACTGGCTCATCGATTACTGCAAAGCTGTGCCGGGACGCCTGGTCGGCATTCCCATGATCTCTCTTTACAACATCAAAAACGGCATCAAAGAGCTTGAACGTTGTAAGAAAGAGGGGCTCGTCGGTTGTTTGATCTGGCAAGTCCCCCCCGACCCCTTGCCTTTCACCAGCGATTATTACGATCCATTCTGGGAGGCGGCACAGGATATGAACACGCCAGTGAATTTACACATTCTTACGGGCTTCAATTACAGCCGTTTTGAACGCAAGGGACTCGATACTTACCGAACGGCGGTCAATACGAAGCTGACCGATGCGGCCAATAGCTTGTTCGATCTGGTTTTTAGCGGCGTGCTGGCACGCTTCCCGAAACTTAAATTGGTTTATGTCGAAAACGAAGTCGCGTGGCTGCCATTCTTCGTGCATGAATGGGACAAGTACTACATGCGTTTTCGCACCAAAACACCGCTTCCATTCATGGAAAAACTGCCGGGAGAATATGTGACCGAGCAGGTCTACGCCACTTTTTTTAGCGATCCCACCGGAGGATGGCTGATGGACCATTACGGTCAGGACACCTTTATGTGGTCCAATGACTATCCACACGCCGCGTCGACGTGGCCACACTCTCGCAAAGTCATCGCCGAAGAACTAGGTCATCTATCCAAAGATGTGTTGAGGAAGGTCGTCCGTGAAAACGTCATCAAGCTATACGATTTAAAGATCGATGGAGTAAACAACTAAATTTGCCGGCAGATGATTTCTCGTATTGAACTGGAGCGTGGCAAGTAACTTGCCCGTCCGGTCGTCAATAGTTTTCCCTACGCCCATCGGCTGCGGTATTCCTTCGGCGAGAAAAGCCACTCTTCCGTATTTCGGCGGCTTTATCGGTGGCGGTGTAGCAAAATGAAAACGCTTGCTCTCTATTCACTCGCGGCGATGATGTATGTTGTCGGCGGCGCTTTGATGAAATACTCCCAGGGATTGACCCAGGCTTTGCCGACGCTGGCGCTCGCCGCAGTATTTAGCGCCGGCGCTTTGATACAAGCCCGCGCCATGCGCTACGAAGAACTCGGTACCAGCTATGTCCTGGTGTTGGGGCTTGAGGCGCTGTTAGCGATAACGGTGGGAAGTCTATTGTTCGGGGAACAAGTTTCCGGGCGCGCCGCTGGGGGTATCGCGCTGGTGGTGATCGGTATCGTGGTACTGCGATTATCGTAGGAGCGTTGATAACGTTCCTCTTGCAACTGGCAGAGTCAACGCTATTCTATTTTTCACAATGGCTGAACGTAACTACTATCAAATTCTCGGTGTCGAGCGCGGTGCTTCGCACAATGATATCCGCAAGGCATACCGCAAGCTGGCCCGCAAACATCATCCGGATATCAATCCGGGGAACAAAGAAGCCGAAAACAAGTTCAAAGAGATAGCGGTTGCGTACGACGTCTTGGGCGATGAGGACAAACGTAAACTGTACGATGAATTCGGCGAGGCGGGGCTGGCTGCCGGGTTTGATGCCGAAAAGGCGCGTAGTTATCAACGATGGCAGCAGTCGGCCGGCTCGGCCGGCTCGGGTGGCGGTTATGAATTTAACATGGACGATCTCGGCGATCTCTTCGGCGGATTTGGAGGTATGACGGGGCGAGGCCGGCGAACCCGTCAGGGGCCGGTGCGCGGTGAGGATATGGAATCGAGCATGGACATCGATTTCCTCGACGCCGTGCGCGGCTTCCAGACCGCGATTACGCTGCAACGGCCGGTCTCGTGCGAGACTTGCCACGGCGCTGGAACCAGACCCGGCAGCGCTCCGAGCCTCTGTCCGGAGTGCGGCGGTACCGGTAGCAAATCGGTGGCCCAGGGGCCGCTGCAGTTTCGCCAGACTTGTCCGCGCTGCATGGGAAGCGGGCAACTGCCGGGCGAACCTTGTGCCGTCTGCCGGGGCGCGGGTCGCGTGCTGCGGCCCGAGACGATTCGCGTCAATATTCCTCCCGGCGCCGAGTCCGGCAAGCGGATTCGCTTGCGAGGCAAAGGCGAAGCGGGAATTCGAGGAGGACCGGCCGGCGACCTTTACATCGTGCCGCGAATCCGGCGGCATCCGCTGCTGACGCGAACCGGCAAGGATTTATCCATGGAACTGCCGATCACCATCGGCGAGGCGTTACTCGGCGCCACCGTAGAAGTGCCGACGCCCGCCGGCAAGCTCAATGTGAAGATTCCCGCCGGCGCGCAAAGCGGCCAGCAGCTTCGCCTTAAAGGCAAAGGAGTCTCCGCTCATGGTCAAAGTTCCGCCGGAGACTTGTATTTGCGGCTCATGATTCGCGTTCCCAAGGATAGTAATATCGCGCAGGACGTGATCAAAAAAATCGATCAAGCCTATGCGGAAGACGTGCGCAAAGACGTACGTTTGTGATGAGAGAGTAGAGCGATGCGACGAAAATATCTGGTTATCGCAGAGGTTATCAAGACGTACGGCGTCGACAAGGAATTCATCCTGCAGCTGGAGCGGGAGAGAGTCATTCGTCCGGTCATCCAGCGCCGGCGCAAACTGTACCCGGCAGATCAGGTTGAACGTATTCGCGTCGCCAATCTCCTCATCCAAGAGATGGGCGTGAATCTGGAAGGCGCCGAAGTCGTATTGCACATGCGCGAGCAGATGATCGCCATGCAGCGGCAGTTCAACGAAGTGTTGCGCCTGATCGGCCAGGAGATGAAAAGGTAGCCGAGATAATAAAGCCATCGTTCTGTCGGCCAACAATGCCGCGTTAGCCTAAAAACCGCCGAGGAGAAGTCTAATGGATCTCGATCAGATCAAGCAGGATGTGGTCACCGCCAGCCACGTTCTACATCAACAAGGCGTAGCCGCCGCCTTCGGGCACGTTAGCGCGCGCATTCCGGGGACGGATACTTTTGTCTTCCCCCCAAGAATGAGTCCGGCCCTGGTGCGCTTGGACAATCTGCTGGTGCTGGACGTAGATGGAAATCAACTGTCCGGTGACGGCCGTCCGAACACGGAGTTTTGGATTCACGCGCGAATTTACCAAGCCAGGCCGGATGTTCAGTCGGTTTGCCATGTTCATCCGCCGAGCTGCGTCGTGCTTGGCTCACTTGGCGAAACGATTCGACCGTTGCATGCTTCGGGGGCGATCTTCAAAAATAACGTTCAGGTATTCGATTCAATAACTCTGATCCGGAGCCGCGAATTGGGCGATGCGGTGGCGCACACTTTGGGACGCCACGGCGCGATGTTGCTGCGCGGCCACGGCGTCAATGTGGCTGATAAAGATGTTCGGCGGGTATGCGTCATGACGCTGTGGATGGAGGAAGCGGCCAACTATCAATTGCGCGCAATGTCGGCCGGCAAGCCGCGTTACTTCACGGCCGAGGAACTCGAGCAAATCTATCCTCAGGTCTCGGGAGAAGAAGTATCGAGCCGCGTCTGGGAATACTTCAGCAGCCGGATCAATCGATAGTGGGAGCCGGTCAAAGTTTTTCTATCTTCTATCCGTTGATCAAGCACGTTTACAGGTGTTTACGCGTGTTCCTCGCGGAACAAGCCCAAGCTTTCCAACACGGGACGATCAGTGACCGAGAAGAGGATCGCAGGCTCCTTCCTTGACGTATTCCGAAACTGATGCCAATTCCATGACGGCACAAAGAAACAGTCTTTGGCGGCCCAGCTCAGGTCTTTCTCAACGGTTTTCTTAGGACCCACCGTGGTGACGCCTTCGCCCTCGACGACATGATAAATGGTGCTGCTGGTGTGGCGGTGCGTTTTGGTGGTTTCACCGGGACGCAGTAATTGCACCCAGCAGCCGATGGTGGGCATCGTCGGACCGCCGGTGAGCGGATGCGTGTATTCGAGCAACACTCCATCATGAGGTTCCGTATCGCCGGCTGCGGCGACGTCTTGTAACGAGCGCAAGGTATCGCGCCACTTGTACGTATAAGGTAACGCGGCGTTGCCGACGTTTGTCATGCGCGGGCGGATCGCGCCCAGGCTTTGCTTGCAGTAGCCGTCGGGTTTGACGATAGGTTGAGCCGGACCTTCGCCATAATTTTCATGAAACACGGCGTCTAAATGGTTGCTCAGATGAATATCGAGCACATCCAACCAGACGATGTTCTTGTTTCCCGGATTGAAGTGATCGTGCCATGTCCAGTTCGGCGTAAGTACGAGATCGCCGGGTTCCATCAGCATCTGTTCGCCTTCCACGTTTGTATATCCGGTGCCATCGGCTTCGACAACGAAGCGCAATGCGGCGGCGCTATGCCGGTGGCACTCGGCGCGTTCGCCGGCCTTGACCAACTGTATCGACATTTGCAGCGTGCGGGTAGTGGCTTTTTTATTAGTCAGCGAGGGATTGACGAGCTGAACCGTTCGTCTCTTGGCGGCATCGTCGATACCGCCTAATTTGACGACTTCGCCGGACTCCATGAGGCAAGAATAGATAACCGGCCAGGGCCAAACGTGCGGCACGAGGTCGGGATTCTTTTCGCGTGGTTGCCAGTGGCCACCTAAGGAATGTTCCGCCAATCGCCGGTGTAAAGCCAGCAATTCCGGGGTTTCGACCAACGGATGTCCATCGCTCATTGTATTTCTCCTCTTAGTTTTATCTTGCTATAGCCCAGCCGCCGACTTCACTACGATAAAGCGTACTGTATCGCTAGATAAAACGGCCTGTCAACATCATCTTAGCGGCGCCGCGAATTCCACCAGCCGTTGAAACTTAGCAGATAATCTCGCATGCTCCGACAAGCTCTGGATGAGCCGAAAAACCGCGCCGTCAGAAGCAGAGTAAGGGTGCATTCATCATTCCATCTGAAGTTTCAGCATGCGGCCACGTCCGCTTGTTGAAGAATTATTTCGCGGGAGACGACCTTATGGCCTATTCATCGTTGGATGCTTTTATCAAAGCGGCAGAGGCTGTCGACGAAGTGCAGCATGTCGAGGGTGCGGATCTGGAATTAGACGTCGGCTGTTTGACGGAGCTCGCCGCCGAGCGCAACGGCCCCATGCTTGTGTTCGACAAATTCGCCGGTTATCCCGATGGCTTTCGAGTCGCCGCGAACGCGAATCGGACGATACGCCGGTTCGCTCTAGCTATGGGCTTGCCGCTGGATCTTCATCCGCTGGAACTGCTGCGTTTATGGCGCGACAAGCGGACGAGTGCCGTCCCGCTTTCGGCTACGGTAGTCAAGGATGGGCCAGTTCTGGAAAACATGATGCAAGGCAACGACGTCGATATCGAAAAATTTCCCACGCCGCGCTGGCACACCGGCGACGGCGGTCGCTACATTGGCACCCAGGACATGGTGATCGTCCGCGATCCGGAGCAGAGCTGGGTAAACATGGGCTGCTATCGCGGCATGATTCAAGGCCGCGACCGCGTCAGTTTCTGGATCAATCCGCAGAAGCATGGTCGGATCATTGCGCAGAAATATTGGCGTGCCGGCAAAGCCGCGCCGGTGGCCGTCGTATTCGGCTGCGAACCCGTCACCTGGATGACCGCTTCGATGTCGCCGCCGTTCGGTATATCCGAATACGAGCTTGCCGGCGCCTATCGCGGCGCGCCGGTAGATGTAGTTGAGCTGCCGCTTACCGGGCTGCCAGTGCCGGCCGAGGCGGAACTTGTGATCGAGGGTGAAATCCCGCCTGAGTCCGAAGAAACCGCTATCGAAGGTCCGTTTGGCGAATGGCCAGGCTACTATACGCATCAGGGGCCGGAGGCTGTGGTTCGAATAAAGCGTATCTACTACCGGGATAATCCCATCATCGCCGGCGCGCCGCCCCTGCGTCCGATCGGTTGGAGCAATTTCACCAACTACGTTCATTTGTGGGAGCACCTGGAGAGGTCCGGGATTACCGATGTCACGGGCGTGTGGGGCTTCAACAACGGCTTATTGACCGTAGTCGCGTTACGCCAGCGTTACGCCGGCCATGCCAAGCAAGCCCTGATCACAGCCGCCGGTTTTCGCCACGGCGATATGAAGACTTACTACGTGACCGTCGATGAAGACATCGATCCGACCCATTTAGACGAAGTGTTGTGGGCGATGTGCACGCGCGTCGATCCGGCGACGGCTGTCGATGTTATCCGCGATGCCTGGACCGCCGATCTCGATCCGCGCGTATCGCCGGCAAAACGCGAGGCGGGTGACTTGACCGTGGGTCGCATGCTGATCAACGCCTGCCGCCCGTTTAGCTGGCGCGATCAATTTGCCAAGACCAATGTTTTCAGCGCCGAGGAAAGGAACAAGGTACAAACCAAGTGGCGCGACCTGCTGGAACATTTGGGAAAGAAGAACTAAAGGAAGACTCGCGTCACTCATTGACTTCCAGGTAAACTGTTTCCCTTGCTTAGCAGACGATAGCTGATGATTTGACATCATTTCGGTGTAATCAACTGTTTTACCCTGGTCGGAATTAAGAAGATTTCACTACATCCGTCTATCCAGGCTCCGATACTGGATGGCTTCGGCAATGTGACTGGACTGGATCTCTTCCGAGTCCGCCAGGTCCGCGATGGTGCGGCCGACTTTGAGAACGCGGCTGTAGGCGCGGGCACTGAGGCCGAGGCGGTTGATGGCATTCTCCAGGAGCTTTTCCGCGTCCTCCTTCAAGACGCAATGGCGTTTGATGTCTCTGGTGCCCATCTGAGCGTTGCCGTGGATATTTCTTTTGTTAAAACGCCGTAACTGAATTCCGCGCGCATGGTTGACTCGCTGGCGGATCACATCGGACGTTTCGCCGGCGTCGCGACTGGCAAGATCCTGGTAGCGTAGCGCGGGTACTTCGACCTGGATGTCGATGCGGTCGAGCAGCGGGCCGGACACCCGCGAACGGTAGCGTTGAATTTGTAACGGGGTGCAGACGCATTCCTTCTGCGGATCGGTGAAGAATCCACAGGGACACGGATTCATAGCGGCGATCAGCATGAATCCGGCGGGATAGTTGATCGATCCCATGGCTCGTGAAACCGTGATGTTGCCGTCCTCCAGTGGTTGGCGCATGACCTCGAGGACATTGCGCTTGAATTCGGGTAATTCGTCGAGAAAGAGCACGCCGTTGTGCGCCAGTGAAACTTCGCCGGGCTTGGGCACGGTGCCGCCGCCCACCAGACCGGCATCGGAGATCGTATGGTGCGGGTAACGAAACGGGCGCGTGGCAATGATCGGCGAGCCGTTGAGCAAACCCATGACGCTGTGAATTTTGGTCGTTTCCAGCGCTTCGGCAAGTGTGAGGTCGGGAAGGATCGTCGGCAGGCGCTTTGCCAGCATGGTCTTGCCTGAACCGGGAGGGCCTACCATGATCACGTTGTGGCTTCCCGACGCAGCAACCTCTAACGCGCGTTTTACGTGCTGCTGACCTTTGACGTCGGTGAAGTCGGCGCCGTATTGAGAGTGCTGGCTGAAGAGTGTTTCCAGGTTGACCTGGGTCCGCTCGATGTTCTGCTTGTCGTTTAAAAACTCGACCACCTGGGGTAGATCCTTGACGCCGAGAACTTCAATTTCGCTTACCACCGCGGCTTCCGGTGCGTTCTGCTCCGGCAGAATCAGTCCTTTGACATTCTCCTTTTTCGCCGCCATGGCGATGGGCAACGCGCCGCGCACCGGCTTGATGGCGCCATCGAGGGATAGCTCGCCGATTAAAAAATAGTCATCCAGGAGGTTCTTCTCGATGGATCCTTCGGCCGCCAGGATGCCGATGGCCATAGGCAGGTCATAGGCCGACCCTTCCTTCTTGATGTCGGCGGGGGCGAGATTGATGGTGATGCGTTTGGCGGGAAAAGTGTAGCCACAGTTTTTAAGCGCGGCGCGAATGCGGTCTTTGCTTTCTTTAACCGCGCCTTCAGGCAGCCCCACCGTCGCAAGCTGGGGCAGGCCGGAGGCAAGATCGATCTCCACTTCGACGCGCAGGGCGTCGATTCCGTAAAGCGCGGCACTGTTCACTTTTGCTAGCATAAGCGGGCGCTAACCTAGCAAAGGCGGCACGGGATAACAACTAGAATTTATCTTTTTTGAAAGATTTCAGCGACGATGGCCGGCTGCGTAAAGCATCGTCTTTGGTAACGCGGTCAAAGACGTGGACGCCGCGATTGTGCAGCAGGGTCGGTTGGGAGATTGACCGTTTTGCCGCGGCAGTGCATGCGGTGCATTTCTTGAGCGGCTTTTCGTTGACCTTTTGAATAGCTTCAAAGCGGTGTCCCTTAGTGCATTCGTATTCGTAAAGCGGCATAGCTGATCAAATTAGCTATCATATTGAAAACACTGTCACAATAATGCCGCGAGCTTGTCTCGTAAAATGTTTCCTGGTATAACACTTTATGTTTGCTATTTGTCAAGCAAGTAAGCACAAAAACCCAGGCGTACGTCTGGGTTTTTTTTTAACCTTGCTCGGAGGTGATTGATGCTAGAGCAAGAAGTTTTGCCTGTCGGTTTAACTTTCGATGATGTTCTGTTGATTCCCGCTGAATCTTCCGTTTTGCCTCGAGATATCGATGTCTCAACTCGATTGACGGAGCGGATCGTGCTCAACATCCCGCTGGTCAGCGCCGCGATGGATACGGTGACGGAGTCGAAGACGGCGATCGCCATGGCCCAAGGGGGCGGTATCGGCATCATCCATCGAAATCTTTCGGTGGCGGTTCAAGCAGCTCAAGTGGAGAAAGTTAAAAAGTTCGAGAGTGGAATGATTTCCGATCCCATTACCGTGGCACCCGATCAAAAGATCTCCGAAGCCCAGGGGATCATGGACAAGTATGGCATCTCCGGCTTACCGGTCACCAAGAATGGGCGGCTCGTCGGCATTCTGACAAATCGAGATTTGCGTTTCGAAAAAAAGCTCGACCGCACGGTTTCTGAGGTAATGACCAAGGATAAATTAGTCACAGTGAAGCCGGGCGTCGAACTCGACGAAGCCAAAGAGATTCTCCATCAGCATCGCATCGAGAAGCTTTTAGTCGTCGATGACAACTTCCAGCTCAAGGGTTTAATTACGGTCAAGGATATTGAAAAAAAGATTCAGTACCCAAACGCTTGTAAGGATGAGCGCGGCCGGCTGCGGGTGGGAGCGGCGGTGGGAGTAGGAGTGGATTGGGAGGAGCGAGTGGAGGCTCTGGTGCGTGCGGGGGCGGATCTCATTGCCATCGACACCGCGCATGGACACTCGAAGAACGTGCTTGATACGATCAGCCAGATACGGCGGCGCTACCCTGATCTCGATCTTTCCGGCGGTAACGTGGCGACCGCCGAAGGAACGACGGCCTTGATCCAGGCCGGCGTCAATGTGGTCAAGGTCGGCGTCGGGCCGGGGTCGATTTGTACCACTCGTGTCGTTTCAGGTGTCGGAGTTCCGCAAATTACGGCTATCGGGAGTTGCTCTAAGGCGGCGGCGCGCCACAACGTGCCCATCGTCGCGGATGGCGGGATCAAATTTTCCGGCGACATCACGAAGGCGCTGGCCGCCGGTGCCGACTGCGTCATGATCGGCAGCTTGTTTGCGGGAACCGAAGAGAGCCCAGGGGAAACGATTCTCTATCAGGGACGAACTTACAAGGTATACCGCGGCATGGGATCTCTGGGAGCGATGAAGCAAGGGAGCAAAGATCGATATAACCAAGCGGACGTCGAGGAACCGATGAAGCTGGTGCCGGAGGGCATCGAGGGCCAGGTGCCGTACAAAGGCTCGATCTCATTTAATATCCATCAGCTGGTCGGCGGGCTGCGCGCTGGCATGGGCTACGTGGGATGCCGGGACGTAGCGACCCTCCGAGCCAAAGCCAAATTTATGCAAATCACCGCGGCGGGATTGAGAGAAGGGCATGTTCATGATGTTTTCATCACCAAAGAGGCCCCGAACTATAGCATCGAATGATTCTTGTTCTTGATTTTGGTTCCCAGTATACGCAGCTCATTGCCCGGCGCATCCGCGAAGCCAATGTGTACTGCGAAATTCATCCATTTAGCATCGGTCTGGAAAAGATCGCCGCGCTCAATCCCAAGGGAATCATTCTCTCCGGCGGCCCAGCCAGCGTTTACCACGAGAACGCACCTAAAGTTAAACATGAGACATTCCAGATACAAGTCCCATTTCTCGGCATTTGTTACGGCATGGGGATGATCAATCTTGCCGCTGGTGGCGAAGTCGCACGCGCTGACAATCGAGAGTATGGCGCCGCCGATTTGATCGTTGACAGCGACGCGGATCTTTTTTACGGCTTCGCCAAAACGGAGCCCGTGCGCGTTTGGATGAGTCATGGCGATAAAATGACAGCCATGCCGACTGGTTGGAACAGCCTTGCACACAGCGGCAATTCGCCCATCGCTGCATTCGCCGATCCGACGCGACGGTTTTTCGGCGTGCAGTTTCACCCCGAAGTGGTGCACACGCCGCGCGGCAAAGAAATTCTCGACAACTTTGTTTTTCGCATCTGCGGCTGTAAGCCCGATTGGACCATGGCACACTTTATCGAGACCTCGGTGCAGAAGATCCGCGAACAGGTCGGCGATGGACGCGTTTTATGTGCGCTAAGCGGCGGCGTCGACTCGTCCGTGGCGGCCACTTTAGTTCGCCGCGCCATCAAAGACCGTCTCGTTTGCGTGTTTGTCAACAATGGTTTACTGCGCCAGGGAGAAGCGGAACGTGTATGCCAATTGTTTGCCGAGCGATTCGGTGGCAGCTTTCGCTACGTCGATGCTAGCGAGGTTTTTCTCTCGGAGTTAAGCGGCGTCGAGGATCCGGAAATAAAGCGCAAGCGCATCGGCTACAAGTTCATCGAGGTTTTCGAACAAGAAGCGCAAAAGCTCGGTGAAATTAATTTCCTGGCTCAGGGCACGCTTTATCCCGACGTCATCGAATCCGTATCGTTTGTCGGTCCGTCGGTGACTATCAAAAGCCATCACAACGTCGGCGGATTGCCGACTCAGATGAAATTCAAACTGATTGAGCCGCTCCGCGAGCTATTCAAGGACGAAGTAAGACTTCTGGGTCAACAACTCGAATTACCAAGCGAAATGGTCCAGCGCCAGCCTTTTCCGGGACCTGGATTGGCGATCCGTGTTCTCGGACCTGTGACTGAAGATAGGCTCAAGATCTTACGCGCCGCCGATAGCATCGTGTTACACGAGATGCGCGCCGCCGGCCTGTACGAAAAAGTATGGCAGTCCTTCGCTGTTTTGTTGCCGATTAAGACCGTCGGCGTCATGGGCGATGAACGCAGCTACGAAAATGTGATTGCGCTGCGAGTCGTCGACAGCCTCGATGGCATGACCGCCAACTGGGTGCCGTTGCCGGCCGATTTGCTGGCCCGAGTTTCCAACCGAATCATCAATGAAGTTCGCGGTGTGAACCGCGTTGTTTACGACATTTCCTCAAAGCCTCCCGCGACCATCGAATGGGAATGATTCTAGCCGTTTGCGCTCGCATGCGAGCGCAAACATCCATCGATTCATGAAACAGATTGCCCAGGTTTTGCTGTTTGACCGGGGTGGGCGATTGTTAATTTATCTTCGCGACGATAACCCGGACATTCCGTTCCCCAATCACTGGGATTTTTTCGGTGGCCATTTGGAAGAAGGGGAGAGTCCCGAACAGGCTTTGGTGCGGGAAGTTAAAGAGGAAATCGGAGTTGAACTGAGGCAATGGAATTTCTTCCGCCTTTACAACTGCACCAGAGGCGATGTTTATCCGAATATCAAGTATATTTACTGGGCGCGGATCGACAAACTACCGGTAGAGCTCACTTTGAACGAAGGTCAGCGGTTGATCGGTATCGAACGCGACGAAATAAACCGCACTAAGTTTGCGAACATTCTCGGGCAAATCCTCGAAGATTTTATCGAAAGCGGACTGTGGCCTGAAATGGCGGATCGTTCGTAATGCAAATTTGCACTAATCGAATTGTCGGCTCATCGCCTTTGTGCTAAGGATTTAACATCTGCAATGGAACATTCCCGTTTCGTACATCTTCACTGTCACACTGAATACAGTCTGCTTGACGGCGCCAACAAGGTCGACAAGCTGTTCGAACGCATAAAAATGCTTCGACAGCCGGCGGTAGCAATGACCGACCACGGCAACATGTTCGGCGCCGTCGAGTTTTATCGGGAAGCGCTCAGCCACGGCATCAAGCCGATCATTGGCTGCGAGATTTACGTCGCGCCGACCAGTCGGTTCGAAAGAAAGGGCGTCGATAAAGGCCCCAAGGAATACAATAACCATCTTATTCTCCTGGCGATGAACAAGGACGGCTATCGTAATCTCTGCAAGCTGGTTTCTCTCGGTTATATGGAAGGATTCTATTACAAACCGCGTATCGACAAGGAACTGCTTAGAGAACTGAACGGCGGATTGATTGCGTTGAGCGCTTGCTTGCAAGGAGAAGTCTCGCAGGCGCTCAATTTTGGCAATGTCGAAAAGGCCAAGGCCGCGGCCGAAAGCTATTTGTCAATATTCGATGATCGCTATTACATCGAAATCCAGGACAATAAGCTACCGGAACAAGAGAAGGTCAATCGTTTGTTGGTCGAAATCGGCAAAGATCTGTCGATCCCCATAGTGGCGACCAACGATTGCCATTACGGCGAGCGCGATGATTTTCAGGCCCACGATGTCCTCTTGTGCGTGCAGACCGGCAAAACCGTCACGGACGAGAACCGGCTTAAACTCGAGACCGACGAACTCTATCTCAAGTCAGCCGAAGAGATGATCCATGGTTTCGACTACTGCCCCGGCGCCGTGGACCGTACGCTGGAGATCGCCGATCGCTGCAATGTCGAAATGGAATTCGGCAAATACCACTTTCCAACCTACACGCCGCCCAAAGAAATCAGTCTGGACGATTACCTCGACGAGCTTGCCCACAGCGGTCTCGAGGAAAGACTCGACGGAGTTAGCGATCCCGAAGTTAAAAAAAACTACTTTGATCGGCTCGAATACGAGCTGGACGTTATCAAACGCATGCAGTTTCCCGGTTACTTTCTGGTGGTCGCCGACTTTATCAACTATGCCAAACAAAATGGCATCCCAGTGGGGCCGGGACGCGGATCATCGGCCGGCAGTTTAGTCGCCTACGCGCTCAAGATCACCGATCTCGATCCGATTCGTCACGTCTTGTTGTTCGAGCGATTTCTCAATCCTGAACGACGCTCGATGCCGGATATCGACGTCGATTTCTGTATTCGCGGCAGGGCCCAGGTGATCCAATATGTCAAGGACAAATACGGCGCCGATCGCGTTGCACAGATCGCGACTTTCGGAACTCTCAAAGCCAAGGCGGCGATCAGAGACGTCGGCCGCGCCCTGGGATTTTCATTCGCGGAGACCGATGCCATCGCCAAACTGATTCCCGCGCCCAAGCAGGGATTCGATTATCCTCTGACCGAGTCGATGAAGATGGAGCCGCGGCTGCCGGAAATGGTGAAGAACGATCCGCGGGTCAAGACGCTTATCGATCACGCTTTGCGCCTCGAGGGTTTGGTGCGCCACGCCTCAACGCATGCCGCGGGCGTTGTGCTTTCGAATCTGCCGCTGGTAGATCATCTGCCGCTGTTCGTTGATAAAGAAGGCGGTATCGTCACTCAGTTCGACATGAGCTGCGTGGAAAAGATCGGTCTGGTCAAGTTCGATTTTCTCGGTTTGAAGACCCTGACTCTCATTCACGATTGCTTGAAGCTCATCGAAGCGACCCAGGGCGTGAAGATTGATCTGCAGCGGCTTCCATTGGACGATAAAAAAACTTACCGGCTGCTTTGTAACGGCAATACCACCGGCGTGTTCCAATTGGAAAGCACGGGGATTCGCGAGATGACGGTCAAGATCCGCCCCAACTGCTTCGAAGATCTGGTCGCCATTCTGGCGCTTTACCGCCCGGGTCCGTTGGACAGCGGCATGGCAGAGGAATACATCAAGCGCAAGCACGGTAAGGAAAAGTTCAAGTATTTGCATCCCCATGTAGAACCCTATCTTAAAGATACCTACGGCGTTATCGTTTATCAGGAACAGGTCATGCAGATCGCTCAGGTGCTTGGCGGCTATACCATGGGCGACGCCGATATCCTGCGGCGCGCCATGGGCAAAAAAGATCCCGAGGAGATGGCGGCGCAGCGCGAAAGGTTTGTCGAAGGCGCGCAAAAGAAAAAGATCGACGAAAAGAAGGCCGCCGAGATTTTCGATCAGATGGAGACGTTTGCCCGCTACGGCTTCAACAAATCCCACTCTGCCGCCTATGCGTTGGTTTCTTATCAGACGGCCTATTTAAAAACTCATTATCTTGTGGAGTTCATGGCGGCGCTAATGACCTCCGAGATGGGCGACACCGATAAGGTTATCAAAAATCTCGCCGAGTGCCGGGAAAAGGGCATCGAAGTTCTTGCCCCTGATATCAACGAGAGCCGCGCGGATTTCACGCCGGTCGGGGAGAAGGTGCGTTTCGGTTTAGCGGCGGTAAAAAACGTTGGTGAAAAAGCAGTGGACGTGATCCTGGAGAGTCGGCGGCGAGACGGCGTTTTCGAGTCGCTATTCGATTTCTGTCGCCGCGTCGATCTTGCGGCGGTCAACCGGCGCGTTGTAGAAAGCCTGATAAAGTGCGGCGCCTTCGACTCCACCCGTGTCTCACGCGCGCGCATGACAGTCGCATTGGACGAAGCCATGAAAGGTGGACAGATTCACCAGCGCGATCAGGCCAGCAATCAGATCGATATTTTTGCTATGCTCGGCACCTCGACCAAGGGAGCGAAGCGGCCCGGTGATACCTATCCTCAGGTCCAGGAGTGGTCTCAGCAGGAGTCGCTGGCTTTTGAGAAGGAAGCGCTGGGCTTTTATATTACCGGTCACCCTTTGGATAAATACGACAGGGTCATCAAAAGGATCGTCAGCAATAGCGCCGCCGGCATCAGGGAAAAGCCGACGCCTGGGGAAGTCAAGTTGGGCGGCGTGGTGTCGGCGCTGAAGCTTAGAAATACTAAAAAAGGCGATCGCTACGGTAGCTTCAATTTGGAAGATAAGACGGGCTTCCTTGAAGTTATCGTCTGGCCGGAGACCTATAAAAAATGCATGGAGCTTCTGGGCTCGGACGATCCCATATTTATCAAAGGGAAACTCGAAGTCGGTGAAGATCGGATGCAGATCATTGCCAACGAGGTGATTCCTCTGTCTGAAGCGGCCGCTAAAGCTCGAGCCTTGGGCAATGGCAACGGCCATCGCAAGGAAACCAGTGAACGCGTGCATCTCTATGTGCGCGAGTCGGACATTTCCGCCGAGGAAATGGTCCAGTTGCGCGATACGCTTCTTAACTATCCCGGTTCGTGTACGGTCTTTCTCCATCTCGTCGGTTCCAGCAATGGTGAAACCGTGATCGAATTACCGGACCAGGTTCGGGTTGCCTCCGGCCCTGAGTTAACCGACATCGTATCACAGCTCTTTGGAGCCCGAGTCAGCTTTCACTCCTTAGAGTCTTGATGCGACAATATTCCAGCCAGCAGCAGCACAAAGAACGCGCGGTTTTGGTCGGCGTCGAGCTGCCATCGAAGAATCATAAATTTTCTCTGGATTACAGCCTCGAAGAGCTCGATCGGTTAGCCCAAACTGCCGGTGCCGAGGTCACGCAAAAGTTCACGCAACAGCTCAGGAGCGTTACACCCGCTACCTTGGTGGGCCGTGGCAAGGTCGAAGAAATTCAGCGGAGCCTGTACGAACTTCATCCTGACCTGGTGATTTTCGACGAGGATTTAACGCCGGCGCAGCAGCGCAATCTCGAATCGGCGTTCAAGATCCGGGTCATTGACCGTAGTCAACTTATACTTGATATTTTTGCCCAAAGGGCTCGCAGTAACGAAGGGAAACTTCAGGTAGAATTGGCTCAACTGGAATATCTTCTGCCGCGATTGACGCGCCAGTGGACGCATCTTTCAAGACTAGGTGGCGGTATCGGCACGCGCGGGCCGGGTGAAACCCAGCTCGAAGTCGACCGGCGGCGTATACGTGAAAAGATTAGCTACCTAAAGCGCCGCTTGAAGACGGTGGAGCGCACGCGCTCTCTGCAGCGTAAAGAGCGGGACGAAGTGCCGTTTGCGACGGTTGCGTTGGTCGGCTATACGAACGCCGGTAAGTCGACCCTGATGAACGCTCTTACACGGGCTGGGGTTCTCGTTGAAGATCAATTGTTTGCGACCTTGGATCCAACGATTCGTTCGTTGCGATTGCCCAATGGAGACAAAATCATGGTCGCGGACACGGTGGGTTTTATCAATAAAATTCCGCATTCTCTTATCGAAGCTTTCAAAAGTACACTGGAAGAAGTGATGGGCGCAGATTTGCTGCTTCATCTTGTCGATATGAGCAGCGCGCTGGTGGAAGACCAAATGAACGTCATTGAGGAGGTCTTGCGCGAGATCGGCGCCGGTGAGATCCCGACGATTATAGTGCCCAACAAGATCGATGTTTTCTCTTCGCTGCCGCGTCCGTTGTTCAAAAAGAGGGGAGACCAAGCGGTGTGTCCGATTTCCGCGTTGACTGGCGCGGGCATCAAAGAGCTACTCGATACGATCGGCGCCCGACTCGATGGAGGTAAAGAAAGGTTACAAGCTTCTTTTTCATCAGCGCAGGGCGGCTTGCTGTCGCTGTTGCGTGAACGCGGCAGAATCGTGCAAGAGACTTATGAAGACGATCAGGTGCATGTGACTGCCATGGTTACGCCGAAGCTGGCCGGACAGTTGAGAAAATTGCTGCGAAACGGCGATTCTTCCAACCGGCTGTGTTAGGCGAGCTGTGTTAGGCGATATGTTAAATCTACCTAATTTCCTTACGCTGATTCGTATCCTGACGATACCTTTCTTTCTGGTGTATCTTTCCTATCATCGGTATCTGGAAGCGTTGATTATCTTCGTCATCGGCGGCGTTACCGATTTTCTCGACGGCCTTGCCGCAAGGTTGATGAAGCAGCAGACTGCTTTAGGGGCTTATCTCGACCCCATTGCGGATAAGCTGTTGGTGATTACGTCGTTTATCGTGCTCGGCCTGTTTGGCGGGATACCTATGTGGCTGGCGGTTATAGTTGTCAGCCGGGATATCTTGATCCTCATGGGATATGGGATTATCTATTTCTTAGTTGATGATGAGCGGCTCGAGGTTCAGCCCAGTTTTGTCGGTAAATGCAGCACGATGTTGCAACTGCTGACTTTGGGTGTGGCTTTGGCTATGCTTCATAATCCGAAGATTATTGATCTTTTGTGGCGCGATTTCTTAATTGGCGCCACGGCAACCGCGACGATCCTGTCCGGTGTACAGTATCTTTATCGTGGCTTTCTCTGGTTGCAGAATAAAGCGCCTTCTATTAAGCGGATTAGTTGACATATCGAGGAAAAATTGGTAGTGAAATCAGGTTCTTGCACTGTTCAAATAGGTTCTTCTTCAGCGCAGCGTACTTTGCCGCCACGTAAAAGACCATGAGATTAGCGTTAAACGTTACCCTTAGGGGATTATCTTGCCTAGTCTTGCAGGCACGTAGCTCAGTGGGAGAGCGCTTCCTTGACACGGAAGAGGTCGGCAGTTCAATCCTGCCCGTGCCTACCATGTTCATCTAACGACCACCCGCATGGATAGTATTCGTGTAACATTAACCGACGGCAAATCCGTGGAGATTCGCCGCGGTTCTCAAATTAACGAGCTGGCGTCCGCTCTGGGCGTCAATGGCGACGTTATTGCGGCGAAAGTCAATCGCCAACTCGTAGACTTGAGCCGGGCGCTTGAAGAAGATTGCTCGATTGAATGGGTGTCCAGGGAAAGTGCCGACGGTCTTGATGTGTTGCGGCATTCGACGGCGCATCTGATGGCCCAGGCCGTGCAGAGTTTGTTTCCCGGAACTCAGGTTACGATCGGCCCGACTATCGAAGACGGCTTTTATTACGACTTCAAGCGAGAACAACCTTTTACGCCGGAAGAAATCGAGAAGATCGAAGCCCGCATGGAGGAATTGGCAAAGGCCAATCTCAAAGTGACTCGCGAAGAAATGCCGAAAAGCCGGGCCATTGAGCTGTTTAGAAAGCTGGGCGAAAACTACAAAGTGGCCATCATCGAAGAGATCCCTGAAGAGACGGTTTCCCTTTACCGGCAAGGTGAATGGGTGGACCTGTGCCGTGGTCCGCACGTTCCTTCCACCGGAGTACTCAAAGCTTTTAAGATAACCACAGTCGCGGGTGCATATTGGCGCGGTGATGAGAAAAACGAGATGCTCCAGCGTCTCTATGGAACATCGTGGCCCGATAAGGCCAAGCTCAAGGAACATTTGCGGCTGCTCGAGGAAGCCCAAAAGCGCGATCATAGGAAATTGGGGCGGGAACTGGACTTGTTCAGCTTTCATCCTGTCGCCCCGGCAAGTCCGTTTTTTCATCCCAAGGGAGCGATTGTTTACAACCAACTCATCTCCTATGTACGTAGCCTTTATGTGCGTTACGCCTACGAAGAAGT
Organism: Deltaproteobacteria bacterium; assembly: GCA_009379725.1. Classification (GTDB taxonomy): domain Bacteria; phylum Desulfobacterota; class Binatia; order UBA9968; family UBA9968; genus WHTF01. The sequence goes on from WHTF01000003.1 coordinate 31,303, forward strand.
GATCACGCCGCAGATCCTCGACGTTGAGTTGTGGCACCGCTCCGGCCACTACGATCACTATCGTGACAGCATGTATTTCACCGAGGTCGATGAGCGACAATTCGGCGTCAAGCCGATGAATTGTCCCGGTCATACCTTGATCTATTCATCGAGGAAACGCTCCTACCGAGATCTGCCGCTGCGGATGGCGGATTTCGGCCGTTTGCATCGCTATGAAAGGTCAGGCGTCACCGCGGGCCTCACCCGTGTACGTTCTTTCTCTCAAGATGATGCTCACATTTTCTGCGCGCCGGATCAGATCGAATCCGAAATCAGCAGTCTCATCAAAATGCTGCGCGAGGTCTATCGAACATTTCAGTTTGGCGACATGCAAGTCAAACTATCGACGCGTCCCAAAGATTTTATCGGCGACGTGGAGATCTGGGAAAAGGCCGAGGCCGCACTGGGCCAGGCGCTTTCTAAAGAACGCATCGATTATCAGGTTAATCCAGGAGATGGGGCTTTCTACGGGCCGAAGATCGATTTCGTCGTTCTTGACGCGCTGCGGCGCGGCTGGCAGCTGGCGACCATGCAGCTCGATTTCTTTTTGCCGGAGCGTTTTGAGTTGGTTTACACATCGGCTGGGGGCACGGATGAGCGGCCGGTGATGATTCATCGGGCGCTGCTCGGCTCCATCGAGCGATTCATGGGAATTCTGATCGAGCATTGCGCGGGTGCTTTTCCCTTATGGATCGCGCCGGTGCAAGTGCGCATTTTGACCGTTACCGATGACCACAAAGATTATGCTAAAAGGATTTTTGAGGAGCTGCGGAATGCAGGCTGGCGCGTGGAGTTGGATGGCCGGAATGAAAAGCTCGGCTATAAAATCCGCGAAGCTCAATTAGCCAAGATTCCCTATGCCCTCATCATCGGAGAAAAGGAAGTTCAGGCACAGACTGTCGCGCCGCGCCGCCGAGGCGGAGAAAATTTCCCACCGCTGGGCGTGGCTGAATTTATCCAGAAACTTCGCTCCGAGGTTGCACAAGAAAAGGGAGCAGCATAATGAGTGTTTTTCATAGCATGGAGGTGTCTTATCGCTAAAGAAGCGAGAATCAATCATCAAATTCGAGCCCGTGAGGTACGGGTCATTGGCGCTCAAGGGGAACAACTGGGTGTCATGCCGTTGCACGAGGCGCTAAGACAAGTGGATGCCTTGGGATTGGATCTGGTAGAGGTTGCGCCCGAAGCCCAACCGCCGGTCTGTCGTATGATGGACTACGGAAAATTCCGGTATCAGCAAAGAAAAAAAGCGCACGGACCGAAAAAGCACACGGTCGTAGAAATCAAAGAAGTCAAAATGGGGTCGCGAACGGATGCCCATGACGTCGAACACAAGGTGCGCAACATCCGGCAGTTTATCGAGAAGGGCCAACGGGTGAAAGTGTCGGTCTTTTTTCGTGGCCGTGAGATTACCCATCCTGAGCTGGGCAGACAGATGCTGCGCGGTGTCATGGACCAAATAACGGACATCGCAAAAGTCGATATCGAGCCGCGCCTAGAGGGCCGGAATATGGCGATGCTGCTTACGCCCAAGTAAAACTATACGGGGAATTCAATCGAAGAGGAGAACGATGTGCCTAAAATCAAAACCAACAGAGCCGCAGCTAAACGGTTTCGAGTAACGGCCGGCGGGAAGATCAAACGCAATAAAGGTTTCAAAAGACACCTGCTTTCATCGAAGGGAAAAAAGCGCAAACGACAGCTGCGCAGCGGCACCATGGTATCGGCAGCCGAGCAGAAAAATATTCGCGAACTGATACCGTACAAATAACCTTGTCTGAACCTATTCGGAAAGCAGCTTAGAAAGGAGCTACTCAAGTGCCACGAGCTAAAGGGGGGAGTAAAACCCGCCAGAGAAGAAAAAAGGTCATGAAGATGGCCAAGGGCTATGTTGGAGGTCGTGGCCGGTTATACCGGTCCGCCCGCGAAACAGTCGAGAGAGGTTTAGCGTTCGCCTATCGTGATCGTCGGGTCAAAAAAAGAACGTTTCGCGGCCTCTGGATTACTCGTATCGGTGCAGCGGCCAAGCTTAGCGGAATTTCATACAGCCAGCTCATCAAAGGCCTGAAACAGGCGAATGTCGAGATCGACAGAAAAGTTTTGGCGGAGATAGCGGTCGCCGATTCGGCCGGTTTCGATCAGTTGGCGCAGCGCGCTAAATCCAGTCTTGTCGCCTAAGTTTTCGGACAAACCTTTTCAATGAGCGATTCTTTAGACTCACTGCGGGAAGAGACGCTGGTTCGAATCGACAGCTCACGAAATGAAGCGGAGATCGAACAGCTGCGCATCGAAGCTCTGGGACGTAAAGGCAGACTGACGCTTCTTTTGCGGGGGCTCAAGGATCTTCCCGCCGACGAAAGGCCGCGCGTCGGGGAGCAGCTTAATCAACTGAGGCAGTTGCTCGAAGCGCGAATCGAAGATCGGCTCGAGCTTGTTAAAGCGCGGGATAAAGAAAAAGCCTTACGCGAAGAAACCATCGATATCACGCTTCCCGGAAATCGCTGGGAGCGTGGCCGCATTCATCCATTAACGGCAGTCATCGATGAAATCGTCGATATCTTTTGGGGCATGGGCTTCGAAATCGCGCGCGGACCCGATATCGAGGACGATTACCACAATTTTGAAGCGCTGAATATTCCCAAGGATCATCCTGCCAGAGATATGCAGGATACTTTTTTTGTCACAGACGGCCGATTGTTGAGGACCCATACCTCGCCGGTGCAGATCCGCACCATGGAGAATCGCCAGCCGCCGTTACAGGTTGTCGTCCCAGGCGCGGTTTATCGCCATGATGACGACGCCACTCACTCGCCGATGTTTCATCAAGTGGAGGGCTTCATGGTGGATGGCGATATAGCCTTCTCGGACCTCAAAGGCGTATTGACTCACTTCTTGAAGCAGGTTTTCAGTGAAAAAGCCGGGGTGCGTTTTCGACCGAGTTTTTTTCCGTTTACAGAGCCGAGCGCGGAAATCGATATCCAGTGTGTGATCTGCAGCGGGTATCGACGCAATGCTCAAGAGCAGCACTGCCGAGTCTGCAAGGGCAGCGGCTGGCTGGAGATCATTGGCGCCGGCATGATCGATCCGCAAGTTTTTAGATTTGTCGGCTATGATCCGGAACGAGTGTCCGGATTCGCTTTTGGCATGGGCGTTGAACGTATTGCGATGCTTAAATATAGTATCGACGACATCCGGCTGTTTTTTCAAAACGATTTGAGATTCCTCAGACAATTCGGCTAAAAAGAGTTTTTAGACGGAGTCATGTTGGAGTAGTGGTATTGGACCGGACCCTCCCATCCTCCAGCACTCCGATACGCTATTTTCATGAAGTTTACTCTGAATTGGTTAAAGGAATTCGTCGCCTTCGACGATTCTCCCGAGAAGCTTTCCGAATTGCTGACGATGGCGGGTCTCGAAGTGGAGTCGGTCACGCCGTTGAGCGCGATCGAAGGCGGTGCCAGCGACTGGTTGTTTGAAATCAGCGTGACCCCCAATCGCGGCGATTGTTTGAGCGTCATGGGCTTGGCCCGGGAGGTGTCCGTCCTCACCGGCAATACCGTTACGGCGAACCTAGCCCATAGAGATGGCAACACGGTGCAGAGTTTGGCGGGCATGGCGATAGAAATTACTGACCCCGAGCTTTGCCCTCGTTACTCGGCCAAAGTCATCGAGGGGGTCCGGATGGGCCAGGCGCCCGTATGGATGCGGGATCGACTCGAGGCGTGCGGGGTTCGCGCGCTTAATAATGTTGTAGACGTTACCAATTACGTGATGTTGGAGACCGGACAACCGCTGCACGCGTTCGATTTGGACCGATTAACCGATGGGCGGATCGTCGTGCGGCGAGCGGGTAGTGTCAAGAAATTTATTACACTGGACGGCATCGAGCGGGAACTGAGCGAAAGTGATCTATTGATTTGCGATGGCGAGATGCCCATCGCCTTGGCTGGAGTCATGGGCGGGCACAATTCCGAAGTTACAAACCAAACCCGCCGGGTTCTCTTAGAAAGCGCTCATTTCGATCCGACTACCATTCGCCGCACGGCAAAACGGCTGGGTCTACACAGCGAAGCATCGCACCGGTTCGAGCGTGGCGTCGATCCCTCGGGGACGGTCGCAGCGGCGGATCGCGCGACAGCTCTCATGGCCGAGTACGCCGGCGGGTCCGTAGAAGCCGGAGTGCTGGACAGCTATCCCAGGCCGCCAAAGATATCATCCATTCTGCTACGGCAGGAAAGCATCGAGAAATTACTCGGAACGAGAATCCCTCCCGATCAGGTGGAAAAATTCCTCAAAGCTCTCGGTCTGAAGATCCACAAGCGAGCAGGGCAGGGCAGCCTTGAAGTTTTACCACCGACACGTCGCACGGATCTAACCCGCGAGGCGGACTTGATCGAGGATCTGGCGCGGCTCTATGGTTATCAGAACATCCCCACGACGTTACCGATACTGCAATGTGCGGCAGCAAGAGCCGACTATCATCTCGCATGGGAGCGCAGAATCCGTTCCTTTCTCGCCGGCGAGGGATTGGTCGAAGCGATCAATCTTCCCTTTACCAGCGAGGCGATGAACCACGCGTTCTCAGGTCTATGGGACGGCCCAACATCAGCCGTGCCGGTCTTGAACCCGCTGGTGAAGGAAAGTGCCGAGATGCGGTTGAGCCTGCTCCCTGGACTCATTGACAACTTTCGGCTCAATCTCGCCCAGCAGGCGGAAAATTTCTTTGCCTATCAACTGGGCAAAATTTTTCGCCGGCAGGCGAACGGCGAGATTGAAGAGAAGCAATGTCTGGCGGGTTTACTTTTCGGTTCGCGAACGCGCAAAGGATTGCGATCGTCGGGAAATGGATCTGCAATCGGGTTCCTCGACTCTAAAGGACTGGTCGAAGGGATTCTCGACGTGTTCCATTTGCGAGAATCGGTTATTTGGTCACGTGCTAAGCTCAGTGTCCTTCATCCCGGAAGAGCTTCCGATCTACTGTACGATGGCCAAAAAATAGGCCATATGGGAGAGAGTCATCCAAACCTGATTGATCAATTCGGTGTGCCGGCGTTTCTGCCATTCGAACTTGACTTTGACAAGTTGGTTCAGTATTCTCCGCGACAAATAAAGGCTAGTTCCCTGCCGCGTTACCCGGCGGTCGAGCGTGATATTGCTCTAGTCGTGGATCAGGCTCTCCCGTCTCAACAGATCATCGGTTGCATCAACGAACTTGGCCAAACACTAATTGAACGTATAGAAGTATTTGACGAGTACCGTGGCGCATCGATTCCTGAAGGCAAGAAAAGCTTGGCATACAAAATTTCCTATCGCGCCAATGATCGGACGTTAACTGACGGCGAGGTCAATGCGCTTCACCAAGATCTCGTTGATCATGTCGGCAAGGTTTTTACTGCTCAGCGAAGGAGCTAAAAAACCCCAATTGCTAGGAAAGGGATATTGGCAATGACGAAGGCAGAAATCATCACGCGAATTTACGAAAAGGTCGGCTTTTCTAAAAAGGACGCGACCGACGTAGTCGAAGCCACTTTCGATATTATCAAAGGTTGCCTCGAGCAGGGTCAAAAAGTCAAAATTTCCGGCTTCGGCAATTTCGTCGTCAATACCAAGCGGCCGCGCAAAGGAAGAAATCCGCAAACCGGCGATGAAATTATTATCGTGGGACGTAAAGTGCTGACCTTTAAAGCGAGCCAGATTCTCAAGAAAAGTCTCAACGGGATGTCGGCGACGGAATCTTCGCCTACTGAAGCGGAATAGATAATTGTGATGCCAACTCCGTTGCCGGATAAAATTTATTTCAAGATCGGCGAAGTGAGCGAGATCGTCGGGGTCGAACCCTATGTGTTGCGCTACTGGGAAACGGAATTCGATCTGCTCAAGCCTTCAAAGGCGCCATCGCGCCATCGTCTTTACAAGAAAAAGGATGTGGAGCTTTTATTGGATATCAAGCGGCTCCTCTACACCGAAGGGTTTACGATCGAAGGCGCGCGCAAAAAACTGAAGGAGACCAAGAAGGAAGAGAAAGACCAACTGAAGCTGCCGCTCTCCGATCAGAAGTATAGAACCGCCCTCGCCAAACTCAAAAAAGATCTCGAATCGCTTCGTCGACTGCTTTCCTGACGCAAAAAGTTTCTGATGCGACGAGCGTTGGGGAGATGCTTTTGAGGAATCCGACCGATACGTTAGACGCCATTTGTCGGGGATTGAAAACATCTGAGATTCCAGTCATGTCCCTCGACGGCGAGCGCGCCGATATAATCAGGGCCGATGGGAATTTCTTCCAAGCGCCAACATGAGGCTTCCGCCACATCATCCTCAGTCCTCAGAAGCGCCGCCGGTTCTCCCGGAATAAGCGACACCTCGAAGTCCTTTAACGGTAACTGTAACCCCAGTCCTTGTGCTTTGATGTATGCCTCTTTACGGGTCCAGCAGTTGAAGAACGCTTGCGGCTGAAGTGCGGATGGAAGCCTTGTGAGTTGAGCCACTTCTCCGGGCGCGAAGAACCTAGCCGCAAGCTCCATTCGGTCGAACTCTCGATGTATATACTCGACATCGATTCCGATCCGTCTTCCGTCAGTGACGCCAATTAACGCCGCGCTTGCCGAATGCGACAGGTTGAAGCATAGAGGTTTGGCTTCGACAGTCGATAACAGTTCCGGTTTTCCCTGCGGCCCTGCCAAGAACTTCAACCGTAATGGATCGATTCTAAGATAGTGTCCTAAAATATGACGCAATGCGCCGTGAGCTACGATGTACCTTTTGCGATCGCGCTCGAATTTGAATTTGCCGGCTCGAGCAAGTTCTTCGGATGAAAGATCTTTCTGCAATTGTTCAATACGGCAGTCGGATGCATCAAGATCAACTAGCCAGACATGAACTTCATCGTCAGCCAGGCGTGGTAATTCAGCGGGTTGTTCGAAGTTGTCTAATGTGAAATCAAGCACGGCTCTCACGCTTTCTTGTTTGGTCTGCAAATTTTTTCCAGCTCAAATGTTGGCTAGTTTACCGTTGCAGGGGCAAAAAGCCAGACGTCCAGTTCGAGTGATTGTGAGCGTTCATCAATGACATCTCTTAAAGAGAGACATACGAATGCCATTAAATTGATTTAACAGCACGGCAGTGTTACATTCTCGCCTAACTTGATCGGCCTTCGGGGCGTAGCGCAGCCTGGTAGCGCACACGCTTGGGGTGCGTGTGGTCACCGGTTCAAATCCGGTCGCCCCGACCATTTTTTACCTCATCGAGCTTATCCAACGCACTAGAGACCGGTCAATTCTGATCGGTCTCTAGTAGGTTTTCCAGAGAGATCGCTTTAAATAAACGATTTTTGGCATTGCTGTGCATTTCGCAAGTTAACTTGTTCTTCAGATTCGACGCGTCTCACGGGTATGCTCGCAGACGATCCCTATCTGTTAGAGAGATGAGTTCATAGAAAACCGCTGCAGGCTATGCTACATCTGATAAAGATGTTTTAAACCGTTCGGAAAGTTAGTGCGGTGGTTTATTGGGGCTGTTTCTCTGATCTACCCATTTGTCCTTGTATTTCTTACTGCAAGTGAAGCCGACCGATACGCCTCATATAAATTACACTTGGGCCAGAGAAAGAATGGTCCAAGAGCAACTCATCGCGCGTGGGATCCATGACCAGCGCGTTATTGACGCCATGCGGCGGATTCCAAGACACCTGTTTGTCGACTCCGGGATAGTCAATCGCGCATATGACGATGGCGCTCTCCCGATCGGTGAAAAGCAGACGATCTCGCAGCCCTATATGGCTGGGAGAATGACCCAGGCGCTCTGCCTGACAGGTGAAGAGAAGGTTCTTGAGATCGGTACCGGATCAGGTTATCAAACAGCGCTGCTCGCAGAGCTTTGCTTCAATGTTTTTTCCGTCGAGAAGATTCGCACCCTGGCTCGCCGGGCTCGGAATCTCTTGGACCGTTTGGAGTATCACAACATTGCTATTCATGTCGGCGACGGAACCATCGGTTGGTCGGAGCACGCCCCATTCGATGCCATTATCGTCGCCGCCGGTGCTCCCGATCTGCCACGTCCGCTGGTAGAACAGCTTTCGGTGGGCGGAAAGTTGATTATTCCCATCGGCGATGGGGATACCCAGATATTGAAAATATACCGGCGCAAACAGCTAGGCTTTCATGAAGAAGAGCTCGGGGAATGCCGGTTCGTAAAGCTCTGGGGGAAGTTCGGTTGGCAGGACTAAGCGCCGGTCTTCCGTCCCGCCTGGTCGGCTTAGTTCTGCTCTGGCACATAGCCGGATGCGCGTCGCAGGTGTCAGAGCCTCCCGCTGCGAAAAGAGCTTCAGGAATTTACCACGTCGTGAAACCGGGCGAAAATTTATTTCGTATCGGCAAAGCGTATGACTTAAGTTACGCAGAACTGGCCCGCGTCAATCGGCTCAGGGATTCCAGCCGGATTCGCGTCGGACAAAGACTCTTTATTCCTGGAGCCGTGCGTCAGTTACCTGTAGAAACGATTACACCGAACGATTCGGTTCAAGCCCTTCCGGCAGCTCCGGAAACTAACGAGCCTGCCCGCGGCGGGTTCGTCTGGCCTATCGCGGGAGGCGTGAGTTCCCATTTTGGGCCCCGCGGTTCCAGCTTTCACGATGGCATCGATATCGCGGCGGAGGAGGGGACGCCGATCATGGCTATCGAAAAGGGCGAGGTGATTTACAGCGACCGACTGCGCGGTTATGGCAATCTGGTGATTCTCCGGCACGCCGGCGGTTTAGTGTCGGTCTATGGCCATAATCACGCCAATCTCGTGCGGCAGGGGCAACTGGTTTCTCAAGGTGAGGTGATTGCGAAAGTCGGCAGCACAGGAAGAGTTTCCGGACCGCATCTTCATCTCGAAATCCGCCAAAATAATGTCGCGCAAGACCCGCTTCTCTATCTCCCAGGGTTGTGTTGCCGCCAATCGTTGGATGAGGTGGCGCCGAAAAGTTGATGTTTAATTAAATGGAGCAATGGAATGAAAGAGTTAGCAGAAATTCGCAACGATACAGTCGGCAGTTTGCTACGTCCAGCAAAACTGAAGAAAGCCCGTGTAAGCTACGATGAGGGAAAACGAACTCTGGACGAGCTGAGGGAGGTGGAAAACCAAAGCATCCGCGATGCCGTGCGGCTGCAGGAAGAAGTGGGCTTGGCAGTTGTAACGGACGGCGAGTACCGGCGGCTTAATTTCCAGGATAGCTTTGGCGAGTCAGTGTCCGGCTACGATGCCGGACGGTCCAGTCTCAAGTTCTACGAGCGTCGCGTCGAAGGTAGCAATCCATTGCAGCGCTGGGAAATTCCCGACCAAGGCGAGCGCAAGGGAACTGCTGTTGCGCAGCGCCGCCCGGTTGTGGAAAAGCTTCGGTTGTCTCGTAATACCCCGTTGGAAGAATATATTTTCGTCAGCCAAGTCGCCCAAAGACCGGCAAAAGTCACCCTCATCGGACCCGACCGTATTTCTCAACGTTTCGATTGGCAAAATTCTAAATCTATCTATTCGACCATGATTGAATTCATGGCCGACGTGGTGAAGGTGGAAAGAGAAATCGTCGCCGGACTCATGCAGGCCGGCTGCCGTTATGTGCAGATCGATGCGCCGGGATATACCGCCTATGTCGATCCGCCGTCGCTCGACGCCATGCGCGCACGCGGTGAAGACCCCGGCGAGAACTTCACACGCTCCTTGAAGGCGGATAACGACGTTCTTGAGGGCTTTGACGACATGACGTTCGGCATTCATCTGTGCCGGGGAAATCAACGAAGTATGTGGCATCGGGAAGGTACCTATGACGAGATTGCCGAGCGCCTCCTCAATGAATTGAAGCACGATCGTTTCCTTTTTGAGTATGACACCCCAAGAGCGGGCGGCTTCGAGCCGCTGCGGTTTTTACCCAAAGGGAAAGTAGTCGTTCTGGGGCTGGTGAGCACGAAAGTGCCGCAGCTCGAGACCGTCGATGAATTGAAACGACGCATCGATTCGGCAAGCAAGCATGTGCCGCTGGAACAAATTGCCCTCAGCCCGCAGTGCGGTTTTTCTTCCGACGTGGTGGGTAATTTAATCAGTGAGGACGATCAGAAACGGAAATTAGCAGTCGTGGTTGAAACGACCCGGCAGGTGTGGGGATAGTCCTGCTGCGCAGGGTGTCCAATTTCAGATCTGAAAATCTTTTACGTGTCCAGCAACTGGGTCTTCCTTGGTGGGCACGCGCTATTGTGGGAGTTCACCGACATGAAGAACGACATCACGAGTATTCGCCATGCGATTCGAGACATACCCAATTTCCCCAAGCCGGGTATCGTATTCAAGGACATCACGCCGTTACTTGGTAACGGTGCGCTGTTTGCCAAAACCATCGACATTCTGGCCGATCGTTATCGCGAACAGAAAGTCGACACGATCTTGGGAATCGAATCGCGCGGTTTTATCGTCGGTTCGGCGCTCGCCTATAAACTCAAGGCAGGGTTCTGCGTGGTTCGCAAGCCGGGTAAATTGCCCTACGATACCCACAGCGCCAGTTATGAGTTGGAATATGGCACGGACTCGCTTGAAATCCATATCGACGCGATTCCCAAAAATGCGCGTGTGGTCATCGCCGATGATTTGATCGCCACAGGGGGAACCGCCGCGGCGACTGCACAACTGGTTTCCAAGCTTGGGGGGACGGTTGTGGAATGCGCTTTCGTAATCGAACTTTCGTTCTTACAAGGCAGGGAGAAACTACAACCTTACAGCGTCTTTTCAATTCTCCAATATGATTCCGAATAGGAAGGAAAGCACTTGTTTTTACTTGTTTTCCTTTTCTTGACAACCCTCCGTAAACATCTGTAGAGTGAGGTGAGACTGAAACTTGAGGCAAGGGGCTAAAGCACGCGATTGGGCGCATCCATTATCGTTTCACCCTGCACGTCTGCAGCTTGGCTAAGGATATTATTGATTCATGAAACGCATTGAAGAAATGAACCTCTGGGAGCGTCTATACTTCCCCGAGGTGATCCGGGGTCTTACGGTCACCGGATACCGGTTCTGGCGTAACCTCATTGTTCACGCCTTGCAAAAGTTTGGATTGGCAAGAGATGTTCAGGTATCCGTTACTGTGCAGTATCCCGAAGAACGGTTACCCTATCCCGATACTTTTCGCGGTCGTCACCGATTAACCTTAAAGAACGATGGGGCTGTGCAATGCACCGCCTGTTTTCTCTGCGCCACCGCATGTCCTGCCGAGTGCATCTATATTGAAGCGGGCGAGTATCCCGATAAATCGGTCGAGAAGTTCCCGATCCGTTATGAGATCGATACATTGCGGTGCATCTATTGCGGATTCTGTGTCGAAGCCTGTCCCTGTGACGCGGTTCGGATGGACACCGGAACTCATCCCGGCAACCTGGGTTTTAGTCGAAAAGATTTTGTCGAAGACAAAGAGGTGTTGATGCAACGGTCTCGGGATCTGGCCGAAAAGGGCAAAGAAGGACTGTATGAAGAGTACGTTAAACCGTACCGTCGTGTCTAAGAAGTTATGCTGGTAAACGAATAACGCAGCGCAGGATTCCCAGGAGGTATTGTATGTCAAACGGAAACAACCAGATCGGTTCGAAACAGAACGGGATTACGACTCAACCTTTGCCCGCGTCGCACAAGCTTTACGTCCAGCGCCACGGATCTCCGGACGTGCAAGTTGCGATGCGTGCGGTCCATGTCTCCAGCAGCGGTAACGATCACCAAAGTAACGGACACGGCGAACAGACAAATCCACCGGTGATGATATACGACACCTCCGGTCCTTACACCGATGTGAATGCCGCGACCGACATCAGGAAAGGTCTAAAGCCACTGCGATTAGACTGGATTCGCAACCGCGGCGATGTCGACGAGCTTAGCGCGAGCAGTTACCGGCCGGTGAACGGCAAAAATGGCTCTCCTGATCCGCAAACCGAGCGTTTTCCGGATGCGTCGCGTCGGTCCATCTTGCGCGCCAAAAACGACTGTAACGTATCGCAAATGCATTACGCCAAAAAGGGCATGATCACACCGGAGATGGAATACATCGCAATTCGCGAAAACCTTGGCCGGCAAAAGGCAATGGAACACGGCGATGCAAGCCCGGTCCGTACCCATACCGGCAATAGTTTCGGCGCGTCGATTCCTAAGTTTGTCACGCCGGAATTTGTCCGTGACGAGGTCGCGCGCGGGCGGGCGATTATTCCGGCTAACATCAATCATGCGGAAGCCGAACCGATGATCATCGGCCGCAATTTCTTAGTCAAGATCAACGCCAATATCGGCAATTCCGCGGTGGCTTCTTCGATCGAAGAAGAAGTGGAAAAAATGATTTGGGCAACGCGCTGGGGCGCCGATACCGTCATGGATTTGTCCACCGGCGCCGACATCCACGAGACACGCGAATGGATTTTGCGCAATTCTCCGGTGCCTATCGGCACCGTGCCGATCTATCAGGCATTGGAAAAAGTGAACGGCAAAGCTGAGGAGCTTACGTGGGAAATATTTCGCGATACCCTGATCGAACAAGCCGAGCAGGGCGTGTCGTATTTTACGATTCACGCCGGCGTGCTGCTTCGCTACGTGCCGCTGACGGCAACGCGGGTGACCGGCATCGTGTCCCGTGGCGGATCGATCCTGGCGAAGTGGTGTCTGGCGCATCACAGAGAGAATTTTCTCTATACTCATTTTGAAGAGATCTGCGACATCATGAAGGCGTACGACGTCTCCTTTTCGTTGGGCGACGGACTCCGTCCAGGCTCGATTGCCGATGCTAACGACGAGGCTCAGTTCGGTGAGTTGGAAACTCTCGGCGAACTGACCAAGATCGCCTGGAAGCACGACGTGCAGGTCATGATCGAGGGCCCGGGCCATGTGCCGATGCACCTCATTCACGAGAATATGACCAAGCAACTGGAGGTCTGCCATGAGGCGCCTTTTTACACACTGGGCCCGCTGACCACCGATATCGCGCCCGGATACGATCACATTACCAGCGGCATCGGCGCGGCAATGATCGGTTGGTACGGCACGGCGATGCTCTGTTATGTGACGCCCAAAGAGCATCTCGGTTTGCCCGATAAAAAAGACGTCAAGGACGGGGTCATCACTTACAAGATTGCGGCGCATGCGGCGGATTTAGCAAAAGGGCATCCGGGCGCGCAGATTCGTGATAACGCGCTTAGCCAAGCGCGTTTTGAGTTCCGCTGGGAAGATCAGTTCAACTTGAGCTTGGACCCGGAGACGGCGCGAGAATTTCACGATGAGACTTTGCCCGCTCAGGGCGCAAAAGTGGCTCATTTCTGTTCCATGTGCGGACCCCACTTTTGTTCCATGAAGATTACCCAGGATGTGCGCGAGTATGCGGCGCAGAAGGGGATGGAGGATCAGGCGGCCCTGGAGGCCGGCATGCAAGAGAAGGCAGAGGAGTTTAAGAAAAGCGGCGCCAAAATTTATCACGAGGTCGCTGCCGATGGAAAGGCTGCGGCAGACGTCGGGTATCGGGCCGCGGCGAAGGAATAAGCACAGTTTCCCGTCGATCTACTCAAGCCTGGCCGGCAGATTGCCGGCCAGTTCTTTTTCGCTCTGTAATCCAGGATCGCGTTCATACGTCGTATCCGTATTCATCGTTCTTGTCGCTCGTTTGGGTTAGCCGCCATGCGTATTCTTATCTACGGCTTCGGCTCCTATAAGCAGTTCAGCGCTCAGGATGAGGTCGCGCGGACTCGTCAAGGAGCGGAGAATCGTGGCCCTTTTGGTGGATGAGTGGTCTTAGGAAACACCTTCTTTTTTTGCGTCTTGGCGCAGTGGTAAGACCCTTCCTTCTTTTCTCATTGATACATGCCCTTCGAGAACCGCGCCATCACCGATCACCAGGCTTTGAGTCGTGACGTCGCCGACTACAGAACCGGGCGGTTGGATATCGAGCTTCTTTTCTGCTTGAACATCGGCCATCACTTTACCTTGCACCACGATGGATGCGGCCGTAATTTTCCCTTTCACCGTCGCCTGTTGTCCGATAGTAATGCTGGCTTGTGCCGTAATCTCCCCCTCGACGTCACCGTCGATGGTCGTCGGTCCATCGAAGAATAGCTTTCCGTTAATTTTGGTGCCTGGTCCGAGGTAGGCTCCTGAGTCGTGTGGTCTATTCGTGTCTGCCATTAGCTCCCCCTTTCGGTACAAGGTTGAGAATATAAAATACATTGCTAAATTTGTCCACTAAAGAATCAGAGGCTAGATGTATCCGGTTTGTTTTGCCTAAATGCGCGAGGGTCTGTATAAAGCATCTGACAAGTTGCTTGAAAAAAAGGCGCGACTGCGTCGTTTGCCACTCATATCGCGCTGAAATAGGCTCGCTTCAAACTGAAAATTAAAGCTGTTTCTACAAAGAATACTTCTTAAACTTCTTTATCCAGGCGGGAGAACTAACATGAAAATTGAGAGTCTTAGAGACTATCTCGACGTGTTGGATGAGTTCGAAGAACTGCAGCGGATCAAAGCCCAAGTCGATTGGAATCTTGAAATGGGCGCCATCACCCGACGGTGTTATGATCTTGGCGCGCCGGCTGCCCTGTTTGAGAACATAAGAGGATATCCTCAAGGGTTCCGCACTCTCGGAGCACCATTAGGTGCGAGCAAGAAAAGAGGACATTCGCTTTTTGCGCGCACCGCGCTGGCGCTCGGCATGCGGCCGAATGCGTCGGCAAAAGAAATCATGCAAACCTACCTGCAACGTAAGGAAAAATTAATCAAGCCCGTCATTGTGAGCACCGGACCCTGTAAAGAAAACATCATGAAAGGGGAGAATGTAGATGTGCTCAAGTTCCCTATTCCGCTGATTCATGGGGGTGATGGCGGAAGATATATTGGCACGTGGCACACGGTCATAACCAAGGATCCGGATAGCTCGTGGGTCAACTGGGGTATGTATCGTCTTATGGTCCATAACCGGAACACATTGGGATGTCTTTTCCCGATGCAACAACATATCGGCCAGATGTATCAAAAGTACGAGTTGATGAATCGGCCGATGCCGGTGGCTGTGGCGATCGGCGGGCAGCCGGTAATTCCGATTGTGAGCTGCGTGCAACTGCCCCCTTACGTTAATGAGGTGGAAGTTGCAGGCGCGTTGCAGGAGACACCGGTTCCATTGGTGAAATGCGAGACCATCGATATCGAGGTTCCTGCTAGCGCGGAAATTATTCTTGAAGGAGAGGTGTTGCCGCACGAACGCATGATCGAAGGGCCTTTCGGCGAATACATGGGTTATGAGGCGGGGAAGTCTTCACCTAAACCAGTTATGAAGATCAACGCCATCACCTATCGAAATGACCCTATTCTGCCTTTCTCGAACATGGGAATGCCGGTGCATGAGGGACAGACCGCAACGGCATTGATTAAGGGAGCGGAAATATTTTCCGAACTTAAAAAGCTCGGCCTACCGGTTAAGGGCGTATTCTGTCCGCCCCACGCCGTGGGACACATGGCGGTGGTATCTACTGAGGTACCGTTTGTGAATTTCGCGCGCCGTGTCGCTCATGCCCTATGGGCGACTAAGCCCGGGCTGTTTACCTACTACATTGTCATTGTCGACTCCGACGTTGAACCAACGAACATGGATGAAGTTCTGCATGCTATTACGACCAAGTGCCATCCTGTAAATGGAATTCACCAGGTGCCGCACAATCCAGGGTTCCCGATTTTGCTGCCGTTTTTGCCGCAAAAGGAGCGTCTCATTGGCGATGCAGCGGGCGTGATCTTCGACTGCACATGGCCCAAGGATTGGCCCCAAGAGACAATTCCCGTGAAGGCCACTTTAGAAAATCTTTGGCCGAAAGAGTTGCAGGAGAAGGTTGTGAAGAACTGGCAGGCTTATGGGTTTAATAAATCTAATGAGTGACTACTCGGACCGGCTTTAAGTCTTTTGCATTTCGCATCCGCTTAGATCACCTTTGGCGTGATATTTTCTTCCTCTTGAACCCACTCTTGAAATCGGCTTTCCAGTATTCGCCACTGTCCACCAACCTTAAAGGCAGGGATCTGGCGGTGCTGGATCATTCTATGCAGGGTTCTTTTAGAAATCTTTAGAATACTGGCTGCCTCGGCGAGGGTTAATAACTTGATGGCCGTATCGGCTGTTTTCATTTCCATGTGTACTCCCGAACGATCCCATCGAGCAAGGCCTATGCCACCCCGTCGTATTCATGTAACTCACTGGTTGTATTAAGGAACCGGTGTGCTTGACGGCGATAAAAGCTTGCGTTCGGTCGAAAAATCGACAGCATCGAACTCAAGGCGACAAAAATGGCAAGAGGATGAAGTTCTAAAAAGGGTATTCGAATACTGCCTTTGCAGGAATATCTCGCACTTCTGCGTCAGGTGTGTTGTCGGCTGGTTAGTGCATTAGTGGTGCGAGGAGGGGGATTTGAACCCCCACGCCATTTCTGGCACTAGCCCCTCAAACTAGCGCGTCTGCCGATTCCGCCATCCTCGCGACGTTAGTTATGGGTTTGTTGACTTCTGTGGCTGCGTCTCTTTAGGGGTTGTTGGAACAACTGATGCATCAGGACTATTTGTTGGCCCGGATTGTTCCTTAATCGGTGGTGCTGATTGTGTCGGTGTATCGGGCTGTGCAGCGGGACTGCGTTGGTCGAATATCGTGGCAGTGGGTCTTTGACCGGCAAAATACCCTAAGGCCAGGGACGTGATCATGAATACGATGGCCATTGCCGTAGTTAGCTTTGTCAGAAAATTTCCTGCGCCACTGCTACCGAATATCGTCGAGCTAGAACCGCCACCAAATACAGCGCCAATTTCGGCCCCTTTACCGGTTTGGAGCAATACCACCAGAATTAAACCAATACAAACAATAAAATGAATAATCGTAACCGCTATAACCATAATTTCTATCCGTGGCTATCGAAACAACGAATCACTGGAATAAAGGTCTCCGCCTTTAGGCTCGCTCCGCCGACGAGTAAGCCATCGACCTCCGAAGTTTTTGCCAGATCGTTGGAATTCTCAGGTTTCACGCTTCCTCCATACAATACCCGCACGCGTTTGGCATTACTTTGGCCGAATGAGTCCGCAAGAAAGCGGCGAATCCGTCCATGAATTTCAGTTATTTGCTTGGGCTCTGCGTTGTGGCCGGTCCCAATTGCCCAGATTGGCTCGTAAGCGACTTCGACATTCCGTATATCATTTCTCGCCAGTTGCTTCAATGCAATCCGCAGTTGGCGCGTAATCACTTTCGTAGCTAAGCCGTCCTCCCGTTCCGCGAGTGTTTCGCCAACACACAGAATAGGCCGAAGCTTGTTCCTGATCGCAGCAACTAATTTTTTTGCTATCATCTCGTCAGTTTCGTGAAAAATATGGCGACGCTCTGAGTGGCCCACGATCACGTACATGCAACCAATGTCACGCAGCATGAGTGGGCTTACTTCACCGGTAAACGCGCCACTGTCTTGCCAATGGCAGTTCTGCGCTGCGAGCGAGATTTCAGACCTACGGATTTTTTGATTTAGCTGAACTAGGGCGGTCGCCGGCGGAGCCAAAACCAGGGAAGCCTTCGATGGCTTTTTCTTAAGCTCTTTAGCAATAGCGCCGGCAAGACTGGAGACCTCCACCAGGGTTCCGTTCATCTTCCAGTTGCCGACTACCAGCGGTGATCTCATAAAGTTTCTTCAAGCGCTTTGATGCCTGGGAGTTCGCGTCCTTCGAGAAATTCTAAAGTCGCACCGCCTCCGGTGGAAAGGTGCGTGATTTTATCGGTGACCCCGGCAGCTGTGACTGCGGCAACGGTATCCCCTCCGGCTATTACACTGACAAGCTTTGTATGATTTTCGGCCAGAGCCCGTGCCAAGGCGTTACTTCCTTGACTGAAGGGCTCAATTTCAAAAAAGCCGACGGGACCGTTCCACAATACCATTTTCGCCTTGGTGATCTCCTCGACGAATCGTCTTATAGTCTCCGGGCCGATATCCAGTCCCATTCGTTCGGCTGGAATACTTATGTCACTTGTGGAGGGATTCTTTTTTTCTCCATCTCCTGTCAGGTGATCAACGGGCAAGAGTATCTTGACACCCAGTGTGGTTGCCTCGGTTATAAGCTCTTTAGCAAGAGATATTTTGTCGTCTTCGACCAGGGACTTTCCCACGTTGATTCCATTGGTTTTTAGAAAAGTGTATGCCATTCCGCCGCCGATAAGCAATGCGTCGATTTTAGGTAATAAATTTTTAATGACATTGATCTTATCTGAAACTTTAGCGCCACCGAGAACGGTAACAAAAGGCTTTTCCGGATTAGAAAGAAGGCGCGAGAGATAGTCAAGTTCCTTTTGCAGCAAAAGTCCGGCAGCTTTCACTTTAAAAAAGGCCGCCATACCCGCAATCGAAGCATGCGCGCGATGTGCGGCGCCGAATGCATCGTTGACATACACATCGGCAAGCGAAGCGAGAGCACGAGAGAAATCCGTGTCATTCTTTTCTTCTTCCGCGTGAAATCGTAGGTTTTCCAGCAACACAACGCGAAATTTGGGATTCCGCGCAATTTCCTCTACCTCGGCACCAACGCAATCGGGTGCCAGGACAACCGATTCTCCAAGGGCCTGGCTAAGATAATCCCGCACCGGGGCGAGGCTATATTGGGGCTTTTGCTTACCTTCGGGGCGGCCCAGGTGTGATGCGACGATTACTGTTTTGGCTTTTTCCAAAATCAATCGTATCGTCGGCAAAGTGCTTTCAATGCGGTGGGGTTCAGTAATCTTGCCTTTGGCGATGGGCACATTGAAATCAACCCGCACAAATACTCTTTTGTCTAGGGTGTCGATCTGATCGATACGCCGAATCATAGTTATATCCTATTTCCGGGAACAAGAAATATAGAGTAAATGTTAACTTACTAATTGACTAATTACAGAGCTTATACTACTTTTTCAAATAACTTTTTGAAACCCATCATGTTTTCTTTCTCGTCTCTCCAGCTTTTAGCCCAAGACGGTTTGTTTGTGCCGCAACAGCAAGGCATTCTGGATCTTGTTCGCGGTTCGGGTATCGTCGTTCAAGCGGTCCTATATCTGCTCATATTGTTTTCCGTCATCGGTTGGGGGATCATCGCCTTTAAATATCGGCAGATGCGCAGAGCCAAGCGCGAATCCGACAAATTCATTGAAATCTTTTGGGAACGACGCAACCTCTCATCCATCCACGATGCCAGCCGAGAGTTGAAAGCCAGTCCCGTGGCGCAGGTCTTTCGCTCAGGTTATGAAGAGCTCGTTCGCGTCTCTCGTTCAAAAAAGGATTCGCCGGGGGCAGATAATTTGACTACTGAGTTGGGCGGAGTCGATAACGTCTCCCGTGCCATGAAACGTGCGACCAGTGTCGAAATCACCAAGCTTGAGAAGCATTGCACGTTTCTCGCAACTACGGCCAGCGCGGCGCCTTTCATCGGCCTTTTTGGAACCGTCTGGGGAATCATGAACGCGTTTTTGGGCCTTAGCGTGACCCATTCATCCAGTATTCAAGCCGTCGCGCCAGGCATTGCGGAGGCCCTTATCGCCACCGCAGTCGGTCTGGCAGCGGCAATTCCTGCGCTCATGGCCTACAATTACTTCGTTCAACAGATTAAAGTGCTAGCTGTCGAAATGGATAACTTCTCGCACGAGTTTTTGAATATAGCCGAACGTCACTTCTTCAAATAGAAAAGAGGTTCACATGGCAATGGATGCTTCCTCCTCGCGTGACAGCACAACGATTTCTCAAATTAACGTCACCCCGCTGGTGGACGTCATGTTGGTTCTTTTGGTTATTTTCATGGTCACTGCGCCGATTATTCAGCAGGGCGTCCAGGTCAATTTACCACAAGCGAAAACCGGGGCGATTACCGGAAGCGATGATTTACTGGTTGTGAGCATTGCCAAGACCGGCAAGATTTATTTAAATGATAATGTTATGACCTTGGATGAACTCGGCACAAAGCTGCGCGCTATTCGCAAGAATCAAGCAGATAGGCAAGTCTATGTCCGTGCGGATCAGGACGTTCTCTACGGCACGGTGATGAAAACGATCGCCGAATTAAAGCAAGCCGGTATAGATCGGGTGGGCATGGTGACTCGTCCAACGTCAGAAGACGGATGATGAGAGATGTCAGGTGATCCGAATCAACCAACTATTAGTTTTCAAGAGAAGTCGCTCTCGCCGGTTGCGCCGGGTGAGCGCCTTTCAAAGTGGTTACTCTTCTCTTTCATCTTTCATGTTGCATTACTCATCGCACTTTTCATTTCACCTTATTTTCCATCGCGAAAGCCTTCAGCCCCGCCAATCTATACAGTAGATCTGATCGGAGGAGAAAAGATCGGAGGAAATAATTTTGGCACGCGGCTTCAGCCGATCCCACCTCCTAAGGAGTCACCTAAAAAAGTGATGCCGCAGCCACCGGTCCTCGCGCCTGAAACCAAGAAAGAGGTGCCGAAAGCGAAAGAAAAGATCGAAAAAATCGAAAAAATCGATAAGATTGACAAAGTTCCAGCAAATGAAAAAGCTGAAAAGGTGACAAAGAAGGTAGAGAAAGCGGCTCCGGTTGAAGAGAAAATAGCGCCAAAAGATCCGGTTAGAAAGGAAATCGAGAAGAGTGAGCCGACTAAAAATACCAAAACCAATACACTGCCGGAAGAAAAATCTTCCGATTTAGACAAGTTGCGCGAAAGGTTAATCCAATCGGCGGTTGATCGGGTGAAAAGTCGAGCCGAAAGCGCACAAAAATCCGCTGTTTCTAAAGGAGGGGATGGGCTGAGTGTCGGCCCAGGGGAAGGCGAAGGTGCGATTGCGCTTGGTCAGGGAGGTCGGGGAGGCGGAACTGTTGTTAAGGGTGTTGAATTCATTGCCTATCAAAACAGCATAGTCAGTACGATCAAGCAAAACTGGGCTTGGCCTGGGCAGAAGGATAGTTTGAAGGCTTTGGTACGCTTTGGAATTAAAGAGAACGGTGAAATCATAGGGATTAAAATTGCGGAATCGTCTGGAGACCCAGCGTTTGATGAGTCGATTTTGCGGGCTTTGAGAAAATCCAGTCCATTACCGACGCCGCCAGAATCGTATCGCAAGGATTTCTCCCAAGTGGAGATGAATTTTCAACCGTGAGATTTGGGGGACTAAGTGAAGGCGAAGCTTCTTTTTGCTGTTCTTTTTTTCACGCTTGTGCATCCGTTTACTGCGGTTGCGCAAGTACGCCTGGACGTAATCGGTCCGGGAATGCCGAAGTATCCAATTGCTATTTCACCCCTTAAAAATGCCGCAACCCGCGCGGACGCCGGACGCATCTCGGAAGGAGTCGCCGACGCTATCGTATATGATCTCGACCTTTCAGGTTGGTTTCGGGTATTGGATCGAGCCACTTATATCGAACACCCACAGCGTAGCGGCGATACTCTCGGAAGTTTTGATTTCAAAGACTGGTCGACCATCGGTGCTGTGGGACTGGTAAAGGGCAGGTTTTCTGTCCAGGGCGAGGAACTTACGGTGGAGCTTCGTCTGTTTGACGTGACTCAGGGTAAGGAAGTCATAGGAAAGCGGTACACGGGGCGTGCCCGAGATTTTCGTCGCATAGCGCACAAATTTGCCGATGAAATTATTAAGCAGTTCACTGGTGTGGCGGGTATCTTCAATACGCGAATCGCCTATACCTCGACGAGTGGTGGCCGATTTAAGGAAATTCACGTTGCCCATTTGGACGGCAGCGAGAAATATCAGGTGACCAATAATCGTACTATCAACTTGTCTCCAGCATGGACGCCGGACGGAAAGTCAATTCTTTACACTTCCTATAAAGATCGCAATCCTAGTTTGTATTTATTCGACCTCTTCAGCGGCAAAGATATGAAGTTTTCCGCCCGCACGGGACTCAACCTCGGTGGAAAATGGTCCCCGGATGGTCAAAATGTCGCGGTTTCACTCGAACGTGGAGGCAATAGCGACATACACCTTCTGGCGCGCAATGGCAATATCATGCGACGCCTGACAGAGGATCCAGGGATAGATGTCTCACCCTCGTGGTCGCCGGATGGTCGACAGTTGGTGTTTGTTTCTGACCGAAGCGGATCACCGCAACTCTACATCCTAGATGTTGCCAGCGGTAAAGCACGACGGTTGACCTATAGCGGAAGTTATAACACGTCACCTGATTGGTCGCCTGCAGGTGATAAAATTGCGTACATTAGCAGGGTGGGAGGTAAATTTTCGATCTTTGCCATTGGAGTTGATGGCGGAGAACCGACGCGGCTCACAACGAATGGGTTCGACAATGAGGATCCAGCGTGGTCGCCGGACGGACGGTTTATTGTCTTTTCTTCTAATCGAGCCGGGCGTTACCATCTCTATGTCATGCAAAGCACTGGCGATAACCAGCGTAGATTGACAGGTTCTGGGGGAGATGATACAAAACCTAGCTGGTCTCCTCGGTTGGAATAACTTCTTCAAATTCATGTCGAGTCTGTGCAAATTCCGAAAGGAGTATTTAGCAATGCTTGATTTTAGAATGGCATGCTATGCGATCATGGCTATTTTCATTCTATTAGCTGGAGGTTGTGCTCCTTCGACCGTAACGAAGCCTGATCTTCCGCCCGCGGGCTCGACCGGATCTGAAGGGGGCGCTTTGGGAAAAGATCAACAATTGGGGGAAGGGCGGGGTGGTACAACGCGCGAATCAAATGCCCCTTCCACCTCCAGTCTCGATCAGCTAAAGGCGGGCAAGCCGCCCGTAACTCCTTCATCTAGCCCTCTAAAAGATATTTTTTTCGACTTCGACAGCTACGATATTAGCGGTGATGCTCGAGATACACTGAGAAGCAACGCGGACTGGCTCAAGAGTAATTCGTCGGCTAGGATAGAGATCGAGGGCCATTGCGATGAACGAGGCACCAGTGAATACAACTTGGCGCTCGGAGCCAAGCGGGCTCAGACAGCGAAGGATTACCTAGTAAGCCTAGGGATTTCCGTTGAACGTATTTCGACCATCAGTTACGGCGAAGAGATTCCGATGTGCACCGAAGCAAACGAGAGTTGTTGGCGCCAGAATCGGCGCGCGCGTTTCGTAGCCATTCCAAGCCGCCCGGCTTCTTAAATTAAATTAAGTATGTCCGTCAAATGTCTTTGATGATAACTGACATGAAGATCCGGTTCGTATTACTGATCGGGTTTGCGTTTGCCGGAATCTCTGCTTGTGCGCAACCGCAGCAGATCGAGTTGCTGGAGCGAGAGCAGCGGCGCATGCGTAATGACAACGCGCGGATTCAAACCGAGATGCAATCGATGCGTTCGAGTCTCGCGGATACAATGGCCAATACGCAGCAGTTGCAACGCGAATTCAGCGCCTTGAAGGCTCGGATTGAAGAAACTCGTTATCAAGTGGATCGGCAGATCGGCCAGTCAAGCCGGGAGGGAGATCAGCGGGTTAAAAATCTTGAAGGACGCGTTGCCCAACTAACTGAAGGGCTCAAAGCGCAGGAAGCACAGCTGAAATCGCGCGAGGGTGAGTTGAAAGAATTGCAAAAGGCTATGCAGAAGCCTGGCAGCACACCTTCATCCGCGGAACCCGGCGAGGCATCGGCGGGAGAAAGCGAATCGCTTCGAAAAGATTATGAAGCTGCATGGCGGGCCCTGGAAAATAAAGATTACCGCGTCGCCATTAGCCGGTTTAAGGATTTTCTTACAAAGTACCCCCAAAGTAGGCTCGCCAACAACGCTCAATATTGGATCGGTGAGAGCTATTATGCTCTGAGGGAATTTGATCAGGCGATCATCGAGTTCGATACGGTCCGAAGTAAGTACCCGCAGGGAGACAAAGTTGCCGCAGCGCTCCTAAAGCAAGGTTTTGCATTTGCGGAATTAGGTGAAAAAGTAAACGCTCGGCTAATCTTACAAGAGGTCGTTGAGAAGTACGCGCAATCGCCAGAAGCGGTGCAAGCAAAGCAGAAGTTGAAATCGCTCGAGTCATGAGGGCTCGCCTTTCCTGCTCAATAATTTCTTAGTTCCTTCTCTTGCTGCGCGTCGTGCGCAATCATTCTTTCTGAAACCGTTTACAGCTGGGCGAGTCAAAAAACTATGGAAGTTTTTCGCCACATTGAAGATTTTATCCCGCCCGACTCCGGCACCGTCGCAACTATGGGAAATTTTGACGGGATACATCTCGGCCATCAAGCCCTGGTAAAAAATGCCGTCATGGAGGCAAGACAATGCGGCTCAAAGTCGGTAGTGCTGACTTTCGAGCCTCATCCTCTCAAACTGCTTGCTCCCGAGCGCGCGCCGCGAATGATTCTCACCCATCAAGATAAGATGGACCTGTTGCAGGCGCTAGGAGTGGACACCGTAATCATTCAAAAGTTTGATCGCGATTTCTCAAGCATCCACGCTGAAGACTTCGTTCGCCGCTGTCTCGTGGAGCATATTCGTTTATCCAAAATCTGGCTGGGCCGAGATTTGAGATTTGGCCGCGGGAGGAAAGGCAGTGCGGAAGACCTGATTCGCTGGGGTGGGGAACTGGGCTTTAACGTCGGCATCGTCGAGCCGATACTGGTTCAAGGTGTACGGATAAGCAGTTCTCGTATCCGGCAACTGATCGAGGAAGGTCGAGTGGATGCAGTTGAGCCCATGCTGGGACGTTCTCACTTTGTATCCGGTGTTGTTGTGAGCGGTCATCGTCGCGGACGGGAGTTCGGTTTCCCGACGGCTAACCTAGCTTGTAGTACCGAAGTGCTTCCGAAGGATGGCATCTACGCGACTGTTTTTGAATGGAAAGACCAGCGGTGGTTGAGCGTTAGTAATGTAGGCGTCAATCCCACCTTCGGCGCAGGGCCGCGCACGCTCGAAAGCTTTATTCTGGATTTTACTCAGGACGTTTACGGTGAGTCGGTGAAATTATTCTTCGTGAATAGGATAAGAGAAGAGCGGAAGTTTGCCCGAATAGAAGATTTGATTAGCCAAATGCATCAAGATGTGAAGGCCGCCCGCTTGGTCTTCGAGCATTCAAAGTTCGCCGTTGCCAAATAAATCGGACGATGGCTTCATCAATGGCCCTTGAACGAGCAGTGGTTGAAGAAAAAGCTGCCGGGATGCGTCTAGATGTCTTTGTCACCCAGCATTTTGGTGAGACGATGGAGCAGCACAGCTTCAGTCGGTCACGTCTGCAGAGGTTGATTGCCGAAGGACATATTACCGTAAACGGTGCCATGGCAAAATCGAGTACACGCCTCAAAACCAGCGATTTAGTACAACTCTGCGCTATTCCACCAACAGAAACGAACCTGACGGCGGAAGCGGTACCACTTGACCTCGTTTATGAAGATAGTGAATACGTCGTCGTCAATAAGGCTCCTGGCATGGTAGTCCACCCCGCCGCTGGGAGTCGGGATGGAACTCTAGTCAACGCGCTTTTATATCACTGTCCGAATCTGAGGAATATCGGAGGTGAAGGTCGCCCTGGTATCGTGCACCGACTCGACAAAGATACATCCGGTGTGATGGTGGTTGCTAAAAACCACAGGTCCCTGCAGCATTTGGCGCGTCAGTTTAAAGATCGGACAGTTCAGAAGGAATATCTTGCCTTAGTTTGGGGCAAGTTCGACGAGCAAAGCGGTATAATTGACCGTCCGATTGGACGCCATCGATCACAACGACAAAAAATGTCGAGCCTGCACGCGCATCCCAGAACACGTCAAGCGATCACGGAATGGAGCGTTGAGAAAACATTTAAGATGAGGAGCGACGCGACAAGCATCAGCTGGGTTACTTTTTTACGGCTCAAGCCTCGAACCGGCCGCACGCATCAAATTCGCGTCCACCTCGCTGACCGTGGGCATCCGCTTGTGGGAGACAAAGTATACGGGAGGCGTGACCGGAGCAGTTTAGTCAACCGAGGGATCACTATGTTCGTGGACATTTTTCCCCGGCAAGCGTTGCATTCGGAGAGGTTGGCGTTCGATCATCCAAAGTCGGGTCGCCGAGTTGAATTTCAAGTGCCCGTCTGTGACGACATGGCTCGACTCTTGATGGAATTGGAAAAAATTAACGATAGGAAGTCTGTTTGAGATCGATAGGGGTTGACAAGGAAATTTGTTTTAAATATTATTCTTTAAGGAATTGACCAATTCAGCGATTTCTTGAATCGATCCCCACATTAAACAATCATCCGTTGAATCCGTTCTGAAGTTGATTTGGATCCTAAAAGCAGTTCTGCTGCGCGCCAAAGCCTGTCGTATTGACATGCCATATTTGCAATCGTGTTCACTATGAGAATTGTCCGAATTTTTGGGCAGTCTTCGGATATTGTTTTGTGATTTGCCGAGCGTGAACATTCGCAAGCAGAGAGTCTGCGAAGAAATTTTGAATTTGGTTTAAGTTTTTCAGGAGATGAAAGGAAGGCATAGTTATGGTCCGTGGTAGAACTCGAGCCGCCGAATCCGAGGCTGTGGAAGATAATGGACTGAATCTCAAGGCGCTAAAGGAAAAGAAAATCAGCGATTTGGCGTTGATCGGTAAGAATTTCAACATCGAAGGCGCCGCTAATATGCGCAAGCAGGAGCTGATCTTTGCGATACTGCAAGCCCAGACCGAGCAAAATGGTCATATCTACGGCGAAGGGGTCTTGGAAACCCTCCCGGATGGATTCGGTTTTTTGAGGGCACCCGACTACAATTACTTGCCAGGTCCTGACGATATTTATGTCTCCCCAAGTCAGATACGGCGATTTAGCCTGCGCACCGGAGACATTATCTCCGGCCATATCCGGCCACCTAAAGAAGGAGAAAGATATTTTGCTCTTCTCAAAGTCGAATCAATCAATTACGAGGACCCTGAAAAAGCCCGAGAGAAGATCCTCTTCGACAACCTAACTCCCTTATATCCAAATGAGCGCCTTCGGCTCGAGTATCAGCCCGAGGATTACACCACTCGAATCGTTGATCTTTTAACGCCCATCGGTAAAGGCCAACGGGGTCTGATCGTTGCCGCGCCTCGTACGGGTAAAACGATGATGCTGCAACATATCGCTAAGGCAATCGCCAATAATCACAAAGAGGTTGTCCTCATTGTGCTCTTGATCGATGAGCGGCCCGAAGAGGTCACGGATATGCAACGCTCGGTTGATGGAGAAGTGATTAGTTCTACGTTCGATGAACCGGCAACGCGGCACGTGCAAGTTGCTGAAATGGTGATTGAGAAGGCAAAGCGGTTGGTCGAGCATGGCAAAGACGTCGTGATTTTGCTCGACAGCATCACCCGTCTCGCGCGCGCCTACAATACGGTGGTGCCGCCGAGCGGCAAAATTTTATCCGGCGGTGTCGACTCCAATGCTTTGCACAAACCGAAAAAGTTTTTCGGCGCGGCGAGAAATATCGAGGACGGCGGCAGTTTAACGATTATTGCGACTGCTCTCATCGACACCGGTAGCCGAATGGATGAGGTTATTTTTGAAGAATTTAAGGGTACGGGTAACATGGAGGTTCATTTGGATAGGCGATTGATGGATAAGAGAGTTTTTCCAGCCATCGACATCAATAAGTCTGGAACCAGAAAGGAAGAGTTGTTGATTTCGAAGGAGGACCTCAATCGCATCTGGATATTGCGAAAAGTTTTGTCGCAACTCAGCGTGGTCGATGCCATGGAATTTTTATTGGACAAAATGCATGGGACGAAAGACAACAAAGAGTTTCTTGAGTCGATGAATCAGTAGCGTGTGTCCACTTTCAGTTTCCTTGCGTCTAGGCCGGTTCTTTGTTACAAATCCCAAGGTTACCAGTTTTAATTAAACTGTGTTGCAGCCTTCGGTGCCAAGGATGAACCCGAAGGCGTTTTCTTATCAATTCACACCCTTTTTGATCTTTTCCATGGTGCCCGCTATGGGATTGGATGAGAGTTGAGAAAAGGGGAGGCTCAAAACCAAAGGAGAGGAAAATATGACCGAGATCTCAATGAAGCAACTTCTGGAGGCTGGAGTTCATTTTGGACATCAAACCAGCCGTTGGAATCCAAAAATGAAACCGTACATTTTTGGAGCGCGAAACGGGATACACATTATCGATTTACAGCAAACCGTGACGATGTTTAAGGATGTCGAAGGAGTGGTGCGTGATATCGCTGCTTCCGGAGGAAGCATTCTTTTTATCGGCACGAAAAAACAAGCGCAGGATTCAGTGAAGGAAGAGGCTGTACGGTGTGCGATGTTCCATGTGCATAACCGATGGTTAGGTGGGACTCTCACCAATTTTTCCACGATCCGGCAGAGTATTGACCGTTTGAGAAAACTCGAAGAGATGGAAAATGATCCGAAAATCGTTGACGCTTTAACAAAAAAAGAAATGCTGGGCCTGACGCGGGAAAAAGATAAGCTGGAGCAGTCGCTCGGAGGGATCAAGGCGATGCGTAAGCTTCCCGATGCCATTTTCGTGGTTGATCCGAAACAGGAAGAGATTGCCGTACGAGAGGCAAGAAAGCTCGGCATTCCGGTGATCGCTGTTATCGACACTAACTGTGATCCCGATCTGGTAGATCATAAGATCCCGGGTAATGATGATGCGATTAGAGCCATCCGGCTCTTTTGCGCGGCCATGGCCGATGCAATTATCGAAGGCAGAGGTCTTTACGATCAGTCTTTGGTTAAAGATAAGGATGATGAAGCAGGCATTACTGCTGCGGACGTCAATGACATAGATCATGCAGTTGAACATTCGTCTGTGGGAGGAGTTTAAAGTTAATGGAAGTTAGTGCATCTGCGGTAAAGGAACTCCGGGAAAAAACCGGCGCCGGGATGATGGACTGCAAGAAGGCTTTATCCGAATGCAGCGGCGACCTGGAGAAGGCGGTTGGCTATCTCCGGCAGAAAGGGCTTGCAGCGGCGGCCAAAAGAGCGTCTCGAGCCGCAACCGATGGCGCCGTAGGGGCCTACGTGCATCCCGGTGGGAAAGTCGGTGTTTTGGTAGAACTTAATTGTGAGACGGACTTCGTTGCCCGAACCACCGAATTTCAGAATCTGATAAAAGATATAGCCATGCAGATTGCCGCGGCTAACCCACGGTATATTCGTTCCGAGGAGGTGCCGCACGGAGAGCTAGAGAAGGAACGGGAAATTTACCGCCAACAGGCTCTCGAATCCGGTAAGCCGGAAAAGATCGTTGATAAAATCGTTGATGGAAAGATGGAGCGCTTTTATTCAGAGGTGTGTCTTCTCGAACAAACCTTCATTAAAGATCCTGACCGTAAAGTCGCTGACATTCTCACGGAAGCGGTCGCACGTCTGGGCGAAAACATTCAGGTCAAGCGGTTCTCTCGATACCATTTAGGCGAAGGAACGATGCAGGAGTAAGCCGTTAGACCCATGAACGAGGTCAAGTTAAAATATAAGCGCATTATTTTGAAGGTGACCGGTGAAATTTTTGCAGGGTCGCAGAAATTCGGTATCGACGGAAAAACGGTCAAGGCCTTCGCGCAGGAGATTAAAGACGTCAAGGAAATGGGCTGCGAGATGGCATTGGTCATCGGCGGCGGAAATATCTTTCGGGGTGCGGTTGCAAGCGAGATCGGCATGGATCGGGCGAGCGCCGATACCATGGGGATGCTGGCCACAGTGATTAACAGCCTGGCATTGCAAGACGCTTTGGAGAAGCTAGGTGTTTCGACTCGAGTGTTGTCGGCAATCGAGATGAGACAGGTTGCGGAGCCCTATATCAGGCGTCGTGCGACACGGCATTTAGAAAAAGGCCGTGTCGTCATTTTCGCCGGTGGGACCGGTAACCCCTATTTCACTACGGACACGACAGCGAGTCTTCGAGCGATGGAAGTCGGGGCGGAAGTTATTTTGAAGGCTACCAAGGTCGAAGGTGTTTATGATGCCGACCCTTTCAAGCATGAGGGCGCCACGAAGTTTGAGGAGCTGACATATATCGAAGTGTTAAACCGCGAGCTAAAGGTCATGGATTCGACGGCGATTTCGCTTTGTATGGATCATCAGCTGCCGATCATTGTTTTCAATCTCATGGAGAATGGGAATATCAAAAGAGTCGTTGCCGGTGAAGCTATCGGCACACTGGTAAGCGCGGGGAAACGATGAACGATGCTATTTTCACTCAATTGCAAAAAGAGATGGAAGGGTCAGTTGCGGCGCTTCGCAAAGAGTTGGCAAGAGTGCGGACCGGCAGAGCGTCGACAGCCCTGCTCGAAAGCGTGGTTGTCGAATATTACGGCGCCAATACACCCTTGAATCAATTGGCGACTTTGAGCGCTCCGGAGCCGAGGCTTCTGGTTATTCAGCCGTTTGACAGGAATGCTCTCGGCGATATCGAAAAAGCGATTCTGAAAAGCGACCTGGGGTTAACTCCCGCCAACGACGGGAAGATCATTCGTGTTCCGATTCCACAGCTTACCGAAGAGCGGCGTAAGGACCTCGTCAAGCACGTCAAGAAAATCGGTGAAGAGTTTCGTGTTTCGATGCGTAATCACCGTCGCTTGGCCATTGAACATCTGAAAGAATCCGAAAAAAAGAAAGAAATCACGGCGGATGAATTCAAACACGCTCAGGATCGAGTGCAAAAGATCACCGACGAATACGTCGGCCGTGTTGACAAGGTGTTGAAAGTCAAGGAGGAGGAGATCATGGAGGTCTGAAACGCCGGCGATCTCCTCTTCAACCACCAACCTTCAAAATCATGCGCCGCAATTACTAACCTCACAGGCGCTCGCCACGGTATCAAACTTCAGTGAATCCAGGCAGCTCAAGAAAGTATTTTAAGGATCTGGACGAGAATCGCCTTCCTCGTCACGTCGCTATCATTATGGATGGGAACGGCCGTTGGGCCACCCTTCAGGGAAAAAGTCGAATTGAAGGGCACCGGCGCGGAAAGACCTCGGTTCGAGTCATTGTCGAGATGAGCCGCAAACTGAGGATCCCATATTTAACTCTGTTCGCTTTCTCCACCGAAAACTGGTTGCGACCGCACGACGAGGTCTACGCCCTAATGGGCCTGTTGGAGACCTATCTTATCGCGGAACAGCCAAAAATGATGCGCTACGGTATCAGGCTGCAAGCTGTTGGAGACCGCGATCGCTTACCAGCGAACGTGCGACGTACCCTTGAGGACGTGATAGAGTTGACCCGTGACAACAATCGCATGACGGTGGTCTTGGCATTGAGTTATAGCGGGCGCGATGAAGTCGTGAGAATGGCAAATAAGATTGCTCGCAAAATCGGCGACGGCGAGTTACAGCCGGGTGATATTGACGAGGAGATCGTTTCCAATCATATGGATACTCCGGATGTGCCGGACCCGGACCTCTTGATACGCACCAGTGGCGAGATGCGTATCAGTAACTTTTATCTTTGGCAAATCGCGTATAGTGAACTTTATGTGACACCCACCCTTTGGCCTGACTTTCGCGAACGAGAATACCACCAGGCGCTGATGGAATTTCAGCGGCGGCGCAGGCGCTTCGGAAGAACGGATGAGCAGGCCAGCGAGCCAGCGAGGTTGAACGCGGGGAGTGGTGGAAGCGAATCTTAAATCGAGACTGATTACAGGGTTCATTGGAATACCGCTCTTGGTTTTACTGATCGGCTGGGGTTATCCATGGATGTTTCACGGGATTTTTTTATTGATTATCATCAGCGCCCTGCGCGAGTATTTTGCGATAGTTTTTCCCGGTCACCTAAGGGATCAATTAATCGGTATTGCATCCGGATTTGCGGTCTCTCTAGTGGTTTTTCTGTCTGAGCTCGCACGGGCAGAGCTGTTTTTGCCGCCGTTGTTTGTCCTATTTTTTTCGATCTACCTAATCATGGACGGGCCGTTGCAAGAACGGCTGATGCGCTTGGCTTGGACGCTCCTCGGCGCGTTGTATTTGGGCTACCTATTGCCGCAGTGGATTTCGCTTTTCCGACGGCCAGACGGGAGAGCTTGGGTGTTTTTTGTGCTCGTGGTGATCATGGTGGGCGATACCTGCGCATATTTCGTCGGCCGTCGTTTCGGGAAAAGAAAGCTCGCGCCGGAAATCAGTCCCGGAAAAACCATGGAAGGAGCGATGGCATATATTGCCGGCAGCGTCCTCGCCGGCTGCTTGGCTGGAAGACTTTTAGCAGTTGGGCTGACCTGGAGTGAGCTGGTAATCTTATCCGGGCTGCTTGGCGTCCTGGGCCAAATCGGCGATTTGTTTGAATCGTGGATCAAGCGGGTGTTTGCAGTAAAGGATTCCGGCACGTGGTTTCCCGGCCACGGCGGATTGCTTGACCGTCTTGATAGTCTTATTTTTCCTGCCGTGTTTACCACTGCATACTTAAAGGTTTTCCACTCATGAGATCAATAGCTCTGCTCGGATCTACCGGCTCTATAGGTGTAAGTACTTTGGACATAGTGCGGCGTTTCCCTGAACGCTTTAAAATTTTCGGCATGGTAGCCGGTCAAAACCTGAAGCGGCTTGCGACGCAGATCAAAGAGTTTTCGCCTCAACGTGTCGCCATCAAAAACGAGCACGATGTAGCGAGATTGCGCAAGCTTCTGGGTAAACAAAGGGTGGATATTTCCTGGGGTGTAGAAGGCGCGACAGATATCGCGACGGCGGAAGGCGTCGACGTCGTGCTGGCGGCAATAGTCGGCGGCGCCGGGTTGGTGCCGACTCTTGCAGCGGTTCGGGCGAGTAAAGAGGTAGCGCTCGCCAATAAGGAAGCGCTGGTAATGGCAGGAGAGATATTTGTCAGTGAGGCCAAGAAGAGAAGGATACGGCTTTTTCCTGTCGACAGCGAGCACAGCGCTATTTTTCAGTGCCTCCAGGGGAACCAGCGCGATGAAGTCGATAAACTGATTCTCACCGCCTCGGGGGGGCCATTTTTGAGGACTCCCTTGAGCCAATTACGTAATGTGACGATTACGCAGGCGTTGAAGCATCCCAATTGGAGAATGGGACGAAAAATCACCATCGATTCGGCAACGATGATGAATAAGGGGCTTGAGGTCGTTGAAGCCCACTGGGAATTCGATATGGAACCCTCCCGCATCGAGGTTGTCATTCATCCGCAGAGTGTAGTTCACTCGATGGTGCGCTATCAAGACGGCGCGATCATTGCGCAACTGGGGATACCCGATATGCGTATTCCGATCGCCTATGCGCTGGCTTACCCTCATAGACTTGACGGCGGATGGAAGCCTCTGGAAATGACAGAGCAGGGAGAGTTAAACTTCTTACCAGTGGAAAAGAAACGCTACCCGGCACTCGGCTTGGCCTATCAGGCATTGAAGGAAGGCGGTACGATGCCCGCGGTGCTGAACGCCGCCAACGAGGTGGCTGTGCAGGCTTTCTTAGAAGGAAAAATCGGCTTCCGCGAAATTCATCGCATGATCGAGAAGACCATGCATGGCCATGCACTCAAACATGCTCAAAACGTTGAAGATGTCCTCGAAATCGATCGATGGGCAAGAGAACGCGCCATGTCACTGGTACATTGATGTTTTCCTAAGGAGATAAATGATGGAGAATTTGCTGTATTCGATAATTGCCGCCGTGATCGGGCTTGGCGTGCTCATCGTATTTCACGAGTTCGGGCATTTCCTTTTTGCCAAGCTTTTCGGCGTTGGCGTTCTGACGTTTTCCGTTGGATTTGGACCAAAGATATGGGTGAAGAAAAAGGGCGAAACGGAATATGCTCTCAGTGCCTTTCCACTCGGCGGCTATGTAAAAATGGTCGGAGAGGATCCTGACGAAGAGGTAAAGGCGGTTGATATCGAACGGTCTTTTGCACATAAAAGCTTGCTTCAACGCGCCTTGATAGTAGCGGCCGGACCGGGATTTAACCTGCTATTGGCCGTCTGCTTATTGATGCTGGTCTTTCTATTCTATGGGGTGCCGGTGCTTTCAAATACAATCGGAGCGGTCGAAGAGACGTCGCCTGCCGCGCAAGCGGGAATGCAAAAGGGCGATCGCATCGTCGAGGTTAACGGGCAGTCGATAAGGGAGTGGGAAGATCTCTCTAGCGCGATTAAAGAAAGTGGTGGCCAGCCTTTAACGCTGCGATTACAGAGAGAGGGTCAGGAGCTAACGGCTATCGTCGAGCCGAGAAAGAAAGAAGTAAAGAATATATTTGGTGAACTGAAAGAAGATTGGATGATCGGGATCGGGAGTCAGGTATCCATCGAGAAGGGCTCCCCCGGTTTGGCCATCGTAAGGGCCTTTGTGCAAACCTACGAGTATTCCAAGCTTACACTGGTGGGGCTTTATAAGATGGTTATCCGTGAAGTTTCGCCGCGTAACCTCGGCGGGCCAATATTGATCGCCCAGATGGCCGGGCAGCAGGCTCAAGAGGGAATGGGAAGTTTTTTGGCGTTTCTTGCGGTGTTAAGTGTGAACCTGGGAGTGCTTAACCTTTTGCCGGTTCCTGTTCTCGATGGCGGGCATCTGTTTTTCTTTGCGGTAGAGGCGATTATCCGACGGCCGGTTTCTCTGAAGTACCGCGAGAAGGCCCAGCAAGTCGGAATTTTCTTGCTTTTGCTTCTCATGATATTTGCCTTTGCTAACGACATTTTCCGGTTATTCGAGAAACAGGTCGGAGGATGAGAGTTCTTGGTATTGATAGCGCAACATCGACCGCGAGCGTCGCGTTGGTTGAGAATGGGCAAGTTCTTGCGGAAGGGCTCTATCCGCCTCACTTCTGTGAAAAAGCGACCGACAATCCAGGCGCGAAGTCCAATCACGCCGAAATCATCCTGCCGCTCATTGATTCGGTACTGCGACAAGCGCGAATCGAGTTAGCGTATGTCGACGGCATCGCCGTTTCCATTGGGCCAGGTTCCTTTACCGGAGTGAGGATCGGCGTGAGTACGGCTAAGGGATTAGCCTATGGTGCGGCAATCCCAACCGTCGGAATCTCAACGCTGCATGCCAATGCGGCGCGGGTAAGCGACTTTGACGGAGTCCTTTGTTCGCTTCTCGATGCCAGGAAAAATGAGGTTTACGCCGCGCTATTTCGTAAGAACGGAAAATTGCTGAATCGTATCACAGACGATGTGGTTGTTCCCGTACCGAAGATTCTCAAAGTGCTCAGCGCGGTCAAAGTTGCTGAGCCATGTTTATTCGTTGGCGACGGTGCCATGGCATGTCGTGCTTTGGTCGAAAATTTAGGTGGACCACGCGTCAATATCGTTGCAGAGAAAGAAATGTCTTCGGTGGCAATGGCCGTTGCGCGTCTAAGCGAGGGGCGATTTCACGATAATGACGTCCCTCTGTTGAGGAAGCTAACGCCTGTATACTTACGCCGCCCTGGTTGTGAATCCTACGGTAAAATACTGAGTTACTAATCAGAGTCTCTTGATCTTCTTTACGTTGACAAAAATAATGTCGTACGTTAGATTGAGGCGCACCAAAAAACTTCATAAGTATCAAGATCACAAGGAGGCTTGTTTATGGAGAATAGCGAAAAGATGGCTATCGTTTCTCTTTTAGATAGGGATCCCGAGCTGAAGCAATATTATGAAGAGCATCAAGAGTTGGAGAAAAAGCTGGATCAATTCCAGAGTAAGCTCCATCTGTCTCCCGACGAGGAAGTGGAAAAGAAGCGCCTCCAAAAAATGAAGTTGGTCGGTAAAGATAAAATCATGGAGATACTCGAAAGACATCGCCATACGAGTTCTTAGTCACTGAGGAGCTAAGATGAGAAAAAGCGGAGCCGAAATATTCTGTGAGTCCCTGAGACGTGAAGGGGTTAAAACGGTCTTTGGATTGCCAGGCGGCGTTGTGTTGAAGCTTTTCGACGTTTTGTGCCAGCAGAAAGACATCGAGTTGGTATTGACCCGTCATGAACAGGGAGCCGCTCATATGGCCGAAGGCTATGCCAAGGCCACCGGAAAAGCCGGTGTCGTCTTAGTGACTTCAGGCCCAGGTATGACGAACATCGTTACCGGGCTTGCGGATGCATACATGGATTCCGTTCCTCTTGTCGCCTTCACAGGTCAGGTCTCGACAGACTTAATCGGTAACGACGCTTTTCAAGAAGCGGATAATGTCGGTATCAGCCGCCCGTGCACCAAACACAACGTGCTTGTGAAGGATGTGAACGATCTGGCTCAGACGATCAAAGAAGCATTTTATATCGCCACCAGTGGCCGGCCAGGGCCAGTCTTGGTAGATATTCCAAAGGATGTCAGCATCGCCAAGGCAGAGTTCAGATATCCCGACAAAATTAGCTTGCGTGGGTACAGCCCATCGATGGGCGGGAGCAAGCAACACATCAGACAAGCCGCTGAAGAGATCATGAAGGCGAAAAAACCTATGATCTATGTGGGTGGTGGCGCCATTTTTTCAAACGCCGCGGATGACATCCGTGAGTTGGCGGAAATTACCCAAATCCCCGTGACGATGACTTTGATGGGTCTCGGCAGCTTCCCCGGCACGCATCCGCTTTCACTAGGTATGCTGGGAATGCACGGCGGCTATTGGACCAATATGGCGATGCATCACTCGGACCTTTTGATTGCCGTCGGCGCTCGTTTTGACGATCGTGTGACCGGGAAGTTATCGGAATTCTGCCCGGAGGCGCGCGTTATTCATATCGATATTGACCCGACTTCGATCAAAAAGACTTTCCACGCGCATATCCCGATTGTCGGCGATGTCAAAGCTGTTCTCCGACAAATGAACGTGATGTTGCGCTCGATGGACGGTAATCCCGTCAAAATGAGAGCTTATCGCGCTCCTTGGTTGAAGCAGATCGCCGAGTGGCAAGCAGCGCATCCATTGTCGTACAAGCAGGACGATAAAATTATCAAACCCCAGTTTGTTATCGAAAAACTCTTTGAATTAACCAAGCACGAAGCGATTGTCACGACTGACGTCGGTCAACATCAAATGTTTGCCGCGCAATACTTCAAAGGTACTAAGCCGCGAACGTGGCTGACTTCGGGTGGACTCGGCACAATGGGGTTCGGCTTCCCCGCC
This sequence comes from Deltaproteobacteria bacterium, assembly GCA_009379725.1. Lineage (GTDB taxonomy): Bacteria > Desulfobacterota > Binatia > UBA9968 > UBA9968 > WHTF01. Next base: position 68,304 of record WHTF01000003.1, read on the forward strand.
GCCATCGGCGCACAAAAAGCTTTTCCCGAAAAGTTGGTCCTTTGCATCACCAGCGAGGGTAGCTTCCAAATGAACCTCCAGGAATTGGTGACCGCTGCCGAACACAAACTACCTGTCAAGATCGTGCTGCTTAACAACGGCGTGCATGGCATGGTGCGGCAGTGGCAGGATCTTTTTTATGAAGGGCGCTACTCAGCGAGTATTCTGGGAAAGATGCCTGATTTTGTGAAATTGGCAGACGCCTACAGCGTCAAAGGACTTCGCGCGCTAAAACCCAGTGAGGTTGAGCCCGTGCTTAAAGCAGGCTTGAAGCACAAGGGGCCGGTACTGATGGATATTCACACCGATCCTTTTGAGAACTGTTATCCGATGATTCCTGCTGGCGGCGCCCAGCACGAAATGATGCTTGAGGATCCTCCTGAGCTGAATCGGGGCAAAAAGGGTGGAGCACAAAAGAGAAAGGTGGATGAGGGTGAGGGAGTTCTTCCAGCCTGATGATCAGCGAATGGAACATATCATATCGATCTTAGTTGAAAATAAATTTGGTGTTTTGGCCCGAGTTGCAGGGCTATTTAGTGCGAGGGGCTACAACATAGAGAGCCTATCGGTTGCCGCTACGTTGGATCCAACCACATCGCGAATCACTATCGTAACTGTCGGCGACGATCGCATCATCGAGCAGATCATGAAGCAGCTCAACAAGGTGATCGAAGTTCTCGAAGTGGTGGATCTCACGGAGACTCACTTTTTGGACCGGGAAACGGCTCTGATAAAGGTGCATACCAAACCGGAGCACCGGGAGGAAGCCGTACGTATCGCGGATATCTTTCGTGCCAAAATTGTCGACTCATCGCTAACGACCTATACGATTGAAATTACAGGAGACGTTGATAAGGTCGAAGCGCTGATCAATATGCTGAAACCACTCGGAATTAGGGAGCTCATTCGCACAGGACGAATCGCCATTGCGCGTGAAACAACGCGAACCGCATCGCCCCGTCGTGAGCCGGCTTTGTTAAAATCATAGCTTAAGGCCGAGTGCCCTTGCCCCAAGCAGTATCACTTGCCAGCGTGTAGCGTCGGACTGTCAGGTAAGGACCTTGACCACTGAGTTCTGCTTGAAGTCGCCAAGAGTCATGGTTTTTGATTGACTGAGAAGGGTGTTGCGTACATATACTCACTCGGGCTCTTTGCCACACTTTTCAATGAAATTCATCGAATCATAAGGCGGTCACCGTTGCAGCATAGCTTACTCGGCGTCATTTCCGGTCCGGCATATCGGCGGTCCGCCTGCGACACTCAATCGCAATAAATATCAGACATTTACGTCATATCTTAATTTGACATCGAGATGTCTTACCGGCATAGTAAAAGTTGATCGAGCAGGGGGAAATCAATGCAAGTTTATTATGATCGGGATGCCGATTTGAAACATTTGGCCGGGAAAAAAGTCTCCGTTCTTGGATACGGCAGCCAGGGGCATGCCCATGCAAATAATTTACGTGACTCAGGTGTAGATGTCGTTGTCGGTTTGAAACGAGGCAGCAGTTCGTGGCCGAAAGCGGAGAATGCCGGGCTGAAAGTTTTGGAAACAGCTGAAGCCGCGAGTTTTGCGGATATCATCATGATTTTGCTACCTGACGAGCTACAAGGGGATGCCTACGAGAAAGAGATAAAGCCCGGTTTGAAGAACGGCAATTATCTGGCCTTTGGCCATGGTTTCAATATTCACTTCAAACGGGTAATACCACCTGTCGGATGCAATGTCTTTATGGTTGCGCCGAAGGGGCCAGGGCATCTCGTGCGCAGCGAATTTGAGAAGGGCCGTGGAGTGCCCTGCCTGCTTGCGGTGCAACAAGATCCTTCGCGCGATACAACCCAAGTCGGGCTCGCCTATGCCAGCGCCATCGGCGGCGCACGGGCGGCGGTCATTCAAACGACTTTTAAGGACGAGACCGAGACCGATCTTTTTGGCGAACAAGCCGTACTGTGCGGTGGATTGACCGCGCTTATTCAGGCAGGTTATGAGACTCTGGTCAACGCGGGGTATCCCCCCGAGATGGCTTACTTCGAATGTGTCCATGAAGTTAAACTCATTGTCGATCTGATTTATGAAGGCGGCATGACCAACATGCGCTACTCGATCAGCAATACTGCCGAATACGGCGATCTTACCCGAGGTAAAAGAGTAATCGGCCCCGAAGTTTCGGAAGCGATGAGAAAAATACTGGCCGACATTCAATCGGGAAAATTCGCTGAAGAATGGATCAATGAATATAAGTGCGGTATGCCGCATTTTTCTGAGCTGCGCAAAGAGGCGGGAAACCATCCTCTCGAGAAAGTAGGCTCAAGTCTCAGGGAGATGATGCCGTGGCTGGCGCAGAATCGTTTAGTCGACAAAAGCAAGAACTAGGCGCCGGTTTTTATCGGCACCAAGTCGAAGGATCGGCTGCTCGTCGCAGTCCCACGGTCAGATTTGATTCTCATGAGGATTGCTAAAGAAGGTTATCCCTTCGTACTGATTACCGGTGCTTTCGCTATTGTAGGATGGGCGCTAGGCTGGATGCCGGTGGCAATAATTTTAGGACTTTTTGCCCTGGGATTTCTGGGTTTTTTTCGAGACCCGGAACGGCGCACGCCTGATGGAGAAGGATTGATAGTGGCACCTGCCGACGGTAAAGTCGTGAGCATCACGAAAGCTAAACCCGGTCCACTGATGCAAAATGCGGACTCACGTGTTAGTATTTTTTTGTCGCCTTTCGATGTCCATATCAATCGTTCAGCGGTGGTCGGAAAAATTTCCGACGTCAAGTATACACCAGGTAAATATCTTGCCGCGTACAAAGAGGAAGCTTCGGAGCAAAATGAGCAGAATAGCTTAAAGCTGGTGGATGATCGGGGTAGAGAAGTCGAGATCGTGCAAGTTGCCGGGGTTCTGGCCCGGCGAATTATTTGTCGCGTGAGAAAAAACGATTTCCTAAGCAGGGGCGCGAGATTCGGTTTGATCATGTTTGGCTCTCGGACCGATCTTTATTTGCCGGCCAATACCCGAATTGAAGTGTCGGAAGGACAAAGGGTTAGAGGGGGAGAAACTATTATCGGAAGGTTCGTATGAACGGAGCCCATTCTCCAGAGCCACAACCTGTCAATAGAGTGCGCCTCTTGCACCGGCGAGGAAGGCCGCGCGTGCCGCTGCGCCAGAGGATGCCTGCCGAGAAGCTGAAAAAAGGGGTGTTTTTAATTCCCAGCCTTTTCACTGCGGGTAACATCATGTGCGGCTTCTTCTCTATCGTTTCCACTTTCAACGGAGAGTACGTACAAGCGGTTTTTTTTATCATTTTGGCTCATATACTCGACGGCGTCGACGGGTACGCGGCACGATTGACCCATACCACCAGTCAATTCGGTGTGGAGTTGGACTCATTGGCCGATGTGGTTTCCTTCGGCGTGGCGCCCGCCGTGTTGGTTTATTTTTGGGCACTGGTTCCCTGGGGCAACTGGGGATGGTTGGCAAGCTGCACCTATGTGGTCTGCGGTGCCTTGCGCTTGGCGCGCTTCAATGTCCAATCCAAAGGTGTGTCGAAAGGCCATTTTGTCGGATTGCCGATTCCAGCCGCAGCTGAAATGATTGCAGCGACGGTTCTCATTTACTATTACATGGGAGGTGAAGGAGCGCCTAACAAGCAGCTTACGCTGCTCCTGGTCATCTATGGTCTAGCGCTCTTAATGGTGAGCGGTTTTCAATATTTCAGCTTGAAGAACGCAGATCTACGGAAGCGATTTCCGATCTGGGCGTTGGTTTTTGCCTTGATTTTGATTAAGCTCACAATCGTGGCGCCGCAAGTCATGTTTTTCACGTCATTCCTGTTATATACGTTATCGGGTCCTTTCTTATGGTGTTGGACGCTTTTACGGCGTCGACGGGGAAAAAGAGGAGAGGTAGCCGGCGCAACGCCGTAATTGCCTTTCTTCTCATAAGCAAAAGATACTCCCGTTGGCCATGCCGCGGGAGTTTTCATTTTTAGGGAAGCTTGGGCCTAAAAATTTGGAGGAGCCATGTCAGAGAACATCATTCAAAATAATAATGTAAGAATTTTTGATACGACGCTTCGCGACGGCGAGCAGTCACCCGGCGCCAGTATGACTGTAGAACAAAAAGTAGTCATCGCGCGCCAGTTGGAAAAACTGAGCGTCGACGTCATCGAGGCGGGGTTCGCGGCGTCATCCGACGGTGATTTCGACTCGGTGGTGCGGGTCTGTAAGGAAGTGAAACGCCCGCGCGTGCTCAGCCTCGCCCGATCTCAGGAGGGAGACATCGATCGAGCGCTAAAAGCGGTCGAACACGCGGCAAATCCTGGCATCCATATATTCATTGCAACTTCGGATATTCACTTGAAACACAAGCTTCGAATGTCTCGGGACCAGGTTTTGGAAGCGGCCGTGAAGGCCATAAGCTATGCGAAGAAGCATATCGACTATATCGAATTTTCCGCAGAGGATGCATCGCGCAGCGATCCGGAATTTATGATCCAGATGTTCAAAGAAGTCATTCGAGCGGGCGCCAACACCATCAACGTGCCGGACACGACAGGATACGCGATTCCTTCGGAATTCGGCGCCCTAATGAACAACTTGATCGAGCGGACAGCGGGCGCCGATCAGGTCACCTGGAGCGCACATTGTCACAACGACTTGGGATTGGCCGTGGCGAACTCCTTGGCCGCGGTTCATAACGGCGCCAGACAAATTGAATGCACGATTAACGGCATCGGCGAGCGCGCCGGTAATACCTCTCTGGAAGAAGTCGTTATGGCATTGCGCACGAGGAAGAACTATCTCGATCTTGATACCAATATCATTACTGAACAGCTCTATCCGACATCCCGTTTGGTGTCGCAGGTCACCGGTATTTCCATTCCGATCAACAAGCCTATCGTCGGCGATAATGCATTTGCGCATGAGGCCGGCATACACCAGGACGGAGTTCTCAAGCACAAGCTAACTTACGAAATCATGACACCGGAATCCGTCGGCATAACCGGGAATCGCCTGGTGATGGGCAAGCACTCAGGACGGCACGCTTTCGACGAACGACTGAAACACCTAGGTTTCAACCTCAGCAAAGAAGACATGAACCGTGCATTTGTCCGTTTCAAAGAGCTGGCGGACAAAAAGAAGAACGTCTATGACGAAGACATTGAAGCGATCGTTGCGGAAGAGATTCTCAGGGTTCCGGGACAGCCGGACCGTTACGAGCTGCTGTACCTGAGTGTCAATTCAAGTTCGGATGGGATACCGTCGGCTACCGTGAAGATGAGGGTAAACGGGCAGGAGCAAATGGATCACGCCACCGGCGATGGCGCGGTGGATGCCTGCTATAAGGTGATTACCAAAATATCCGGCTCTGAATCTCAACTCGTTCGTTATACGGTGAATGCGATTACCGGCGGAACCGATGCCCAGGGCGAGGTTTCCTGTTTGATCGAAGACAACGGCATCCGGGTATCTGGACAGGGTTCGCATACCGATATCATCATGGCGAGCGCCGCGGCTTACATCAACGCCCTCAATAAATTGGAGGGACGAAAACAGTATCGACAACTGGTTGAGAGAGAGGGACCATGAACTACAAAATTGCAGTTTTACCGGGAGACGGGATCGGACCTGAGGTGATGGGTCAGGGTGTCCAGGTTCTTCAAGAAGTCGGGAGTCTCTATGGATTCGGCGTTGAACTGGAGGAAGGGATCGTCGGCGGTTCTTCCATCGACGCCCATGGCAAGCCCCTTACGGATCCTGTGCTGAAACTAGTCAAGCAAAGCGATGCCGTGCTGCTGGGTGCCATGGGCGGACCGAAGTGGGACGGACTCGATTATTCCATTCGGCCGGAACGCGCCCTGCTCGCCCTGCGACAGGAGCTCGGATTGTTCGCCAATCTTCGTCCGGTGAAATTATTCTCGGCTTTGGCTTCGGCGTCGACATTGAAAAAAGAAGCTGTCGAAGGAACCGATCTATTGGTGGTTCGTGAATTGACCGGCGGTATTTATTTCGGCGAACCAAAGGGCGTGACACAACTTCCGGATGGGACCGAGCGCGGGGTCAACACGGAAGTTTACACCACCCCGGAAATCGAACGTATCGCTCATGTCGCGTTCCAGGCTGCTTTAAAGCGTCGTAAGAAAGTCACCTCGGTCGATAAGGCCAACGTGTTGGAGGTGACCGAACTGTGGCGCAAAGTGGTGACACGTATACACAAAGATGAAGGTTACGCGGCAGTTCAGTTGGAGCACATGCTGGTCGACAATTGCGCCATGCAGTTGATCCGTAATCCCAAGCAGTTTGACGTCGTCGTAACGACGAATATGTTCGGCGATATCCTCAGTGACGAGGCCGCGATGCTGACCGGGTCCATCGGCATGCTGCCGTCTGCGAGCCTCGGCGGAAGGGTTGGCATGTACGAGCCGGTTCATGGCAGCGCGCCGGACATCACCGGGCAAGACAAAGCCAATCCTCTGGCGACCCTTCTTAGCGTCGCAATGATGCTGCGTCATTCGCTGGATCAGGGCATAGCGGCGGATCGCATTGAGATGGCGGTGGAAGATGTCTTGAACCAAGGATATCGAACCGCGGATATTCAAGAAAAAGGCTGTCGCTTGGTCGGCTGTAAAGAGATGGGGCAATTGGTTCGGGATCGGATCAATTTATTGAAGGGATAAAGGATTGTGAAGAAGGAAGAGTATACCGTCGCCATAGTCGGCGCGACCGGCGCTGTCGGTGAGCAAATGCGCGAGGTGCTGGAGGAACGTCAATTTCCGGTGGGGGAGCTGATTTTGCTCGCGTCCGAGAGGTCGGCGGGACAGTTTCTCGAGTTCCAAGGACGCCAGCGGCGCGTTGAGATTCTCCACGACGACTGTTTCACAAATGTCGATATTGCGCTATTTTCCGCCGGCGGTAGCGTCAGCGCCAAGTTCGCCCCAGCTGCCGTCTCCGCCGGTGCTGTGGTGATCGACAATACGGCTCACTTCCGTATGGCGCCGGATATTCCGTTGGTGGTTCCAGAAGTGAACGCAAATGCCATTGCCGGTTACAAAACTCACGGGATCATCGCCAACCCGAACTGCTCAACGATCCAGATGGTTGTTGCTCTCAAACCCATTCATGATGCGGCGGGCATTAAGCGCGTGGTGGTTTCCACCTACCAATCGGTGTCCGGTGCAGGTAGGCAGGCAATGGAGGAACTGAGTCAACAGGTTGCGGCTCTCTTTAGTGGTCGCGATATCGAGAAGAAGAAATTTCCGCATCAGATCGCATTTAACTGCATACCTCATATCGACGTCTTCATGGATGACGGATACACGAAGGAAGAATGGAAGATGATCCACGAGACCCGCAAGATTCTCGGTGAGCCGGCGCTTGCCGTCACGGCGACTACGGTGCGTGTGCCGGTTTTTTGCGGTCATTCGGAATCGGTGAACGTGGAGACGGAAAAAAAGCTTACGGCCGCGGAGGTAAAAGCGCTTCTGCGAGATGCCCCCGGGGTTATCGTCAGCGATGAGCCGGAGAATAACATTTATCCATTGGCGCTGGATGCCACTGGCAAGGATGCGATCTATGTCGGCCGGATTCGCGAGGATTACTCGGTGCCAAACGGCATCCAACTTTGGGTTGTCTCGGATAACTTGCGCAAAGGTGCGGCGCTGAACGCCGTTCAGATCGCGGAAATCTTGATCCGCGATTACCTCTAACTGCCCCGGGCAACAACATCCACGGCTTTATTGCTTTAGTGAATATCAAGCTCACCCTCGAGTATGACGGTACCCGCTACCATGGCTGGCAAGTCCAGGCTTGCAGCGAGACGATCCAAGGCGTATTGGAAAGGGCTGTTTCCACCCTTATGGGAGCACCGATCCGAATTATCGGTTCGGGCCGGACCGATGCGGGGGTGCATGCGAGAGGACAGGTAGCTAATTTTTTTTCCGAAAAAGAATTCCAACCGCACCGGCTCGAGCGCGCTCTCAACGCACTCACGCCGGATGATATTACCATCAAGAAAGTTGAGATCGTGGCGGATTCCTTCGATGCGCGGCGCGATGGACGCAGTCGCATCTATGAGTACTGTATTTTGAATCGACCAACTCCTTCACCCTTCCATAGGAGGTACGCCTGGCATGTGCACGACGCCCTAGATGTACCGGCAATGCGGGAAGCGATTATTTGTCTTGAGGGAGAGCACGACTTTTCTTCCTTTCGGGCGGCCGATTGCGAAGCCATTCACCCGATCAGGACAGTCTATCGCACTTACATAGATCATACCGGCGAGTTTGTTGTCTTTAGCATCGAAGCTACAGCGTTTCTCCGGCATATGGTTCGCAATATTGTCGGAACATTGGTGGAAATCGGCCGGCATCAACGAACGCCACAATCTTTTGCCGACCTGCTGGACGCGAGAGATCGCACTAAGGCCGGACTTAAAGCGCCGGCTCAAGGTTTGTTTTTGGTGAAAGTGAAGTATTAGAAGCGAAGCTCCTTTCATTGACAGCCTCTGGCAATTTACCTATACCCTAGCGGTACATACAATCTGGGTTTTGAAGGAGGGCTGGCGATCATGATGCCCGCACACGACAATTTCTATGACATTTACTCGAAGGCAAAGAAGGTAAAGATCAGTTGGCCCAACAATGCCAGGTTGGCCATTGCGTTAGCGGGAAACTTGGAGGCATGGACGGAGACGCCCAATCCCAAATACAGGCGGACGCGGCACGTCGGCGGGTCGAATCCGATCAAGGAAGACGACGTGAAATCGCAGTATGATTGCCGCACGGCCAGCGAAAACGATTACGGCGGCCGAACCGGCGTCTGGCGCATCCTGCGCATTTTGGACAAGTACGGGGTGAAGGCGTCTTTTAATACGAACGCGCTTTGTATTCATCGCTATCCCGAGGCAGTAAGGGCCGTGCACGCCAGAGGCCACGAAATCGTCGGCCATTCCTATGCCGAGGATGTCCAGCTTATTCATCTCACGGAAGAAGAGGAGCGGGAGGAGATACGGACGTGCGCGCAGATGTTCCAAGATTTTATCGGCGTTAAGCCTACAGGTTGGCTTACTTCCGGCATGCGCCATACGGAGCGCACGCTGGGGATCTTGGCCGACGAAGGTTTTCTCTGGCATGGCGATGCGGTCAACGACGACAATCCTTATCCGGTGAATATCAACGGCAAAACCATGATTGTCGTTCCATACAAAAACGCAATCAGTGGACTCAATGATACCGGCATGTATCGCCGAGGCATCACGGCGCGGGACGTCTTTAATTCGTTTAAAGACGAGTTTGACGTTCTCTACGAAGAATCAGCCGACGAGCCCAAAATGCTGACGCTGGCCATGCATTGTCAAATGGCGTTTCCAGCCACCGGAAGAGTCTACGACGAGGCCATCCAATACGCCCAATCATTTGCCGATGTTTGGTTCGCCAAGCGGATGGAAATCGTGAAATGGGTGAAGGAGAACTGCCTTTAGACTCGGGTCAATTCGCCATCATCGGATTGCCGGCTTTGGCCTGTATCGAGTCGGCTGGCGGATTATCGGCTGGCGTAGTCCTTGACTCGTAGAATTCTTTTAAGTTCTTGTCCCATAAGGTTATTCAGCAGCTCTTGAACTCGCTTATAGGGGCAGATAATATCCCAGCGAAGGAGATTTTTGAGAATGGCCGGAAGGACACTTTACGATAAGATTTGGGAATCTCATGCGGTCGGGATTCTTCCCACGGGACAGACTCAGCTTTTTATCGGGCTCCATTTGATTCACGAAATTACTACGGCTCCAGCATTCGATATGCTGCGGGAAAAGGGCATGGACGTGGCCTTTCCCGAGCGAACCTTCGCCACGGTGGATCACATCGTGCCGACTGACGTTCGGACGCGGCCGTTTATGGATGCTGAAGCGGAAGAATTGACTCAAGCGCTGGAAAAAAACGTCAAGCAATTCGGCGTTGAATTTTTCGGCATCGATAGCGCCAACCAAGGTATCGTCCATGTCATCGGACCGCAGCTCGGTTTGACACAACCGGGCATGACGCTTGCCTGTGGCGACAGCCATACCAGCACGCACGGCGCGTTCGGCACACTGGCATTCGGCATCGGCACCAGCCAGGTGCGTGATGTCTTGGCCACACAGACGCTGGCGATGGACAAGCTTAAAGTGCGTCGCATTAACGTCGATGGCACGCTTGGCACCGGCGTCTATGCCAAAGACGTAATTCTCAGTATTATCCGCCGGCTCGGAGTTAGCGGAGGTAAGGGATTCGCTTATGAGTATGGTGGTTCGGTTATCGACAAGATGAACATGGAAGAGCGCATGACCGTATGCAACATGAGCATCGAAGGCGGTGCATTGGTGGGTTATGTGAATCCGGACGGGACGACTTTTGAATACCTGAAGGGCAGACCGCACGTGCCGACCGGAGCTGCTTTCGACCGTGCGATTAGCTACTGGAAATCTGTCGCATCCGACGCCGACGCCAAATACGATGATGTGGTCAAGCTCATAGGGAAAGATATTGAACCGACGGTTACCTGGGGAATCAATCCGGGACAAGCGGTGGGTATCACGGAAATGCTTCCGAAACCGGCTGAATACTCCGACCCGGCTGGAGCAACGAAGGCGTATGAGCATATGGGCTGGCAGCCCGGTGCTCCGATTCTTGGGACACCGATTAACGTCGCGTTTATCGGCTCTTGCACCAATGGTCGTCTCGCTGACCTGCGCGCCGCCGCCAAGGTCGCTAAAGGACGAAAAGTTCAGTCGGGAATTCGTGCGCTGGTCGTGCCCGGCTCTGCCGAAGTAAAAAAACTTGCCGAACGGGAAGGGTTGCACGAGGTGTTTAAAGAAGCGGGATTCGAATGGCGTGAAGCGGGCTGTTCGATGTGTCTGGCGATGAATCCGGACAAGCTTAACGGCAACGAAGTCTCGGCGTCTTCATCCAATCGTAACTTCATCGGCCGCCAGGGGAGCCCCCAGGGAAGAACTCTGCTGATGAGTCCCGCGATGGTTGCGGCGGCTGCATTGAACGGTAAAGTCGTCGATGTCCGGGAGTATCAATAAGAGGAAGCTATGAGCGAAATCGTAAAAATCACCAACGTCACCGGGACTGCTGTCACGATCCGGGGCAACGATATCGATACCGATCGAATCATTCCGGCGCGCTATTTGAAAGAAGTTACCTTTGCGCGCATGGGTGAGTACCCATTCTTCGACGAACGTTTCGACGGCGCCGGCAATTTGAAGCCCCATCCGCTCAACGATCCCAAGTATAAAGGCGCGTCGCTGCTTTTCGTCAACAAGAACTTTGGTTGCGGTTCGTCTCGCGAGCACGCGCCGCAGGCGCTGTATCGGTACGGCCTCAATGCGATTGTCGGCGAATCCTTTGCGGCTATTTTTGCCGGCAATTGCACGATCATGGGAGTACCGGCAGTGACGGTGAGCGCCGGCGACATCGAGCAGTTGATGCAAACCGTGGAGAAAGACCCGAAGACAAGCTTTAATCTCGATATCGAAGCCAAAACGATTTCTTTCGGCGAGCAAAAGATTGCCATCGACCTACCCGAGACTTATCGAAGCGCCTTGACCAGCGGGTCTTGGGATTCGACGGCGTTGCTCAGGGCTAATTTGGAACAAGTAAAGAAGACAGCAACCAAGCTTCCCTACATGAGCAACTTTCCCGGGTAGGTCTCGCCTGCCGGATTGACGCTGGCGCTCAATGCCTGTTCCGCTGCTTTAATGTCCCGAACTTAATCAGCCGCAGGTTACCAATACTGTCCAGTCGATTAGCGGTTATCGAATCGTCGAACTCATTAGGAGGTGAAGATGGCTAACAAATGGGACGAACGTAAGAAGGCGCAAGAAGACGAGTATTTTGTTAAGAAGGAACGCGAACTCCTCGAAAAACTTAAAGCCAAGCAAGAGGGAGAGGCGAAGGCTGCTGAGCAGGTGGCGGGCCAAATGAAGTGTCCGAAGTGCGGCCAACCTCTCGAAGCACGCAGCTTTCAGAAAATCGAGATTGATCAGTGCACGGGCTGTTATGGCATTTGGCTCGACGCCGGCGAAATGGAACAGGTCGCCGGAAAGGAAAATGACAGTTGGCTCGGCAGGTTTTGGCAGACGAACCGCTGAGAGCTTTGCGTCATCGGTTGACAGAAGAAACAGTTCGGTTAGATTCGGACTACTCAAATCAGCCATAAGTAGAGGCATCGATGAACAGATTTTGGCGCACTCCTTTGTTGATTCTTGCGGTTATGTCCGTCTCGGCGCTTGCTTTAAATCTCACTTTAGCGCCAGCCCAGGAAGCGAAGATTGTCCCCTACGTGCCAACGCCCCAAGAGGTTGTCGATCGGATGCTCGAATTGGCTCAGGTAAAGAAAGGCGACGTGGTATACGATCTTGGTTCGGGTGACGGGAGAATCGTTGTAACGGCGGCCAAGAAGTATGGCGTCAAGGCCATTGGCTTTGAGATCGATCCTGAACGCATTAAAGAGTCCGCCGAGAATATTAAAAAAGCCGGCGTGGCACATTTAGTGGAGATCCGCCAGCAAGACATTAGAACGGTTGATTTATCACCGGCCTCCGTTCTGACGATGTATCTATTGCCTGAGGTCAATCTCATGATCCGACCCAATATCTGGAAGCAAATGAAACCTGGTTCTCGTGTTGTATCACACGATTTCGACATGGGAGATTGGAAGCCGCTCAAAAAAGAAAATATAAAGGACGGTTCGAGTTGGGATCACACACTCTACCTCTGGCATGTCGAGGCGGGTAAAAAATAATCGGCCAATACTCGAGTGCGGCGAATCAAGTGAGGGACCGAAAGTGCGCTGATCGCAGCTACTTGATGGACTATCCCGTTTCCAATTTGAATTAGGCTCGATCCTATATCCTCGTGCGTTCTCGTGAAATCTAGCAGGGCACCTGTGAATCTAAAACTAAACATACTTTCGGCGATACTGGGGATAAGTTTTCTCTACGGTAATGCAGTTGCGGCCGACATTAAAATCGGTATTGCTGCGGCATTGACAGGGAATGCGGCGCAATACGGCCTGCCGATCCGACAGGGGCTTGAACTTGCCGCCGCAGAGATTAACGTTCGGGGCGGCGTCAATGGAAATCGCCTAGAACTGATCATCGAGGATGAGCAGGGCAAAAAAGAAGAGGGCATCAACGTCTTTAAGAAGCTTATTTTTCAGAACAAGGTCATGATGTTGTTCGGGCCGACGCTGTCGAACTCAGCGCAAGCTTCCGATCCGGTTGCCCAAACTGCTAAAGTCGTCGTCTTTGGTACCTCAAATACTGCCGATGGGATCACCTCGATTGGCGACTACGTTTTCCGGAATTCAGTCACCGAGCGGGATATATTGCCGATAACACTCAAAATTGCTGCACAGAATACCGGCTTAAAAAAGGTCGCGGTGATCTACGGCAACGACGATATCTTTACCAAAAGTGGCTACGACAACTTTAAGAAAGCGCTGCGAGATTTGAAGATCCCCGTCGCGACCACCGAGACTTTTGCCAAAGGCGATGTGAGTTTCAAGCCACAGCTGACAAACATCAGAGCCAGTAATCCTGACGCGGTCGTACTGTCAGCTTTGGTTGCGGAAGGCGCGCCAATTATGGTGCAGGCGCGACAGTTGGGGATCACCTTACCTTTTATCGGTGGCAATGGCATGAACTCTCCGAGAGTCTTTGAGCTGGCCAAAGGCAACTCCGATAACCTGTGGGTTGGCAGCCCTTGGTCCGTAGAAAGTCCGGCGCCGGAAAATAAACGATTTATCGCCGCTTATCTAAAAGCCCACGGGACGATGCCGGATCAGTTCGCGGCACAGGCTTACGATGCAATGTATATCGCGGCGCAAGCGCTTAAAACAATCAAACTGACGGGCAAGCTTGAGACGGATCGTAAAGCGTTGCGGGACGCTCTGCCCGCTACGCAGTGGAACGGCGCAACCGGCCCCTTCAAGTTTCGCCGGATCGTGGGACGCAATGGCAAGCCGGCCGGCTACGATGCGGTACAAACCGCCATTGTCATGGTGACCCAGGCCAACCGGTACGTCATTAAGAACTAGCGATGCTCGCCCAGCAGTTCATCAACGCTATTTCATTGGGCGGTGTCTACGCGCTTTTTGCGCTTGGTTTTACTTTGATCTTTGGCGTACTGGGGATAGTGAACCTAGCGCACGGCGCAGTATTCATGCTCGGCGCCTATTCCGCTTTGCACGCAGTTATATTATTGCGGCTGCCTTTAATGGCCGCCATCCTCGCGGCTATCGTGACTACAGGCGCTGCGGGCTGGCTCCTTGACAAGCTGATTTTTGCGCCGTTGCGCGCTCGCGATGCGCCGCATTTGGCGCCCATGATCGCGACGATTGGTTTGGCCATTTGCTTAAGTAGCTCCGTGGAAGGTTTTTTTGGAGCGCAGAATCTGCGTTTTCCAGTCGAGGCGTTGCCGACTGAAACCTTGAGCCTGGGTGGTATCCGGATTACGTGGCTTGAACTGCAAATTGTTTTGTTGGCTTTCGTGCTGATGGGCATATTGATGTGGTGTCTGAAGCAAACCCGCATCGGCCGCGCACTGCGCGGTTTGGCTGAATCGCCGAAGGCGGCTGCGCTTTTGGGCATCGATGTCGAGGGACTGTTTCGCTTCACTTCAGTCCTCGCATCGCTGCTCGGCGGCGTCGCTGGCGTGCTGATTGCGTTATATACCAACGCCGTGTTTCCTCTGATGGGACAGCCGATGCTGCATAAAGGAATCGCGGTGGTGATCCTTGGCGGCATGGGCGATATACGCGGCGCTTTGCTCGGCGGATTTTTTCTTGGTTTCGCCGAGGTTTTCTCGGTTGCCTACATAGGTTCGACCATGCGCGATGCGGTCGCGTTCGGTCTGTTATTTGCCATCCTGCTGCTTCGGCCCGACGGCCTGTTCGGCAAGGCCACGCAGCGACGCGCATAGCGAGGCTTCAACATTCTATCAGATCGCAGTTGAAAGAACGCGGCATGGAATGGCTCGATAATTTCTGGGCAACTTATAGCACTTTGCTGCTCTCCGTTGGCACTAATGTTTTGTTGGCATTGTCCATCTACTTGACCCTTGCCTGCGGCTTACTCACGGTGGCCAATGCGGCTTTTATGGCCATCGGCGCGTATACGGCCGCTCTCCTCACTCTGCAAACCGGAACTCCATTTCTCTTGGCCTTGATCCTTGGTGCGCTACTCCCCGCGTTGGTTGCCATGTTAATTGGGCGGCCAACGCTAAGACTGTCCGGAGTGTATCTGGCCATGGCAACTTTGGCGTTTGGCGAAGTCGTGCGCATCCTCATACTCAATGCGGAAGATTTAACCGGCGGTGCCCTCGGACTGAATGGCATTGCGCAACTGACGACCGGGTTCGACGTCGCGTTTGCGCTAATCGGCGCGCTCTATGTTTTGCTGCGATTCGCGGGTTCGCGCATCGGTCGTGCTATGGCGGCGATTCGTCAAGACGAGATTGCCACCGAGCTCATGGGATTAAATGTCCGCGCTTATAAGCTTTTTGCTTTTGTTCTGGGGGCTGCACTGGCAGGATTGGCGGGCGCGCTCAACGCCCATTTTACATTTTTTATCAGTCCTAATGAATATGGCTTTGAACGTGCCGTTGAGATTCTCGCCATGGGCGTGCTGGGCGGTACCGGCAGCCCGTGGGGTGCAGTGCTTGGTGGTGTAGTCATTACACTTTTGCCGGAGCTTTTACGTGGCTTCGGTCATTATCGTCCGCTGATCAACGGGGTCGTCTTAATTGTCATTATAATTTATTCGCCCCAAGGTATTTGGGATCTCACGCGGTTTATACGGCGACGGCATTCAGGAAAACCAGCGGTAAACTAATGATGCTAAGATTATCATCGATTTCTAAACACTTTGGCGGCTTGCAGGTGCTTCAAGAAGTCAGCCTCACGGTACCTGAGCGGGGAATCGTTGGTTTGATTGGCCCTAATGGCGCTGGAAAGACGACCGTCTTCAATCTTATTACCGGATTGCTGATTCCAAGCGAAGGCACGATTGATTTCTTGGGACAGCGGCTAAATGGTATGGCCTCCTATCAGATCACCCGCTTCGGTGTGGCGCGGACTTTTCAAAATGTTCGTATCTTTAGAGAGATGTCCGTGATGGAAAACGTCCTGGTGGCAATGGGGTATCAAAGTAACTATAGCGCTGCAAGCGTGCTTCTGCCGTCGCCGCATCTTCGACGCGCGCAGCGGCGCGAGCAAGAGATCGCGCGCGAATTGTTGTTCAAAGTGGGCCTTGCCGACCAAGCCGATCTCTTGGCCGGTAAGCTGTCATACGGCGCGCAGCGCCGTATGGAGATCGCACGGGCACTCGCTACAGGCCCTAAGTTGCTTCTGTTGGATGAACCGGCGGCTGGCATGAATACCGTAGAAAAACAGCAATTGATGGACGAAATTCTCAAGCTCCATGAGAGCCGCCTTAGTCTCTTGATCATTGAGCACGACATGCGCTTCATCATGAATTTGTGCAAGCAGATTGTCGTCTTGAATTTCGGTCGTTTGATTGCTCAGGGTACTCCCGACGAGGTTCGCGCCAACCCCGAAGTCGTTGCGGCCTATCTGGGACGTGAGGATGAGCCCGAGATTGCGACGGTCTTCATGCCGTCATGAACACGCTTCTACAAGTGACCGGTCTCCACGTTCACTACGGCGCGATTGAAGCCGTAAAGGGCATAGACCTCTCGCTTGCGCAAGGTCGTATAACAGCATTATTAGGGGCTAACGGGGCCGGCAAATCGACCACGTTGTTGACGCTGTCAGGATTAGTAAGAGCCAGTGAGGGTTCCATCGATTTTGACGGCGTCGAATTGCGAGAGCTCGCGCCGCATCAGATCGTCTCACATGGAGTCGTGCAGGTCCCCGAGGGCCGTGAAATCCTCACCACTCTCACGGTGAGGGAAAATTTGCTTTTGGGTGGCTATCGCCGCCATGACAATATCGCCGCCGATTTCAAAAATGTTCTCGAGTGGTTCCCGCGCCTGAACGAGAGACTCGATGGCGCGGCAGGCAATCTCTCGGGTGGCGAGCAGCAGATGCTCGCCATAGCCCGTGCGCTCATGGCCCAACCGCGGTTGCTTGTACTGGATGAGCCTTCTATGGGGTTAGCGCCGCTCTTGGTGCGCGAGATCTTCAAGATTCTGCGCGAGCTGAACGCTGGCGGTTTGACGATCTTTTTAGTCGAGCAAAATGCCCGCCAAGCCCTTAAAATTGCCCACCACGCTTACGTTATGGAAAACGGGAAACTCGTCCTGTCCGCTCCCGCGGCGGATATGTTGAACAATTCAAAAGTCGTCGAAGCCTATTTGGGCGCCTGAAGTTGGGTTCTAACCATGCGCTGCCCATTGTCACAGCGGTTTTGCCTCATCGCCGCGGAAACGAGAATTCTGTCGATCACCTATGGCGGCTCTATTGGAGAACTTGAGGGCTTTTCGTAGCTGGCGCATGCGTTTCAATGACATGCGCCGGTCACAATGGGACATTCAAGCGTAAATGTGACGAATTTAGTTCGCTTTAGTCTGTTTTTCTCGACCTTGTGGCTTTTACCGCGCCAGTTCTTCCGAATATTCGTCTTCAAATCATAACAACTTCCTAAATCTGCCTTGCGGTTTTACATCGCCCTTTGGCGCAAATCCTGCGTTGATCGGAAACTGTAGTACTTCTCATGATCATTGGAGGTTTTGGTGGATGAAATTTTAACCGCTTCACAAGTTGCCGACCTTTTACAAATTCACCCCAGGACTGTCTATAAACTGGTCAAGCAGGGCTCCATTCCGGGTCGTAAGTTTGGCGGTGGCTGGCGCTTTAGCAAGCATGAGGTCTTGTCAATGATTACTCGACAGAATGTCAGGCAAACTTTGCAATCTCGCGTCGCGGAGGAAAGGTAAACCGACTATGGACATACGAGCGTTCATGGATTTGTCCAAATGGCCGTCAATCAGGTGTTTGCAAGGCCAACGTCGCGCGTATCGTGCCGCTATGCTCAGGCGCTCTTTCCTGCTTGTGCTGACGATCATCTCGGTGTTGTGGCCAGTCTTCGCAGTCAACGCGCAAAAGATTTATTCCATCGGTTCACTCAACACAGGGGATCCGTTCATCAATGCTTTCGAGGGATTTAGACAGCGCATGACCGAATTGGGATATCGTGAGCGGCAAAACGTCCGATACCAATACTACAACTCGAGGGGCAACGATGAACTGCTCAGGAGCATTGCGCATAAACTGGTCCAAGACAAAGTTGATTTGATTGTTACGTCATCGACCACCGCGACTGTTGCGGCGGCCAAGGCGACGGAAGGGACGCGCATTCCGGTAGTCTTTCTTAGCTCGGGAAATCCGCAAAAATTGGTTAAAAGCTTTTCGAGTTCGGGAAGCAACCTGGCCGGAATCAGTTCAGCGTCGCTTGAGCTTACCGGCAAACGCTTCGAGTTATTAAAGGAGCTGGCCCCCGGAACAAAAAGGATCGCAATGCCATTGGATCCCAATGGGGTCAATTACAAAGCCATCGTCCACGATGCCGAGGAGACGGCTCCCAAATTCGGCGTCGGCACCTCGGAAATTCACGTCCGCAGCGTCGGCGAGATTGCCAAAGCCGCTCTCGCCGTTACGCGCAAGAATTTCGATGCGATCTATTCGCCGCCTGACAGTCTCGTCACCGAGGGAATCGATCAACTGGTCGCCCAATCCGTTAAAGAAAAGTTGCCTTTCATTACTTCGTTGTTGGTCAATGTGAAACGCGGATGTCTAGCTACCTACGCCGCCGACTATCCAGCGCTGGGAAGGCAGGGCGCCGCCCTTGCGGATAAAATTTTCAAGGGAATCAAACCTTCAGAACTCCCGATCGAGCTACCTTATAAGCTGAAGTTAGTGCTGAATCTAAAGACCGCCCGGTCCATCGGACTGCAAATTCCCAAAGAGATTCTACTGAGGGCTGATGAAGTCGTTGAGTAACTCGACATCATGAGCGATCGAGCCCATAAAGGAAACCGGATACGGCGCGGCAGTATCGGACGCCGCTTAATGGTTTGGGGCTTGGCCCTATTCGGGGCGGCCCTTGTTCTCAACACCATAGCCGGCTCATTTTATACCCGCAGAGAAATCGAAGAGGCTTCCGCCCAACTCCAAAACGAAATCGCTTCGGCGACGGCCCGGCATATCCATTCTTTCATCACCCGAAAGGTTGAGCGGTTGCAAGACACTGCAGTCGCCATGAGCCTCTATCCATTGGGAGGGCAGGGACAACGGTTACTGAGCCACCTGTTGCTCAAGAACGATGCTTCCTTCAGAGAAATTTCGATACTTGATCATCAGGGTTTGGAGGTCTTGAAATTATCGGAGCGTAAAGTCTATTTTCCGTCCGACCTGAGCAATGAGGCGGCATCCGCTCCTTTTCGAGAGGCGATCCGCGGTCGGGTCTATCTCGGCCCGGTGCGTACATCGATCCGGGCCGAGCCGTACCTGACGGTCGCACTTCCGCTCAAGCTTACTCCCGACAAGGCCGTGGGCGTGCTCATCGCGCAAACTGATCTTAAATTCTTGTGGCAAGTGATCGCCGAGGCGAACTTTGGACATGGGGGATATACTTACCTTGTGAACGAATCCGGTTTGCTCATTGCACATGCCGATCCCTCCTTCGTTTTGAAGTACATTACTCTTAATCATCTTCAAAAGGTGCGGCAATTTCTCAGTACTCGTTTACCTGATAGTGATCCCGGAGAACAAGGTAAGGGAATCAAAGGGACGTGGGTGTTAAGCACTTATGCCCCAGTTCCGGATTTAGGTTGGGCGGTGATAGTTGAGCAGCCGGTAGAACTGGCTCTCGCCAGTCTGGGAAGGCTCCAACGATTCGCTGTCGCGCTCCTGGGGGTGGGTCTTCTGGTAGGTTCCGGGATTATCGTATGGGTGAGCCGAAAGATCACCAAACCGATTCAAGAACTGCAAGAGGACGTAAAAACGATTCGCAAAGGAAATCTCGAGCACCGGGCTGAAATCTGCACCGGTGACGAAGTGGAGGATCTGGCGGATGAATTCAACAAGATGACCGAGGTGTTGAGGAACTCCTACGCCACGCTCGAGGAAAAAGTCAAACAGCGGACGCAGGAGGTGTCGGCGCTGTACGAAGTGACAACCGCGGTGAACGAATCCTTGGATTTGAATGCCATCCTGGAGGCGGTAATTGCGAAAATCACGGAGATTTTCGGATTTGAATCCACGCGCATTTATCTTTTTCAGGACCAGACGGAAGAAATGGAATTGCATGCGTCATTTGCAGTTGACCCCGAACACTGGACTGGGGTACGAACGTTCAAGCGCGGCCAGGGCGTCATCGGCCGCGTTGCCGAGTCGGGCGAGCCGATGATATTCGAGGATATTGGGAAAGACTTGCGGTATGCGGCTCTTAGCACGAGTCGCGCAACGCGCAACGCTAAGCTGAGCTTTTTCGCGGTCTTTCCGATAAAGACTCAATCACGTGTGTTTGGCGCCATACTTTTCAATGGACGATCGCCGCGCAAACTGACCGCCGATGAAAGTCAATTGCTCACTTCCATGGCCGAGCATCTCGGTGTCGCCGTCGAAAAGGCGAGCTTGTTCCGACAAGTGGAAACCAGATCTCAACAGTTATCCGTGCTGAACACAATTGGCGGGGCCGTTAGCCAGTCTCTCAACATTGAAACGGTTCTCCAGGAAGCCGTCGATAAAATCTCAGAGACGCTCAGTTTCGACGCAGCCTGGATTTACGAGTTGGAGGCCGATGACGGCGCACTGCATTTGCGGGCGCACACGGGTCTTAGCGACGAGATGGCGGAGAGCATGGCCAGGCGTGCCGTCGATGTTGGCACTAGTGGACAGGTGATGAAAAGCGGCCAAACGCTTGTCTTCGAGGATATGACGTCAGATGAGCGCTATCGGGAGTTCACACGGGCAGGGAGAATGGTTTCGTTGGGATTCCAGGCTGCAGGTGCTTTTCCAATCATGGTTAAAGAGACCATCGCCGGAACGTTGCATGTAGCGAACCGGACCAAGCGTCATTTCTCTAAGGAGGAGAGGCAGCTCATTCAAGCGATCGCCCAAGAGATCGGAGTTGCTGTAGCGAACGCTCGCCTGTTCGCCGAAGTTAAAAAGACAACATCGGAGCTGAAAAAAACCAATCAGGAACTCCTGGATGCTACACGAGCGAAATCTGAGTTCATTTCAGCCATGTCTCATGAGCTTCGCACTCCGCTGCACGTCATCATCGGCAACGCTGATCTAACCCACGACGGATTCTTCGGAGATCTCAACACGGAGCAGAAAGTTGCCCTGCACAAGATTGTACGCAATTCTCGAGTGCTTTTGAAAATGATTAACGACGTGCTCGCGTTATCGCGGATTGAAGCTCGGAAAATGTCGCTTGATGTCGCCACCGTAGAGGTGGAAGAAATCATTGAACATGCTCGAAACCAGGTCGAACAAATTAATCGAGACAGCCGCTTAGAGATTCGATGGGATATCGATAAAACGACGCCGCCTCTGGTGACAGATCCGATCAAGCTCGAAGAAATTTTGCAAAACCTTATCGCCAATGCCTTCAAGTTCACACCGAACGGACGCATCGAGGTACAGGTGCGTAATCTCCGTGATCAGCAGCGCGTCCAATTCAGCGTGGCGGATACGGGGATCGGCATTGACGCCGAAGATGTGCGAAGGATATTCAATGAATTCGAACAAATCAAAGAAGCGCATACAGGCCAATTCGATGGTGTGGGCCTGGGCCTCAGCATTGTAAAAAAATACCTGGAACTCATGAATGGTGAAATTCGGGTCGAGAGTCGACCCGGTCAAGGTTCCATCTTCACCTTTTCGGTTCCACATTCCGTTACGCTCCACTCCTCAGCTACTGCTCTGCACTCTTGACTTCCCCAGCCATCCAAAGCTAGGAAGATACAACATAATCATTAGCTGACGCGGGTCGGCGTTAGGAAATACAATATGGATGGCGCTTTGACCGGAATTAGAATCATTGAAATCGCGAGTTATGTGACAGGGCCGTTTGCTTCGCAACTGTTAGCCGATATGGGTGCCGACGTCATCAAAATTGAAGAACCGAAGCGCGGCGACCCTTTTCGCGGCTGGGGTGAACGAAATTACTCGGCGACGTTTTGCAGCCTGAATAGAAACAAGAGAAGTCTGACCTTGGACCTGCGGCAGGACGAATCGCGTGAGATCGTTTTTAAGCTTGCGGCGCAATCCGATGTGCTGATCCAAAACTTTCGCCCCGGTGTGATGGAAAAGCGCGCGCTCGGCTATGAGGACCTGCGCGAGGTTAACCCTAAACTTGTCTACTGTTCCATCTCCGGTTTCGGCCCAAAGGGACCGTACCGCGATATGCCCGGTTATGACACCATCGGCCAGGCCAGAAGCGGCTTGCTGAGCCTGCTCACCGATGCCGGCAAACCTCAGGGAATGGGTATTTCCTTTTCGGATCATCTCACGGGGATGTATGCCTGCTACGGCGTTCTTGCCGCGCTGATGAACCGGATGCTGACGGGAAAAGGGCAGTTGGTCGAAACATCACTGCTCAGGGCGTCGATTTCCTTTATCGGGGAGAATGCTGCGCGCTATTTTGAAACTGGACATGTGCCACGGCGCAAACATAGGACAACCACCGCCGGCGTTTTCGCCTTTGTCGATCAAAACAATCTACCGTTTATTCTGCACATGTCTTCTCCCGATAAATTTTGGAATGCGCTCTTTAAGGTAGTCGGCAAGCCGGAATGGAGCACTGATGAGCGCTTCAATAATCGTCAAGGTCGTATTGCCAATTACGATCTCCTGTCAGAAGGTCTACAAGAAATCTTCAAGGGTGGCCAGCGAGAGGAATGGTTGCGGCAGCTGATCGCCAACGACGTGCCGGCGGCGCCGCTGAATACTTTGGACGAGGTGTTTGCCGACCCGCAGGTGCGCGAGTACGGCTTTCCCCAGGTGGTCACTCATCCCAAAATGGGCGAAATCAAAATGGTCGGCAACGCCGTCGACATGAGCCGCACGCCGCCGAAGATGGACCGCCCGCCGCCGGTATTGGGCGAGCACGTCGATGATATTTTAAGTTCTCTGGGTTACGATGCGGGTGTCATTGCGACTCTTAGATCCAAAGGAGTCGTCTGAGCGATCCTACCGCCTTATCGACACAGCTCGACAGCTATCGGCGTTAAATGTCGAACTCTCGTCAGGTGCCCTTGATGCCTAAACGACATCCCACCTTGATTCCTCTCTCACAAGATCATCACCACGCCTTGGCGCTTGCCTTGCGATGCCGCAAGCAGGGACTTGGGCAAATTAAACCAATGGGCGCCAAAGGCCTGCGCGAGCGGGCGACAGAGTTTCTCGGCTTATATGCCCGTGAACTCATCTCACATTTTCGTGCTGAAGAGGAAATCTTATTTCCGCGCCTGCGCGCGCAGGTGCCTGATAGCGACCAGCTCATCGACGAACTGCTGCGCGATCACGAAAGCATCCGTCGAGCCATTCCGAAGCTGGAGGCGGGTACATCGCTCGGTAAACTGATTTTCGATCTAGGCGATCTTCTGGAGCGTCATATTCGCAGAGAAGAGCGTGAATTGTTTCCGCTCTTCGAGCAACACGCCGAACTAATGAACGCTGAAGAGATTGGCGAAAAAATCAATCGAATTCTTTCCGCTCGTTTGAAGGAGTAGTTCAGGAACTTTACCGCTATTTTAGCGCCTCTCATATCTGGCGCGCCGACTACTTTTCCGGCTCCATTAGTTTTAAAAGCACATGCCGCCGGTTCTTGGTGTAGGGTCTCACTTGACTGGGCCAACGACCGTCTTCGATAGCTTTATCCCAGGCCGCGCTGGTTAAAACCTCCGGGCTCTCCAACTCGTAAATGGCCGTGTAGGTGGGTTCATCGGGAATCTCGATGGTCTTGCGTTCGCCGCCGATATTCATCGTCAGTTTGTCACGCCTATAACGTGTAATGCCAAGGACACCCGGCACCTTGCCCAAGTTCGGCACATGTTCCTTGTCGTAGACCTCGTTAAAAATGGCATCGTGTTCGGGATCGACGTCCATGCTCGCAATCATCAGATATTTTGCTTTACCCGGCATTTTTGTGTCTCCTGTACAGTTGCAGCCGTGCTGGTAACGTCTTACATACCTAAGAATTTACTGATGTCAGGGGCCGGAGATTTAATTTCTACGACGATGGATTCTTCAATCCCTTCCACGCCGTGGGCAACGCCCTGCGGATGCCGGCAGACATCGCCGGGTCCGACTATATAGACCTCTTTGCCGACCGTCATCTTAACCTTGCCTTTGACCACATAGGCCAGCGACTCATGCTCGTGTACGTGCAGGGGAGCGCCAACTCCGGGAGTGTAGTGAATCTCCAAAAGGGTCATTTCATCTCCCTTGATAAGCGGTTTAACCAGCAGGTCGCCATTCATCGGTTTGCCTTCGATAGACTTGACGACTAGTGCTTTGACATCGGCGTTTTTTGATAAGATCATTTTGTGTTCCTCCTGTTTGACTGCGCAGTGAAGTGTTTCCTGCTACCTATCAATAAAAACGATCGGAGTCCATCGGCGTGGTTGGGGTTTTCAGGCGAGATCATACCAGCGTCAGTGCTGAATATCGTGCTCGTGAATATCGTGCCGGAGTGACACCGGCAAACCCATGCAGGGTAAAAGCTGGGGCAAAGTTCGACAGAAAACTTAACCTGGATAATCCAGTGCAAGTGATCTCCCGTCAGGTCCCCTCCGGGTAGATCGTAACTCGAACCGCTGTCCCGGATCTTCGACAGTACCATTTCGGTGTCGCAGAAATGACTCATGAGAATACTATCTTGGGCCGGAGCTGTAAAACACATCCTGGGCGATAGGGAATTAATCCAACTCGGTGGCATATCCGTTGCGATAACTTGAGCTAGAAATCGGGACCTCTATCGACAGGTAAGCGGATCTTAATATTGATTTTCTAAATCATCGACCAGGAGGAATTATGGCAAAACCAACCAAAGGTCGGAAAGCAAAGAAAAGTAATCCAATTTCGCTTAAGCCACAGGAAAAACAGAAGCACCCGAAGCAGTGGGCGCGTGATCTAAACCCAGACCGCATGAAAGGACAAAATATCGGTGGCTCTTCGGTCGGCACTGATCCGCGTGCGCGAACCGCCGCAGATATCGAAGTCCTCACGGAAAGACTGAAGGCTTTTACAACAGATGAGTTGTCGCGGATTCCAATTGTGCCCGTCGGGGACCAACTCAAGCAGGGTGCCGTATATTTGGATGTTCGAAGTCCCGCGCCGGTTCCCTTCACCGCCACCGGTGAAGTCATGGCCGAAGATGTCAATTATTATGTGCCTAAAGCGGAAATCCCTTACGAACAATGGAATCGCCTCGTCGCAGTTTTTGGTCCTGCTGCTATGGGGGAGACAAACAAGGGAACGGAAGAAAGCAAGCCGTTCTCCCGTCAGAGGGCGGCAGAGGAATTGGCCATAGAGGAAGCCCGCTCCGACCCATCGAGAAGCGAAACATACGCCGATGCCAAAATCGATGAGACCTTAGCGGAGTCGTTTCCTGCAAGCGATCCGCCGTCCTGGACCACAGGCCGTAAAGAGGAGGACACGGAGCACAGCGAGAAGCCCAGGGACAATCTCAATAGCCTTTCTGACTACGAGCTAAATGGCAAAGCCCGCGAACTAAATATCGAACCCAACGCCTTGACTAGGGAGCAATTGATTGTGGCGATTCGAAGCCGGTTAAAAGGGGTGTGACCGGAAATTTTCTGATAGGCCGGTGGGGCGCCGGTGTAAAACCTCGCCAGGCGGACGGGTCACACCCTATCATTAAGCGCCATCCAAACTACGCCGAGGGCGATCCAGGCGATTCAGTTCCTCGGTTTTCAGTCCGAGCCTTCGCGCCTCCACGTAACAAGCGTGGCACACGGTCATATCAAGCATTGTAACCCCTGCTTCTTCACTCATCACCCGATAAGCCTGCCCTACGAGAGGACCTTCACAATGGTCGCAAATTGCCGCGATTACACTCATTGCGAAAGCAGAAAGCAAGCAACATGCCACAGTCAACTGCTAGATAGCGCGTGAAATGGAGTTCGAGCGCGAAGGGAAACCCAGACACCCGAGGACCTTCACTCGGATACAGTTTAGAACGAGGCGAGATGAGAGGCTTGATCCGATCGCTTTCGGATTCCTCGCCCGCTGTGTCACACTGACTTGTAGGAGAGCCGCTTCATGTTCTGGGTATTCTTTCCCTCGATGCGGATGAGCCCGGTTGCGGCTACTCGCTTCGGTGAGTGCACGTCACCTTCATTATAGATGTGCGCCATGCCCGGTTTTAGAGAATAGACTCCCGCACGCCGTACCTTTCCCGGCTTGCCTTCGCCGGCCGGCTCGATGATATCCCAGTCGCTCATCTCCGTTTCGCCGAACGCCTGCCCATAGATCGCCCAGGAGCTCCCGTGATCGTGAGGATTGGCTTCTCTCGCATCCCGGTTCAAGTGTGCGCAAATGCAGAACCCCAGTTCCGGATCTTCATATATCACCTGACGATCTGGCGTGCTGTCGTTGAGATAGGTAGCCAGGAATTTCTCGTCCTTGAGAACTTCTTGCACCAGATCGCGAACTTTAATTCGTCCCGCGGGACCAGGATCGGCTTTGAGAATCTGACGACACTCAGATGCAAATGTATCGAGGGTAAAAGTCATGGTCGGTTCTCCTTTTGAGGAATCTCTACTTTCTTTAACAAAACATAGAAATAGCCGTCAACCTGGAAAAGATGGCATTTTACATCGTAGAGCGGTGGTAGTGGCGATCTTAGCCCCCACAGGATTCGGACCCAGCTAAAGATTTTCCACGCCAGCGTTCTGTCCTCTCTGATCTATGATGCGATGACAGTGTTTCCGCCCGCGACATTGAAAGTTTGCTTCGTTTGAGACAGTGCGTATAGGATTATATTTGTAATGGCTGAATGATGAATCACCAGCTCATCGGCCTCAAGTGCGTGGTGATCAGCGCCCAACGAGTTCTTTTCAGAGGATACGCATGAAGATTCTAGTGCTTAATTGCGGCAGCGCGACACTCAAGTTCCAGCTCATCGACACGGGCGGTGCGAATGAAGACCACAAACTTGCTGGTGGTCTGATCGATCGGATCGGCGGCGACTCCTCTTATGAATTCCAAATCGCCGGGGATTCTCCGCGACAAGGCAAAGTTGCGGCCGAGAACCATGAGGCGGCTGTCGCGAAGGTCATCGAGTGGTTGGGAGCGAATCCGCATTTAGGTTTTATCGAGGCGGTGGGACATCGGGTCGTTCATGG
>WHTF01000040.1 GCA_009379725.1 Deltaproteobacteria bacterium
GTTCAACAGTTCAACGTTAAGAATGATTCGGATAAGTAAATAATGAAGAGCTTTTCCAATCACTTCCCCGTCCACTCCGGCCGAAACACCGGCCCCAACTCTTCCGCGCCGAGATTGACGGAGTGCAGTTGCTTTAGGTTTTCCATGTACAGCTCGATGATTTCGGTGAACTGTTCCAAGTCGCCCGGTTTCGGCTCCAGCCCTTCGCGCGCGAGCAGCGCGGTCAAACATTGCTCGATGGATTTATCCATATTCCAGTCTCCCTTTTTAGAAGTTCCGCAGATTTTACCGGAGCGGCAATATCATCGCGGCTGCGCTATCACGTCCACCACCGCCGGTTTCCCTTCTTCGACAATCGCAATGGCTTTGTCCAGGATCGAACCCAGCTGATCCGGCTCGGTAATCGGCCCGAAAGCCTCAACGCCCAAGGCGCGTGAGATCGCCGCCAAGTCGGGGGCCGGATCCTCGATGCGGATACCTATTCCTTTATTCTCCACCGGCCGCTGCCGCCATTTCGCCATGCGCTCCTGATGTTCTTCGTCGTTGTAATAAGACCGGTTGTTCATAACCACAACCAGCAGCGGGATGTGATACTTCGCCGCAGTCCATAGTGCATTGGACGTCATTAGAAAGTCGCCGTCGCCGATAATACTGACACACAGCCGTCCACTCTCCTTATGACCCAACGCGGCGCCGATGGAAGACGGCAGGCCATAGCCCACGCCCCCTCCCCTGCCGCCGCCGATGCCGTGCGCCGGCTCCGTGATCTCGATGGCCTCGCGCCAGCGCCGCCCATGCGCCGACACCAGCGCCCAGGCTTTGCCTTGCACCCGCTTATTGATCTCGCCAAAGAAGCGCGCTTGCGAAATCGGTTTTTCTTCCCAGGTTTTTTCGATCCAACCCTGGCTCTTTTTACGCGCTTCGTTGTAAATCGCTTCCACTTTGGCGCGCCGCTCTCGAACCTGCCGGGCCGCGTCGGCATTGGCTTTCATGCGCTCGCGCAGCTGCTCGAGCAGTTGCGGCAAAGCCACCGCGGTGTCGGCCGCGATCGGCACGTGCACCGGCAAAAGCCACATGGCATCGCTCACCCAACTCTGCCGCTCGAGATCGAGCAAAGTCATATGAATGACCTTACAGCCGGGCGAAATCACCGGCGCGAAGTTGCCGCGCTCGCGGACCGATGGGCCCAGCGGGACGCCGAGACTCGGCACATCAAGAGCGAGGACGACGTCGGCATTACGCAGCGCATCCTCGCGCGCGTTAGTAAGGTTGAGTGGATGAGTGCTGGGAAATGCATACCGGCCGTCGGAATCGATCACGGCTGCGCCCAGCTCCTCGGCAACGTCCAGCAATGCCGGCAGCGCCTTGGGATTGCGCCCGGCTTCTCCGGCGACGATTACCGGCCACTGCGCTTCAGCCAGCAGCCGGGACGCTTGCCGCAGCGATTCGGGGTTTGCCGCCGGTCCGGCCGGCGCGCGAAACAACTGGGCATGCGGCACCACCATCGGTTTGCTGATTTTCTCTTCCTGAACGTCGGTATCGAGACAGATATACACCGGCCCTTTTGGCTCGGTCATGGCAATGCGATAGGCACGCAGGAAAGACTCCGGCACGGCGTCCACGGAGTTGGGCTGGTCGTCGTACTTCACATAATCGCGCACCGCAAGACCTTGCACCAATGCCGTATGGACCCAGTCGGTGGAACGGCGATTGGTGGTGTTTTGCGGGCCGCCGCCGCCCAGGTTTAGAATCGGCGTGCGATCGCACCAGGCGTTAAAAATCGCCATGCTCGCATGCTGCAGGCCGACGACGTTGTGGAGGCCCGTGGCCATGATGTCGCCGGTGGCGCGAGCGTAGCCGTTGGCCAGAGCCACCGCGATCTCTTCGTGCGTGCACATGATGATCTCGGGTCCCTTGCCGGATTCGAAGTTGACCATCGAATCGTGCAAGCCGCGATAGCTCGCGCCAGGGTTCAAGGCGATATATTTAATCCCCAACTCGCGTAACATTTCGACCATGAGGTCGGAGCCATACTGCGCGTTGCTCTTCTTGCCGACTCCCGCCGACCATACTTCAGGGTTGCCTGAAGGTTTGCTTTGTTCCGCCACGATGAATGTCCTCCGTTCCTTTGTTCCTGAGTTTTTTATTTAGCGCCCCAGCCGGTCGAGGGTGGCGACGTAGTCGCGCACACCCTTTTCCACATCATAAGCAGGCTCATAACCGATATTCCTTTTTGCCGCCGAGATGTCAAAAACGCAGTAGCTCTGCTTGCTTCGGCCCAATTTGCTCGGGCCGGCGCCGAGTTCGATTAGATGATCCGGAAACAATTTCGCCGCGGCGTTCAAGAACTCACGCGGCGTCGACGCCTTTCCCGTACCGATGTTGAAAGTCCATTCATCTGGCGCGGGCGCCGTCACCGCCAGATAGACGGAACGGCCGACATCGCCGACGTAAACCGCATCGTTGAGCTGGTCGCCGCCCTGCGGGATCGCCCACTGCTCACCGCGCCGGGCCCTTTCGATAAGCTGGCCATAGAAAGACAAGGGCCCGTGACGCGCTTCTTTACCCGGACCATAGATCGAGACAAAGCGCAGCGCGATAAACTCGATGCCGTAGGTCTCCCGATAGTAGCGGCCGAGTTCTTCACAACAAACTTTGATCGATCCATACAAATCCGCTGGCCG
Organism: Deltaproteobacteria bacterium; assembly: GCA_009379725.1. Lineage (GTDB taxonomy): Bacteria > Desulfobacterota > Binatia > UBA9968 > UBA9968 > WHTF01. The sequence goes on from WHTF01000040.1 coordinate 2,685, forward strand.
TTTGGGATAATCTTCGCGCACCGGTTTACACGCCGGCGGTGCGTATTCGCCGAGGATTTCACCATAGGCCGCTTTCGAACTGGTAAACACCACGCGCTTGATATTCTTAGCGCGCGCGACTTCCAAGACGTTCACCGTGCCGTCCACGCCGACTTTAACGCCAAGCCTGGGGTCCGCCTCCGCCGGCTCCGGCATCAATGCCGCAAGATGAGCGATGTGGGTGACCTTGTAATCATCGACCGCTTTTTCCAACGCCGCCGGATCGCAGATATCGCCAACGACGATATCGACTTGGTCCTTGATGTCGCCCATTAGAGTGAGATCCAAGCGATTATCCATCAGCACAGGTCGCAGGCCGTCTTGCACCATCAAACGCGCCGTCACCGCGCCGTTGACGCCCATTCCGCCGGTGATTAACAGCTTCATATTCGCATCCTCGATTCGAATGTCGTCCACATGGATTTAGCTAATGCGTGCTCATCGACGACAGCCTTTCGGTCTTTCTTATCCGGTTTGCAGCTTAATTGTCTAGCGCAGAAACAATATCTGAAGCGAAAAAAACGATCGAGGAACGGGTACAATCGCCGAATGAGAGCGTCGCTTGACTTCCCTTCCAAAGCATTAGTAGAAGAAAACAAAGTTCAAATAGAGGAGACGACCATGGCAAAACCAAAAGTTTTTGTCTTTGCTCCCGCCGACCCTACGGGCGAGGCTCACAAGATGTTGGCCGATGCCGGTTGTGAGTTGGTCGTTGGAAAAGCCAACTGGGATTCGCCGCAAGGAAATAATGAAGACGAGATGGCCAAGATGGCCGAAGGCTGCGTCGCGCTGATGGGAACGTCTATCCGCAGCTCGCCGATCACGCAAAAAATCATGAAGGCATCGAAGGATCTGCGCATCGTGGCAAAATTCACCATCGGCGTGGACGACGTCGACGTCGACGCGGCAACGGAGATGGGCATACTGGTCACCCATGGGCCGACCGAATCCAACTGGGGCGGCGTCGCCGAAGGTACGGTGACGAACATGCTCACGTTGCTCAAGAAAGTCCGCGAGCGCGACCGGTATCTAAAGACGACCAGCGGCTGGCGCAACACGGAACTACAAGGAACTTTCGTCGGCAAACGGGAATCGGACGGTTATCCCGGTATCGTCATTGGCATCGTCGGTCTCGGCCGCATCGGCACCCGGGTCGCCAAACTCATGAAGCCTTGGGGTATGAGGATGATCGCCTACGATCCCTACATTCCAGATTCCCGGTTCACCGATGCCGGCGTCGATCGTGTCAACGATCTGCCGAGCCTGTTAAAGCAATCGGATGTGGTGACATTGCACGTTGTCCTGACCAAGGAAACCCGTCACATGATGAGCACGGAGCAGTTCGCTACGATGAAACCGACCGCGGTATTCATCAATACGTCCCGCGGTTACTGTGTCGATGAAAAGGCCATGATCGATGCCCTGCAGAACAACAAAATCGCCGGCGCCGCCTGCGACGTGTTCGAGAATGAACCGCTGGCAGCCGACAGCCCACTGAGAAAGATGGATGATCGAGTGTTGATTTCACCGCACATGATTTCGTCCAATCACGGCAGCGGGCTGCACCCGGGACTGATCTGGGGAACTCGCGCGGTGATCGCCGCTTTGAAAGGCGAGGTTTTGGACAACGTCTACAACAAAGAAGTCATCGACCAGTGGAAAGCGCGCTTCGGCGGCAAGAGCTTGATCTAAATTTATCAAAAACATTGTTCAATAGTTCAACGAATGACACGCGGAGCTGCGTCAACGTCACACCGTGTCCAATCCCAAATACTACCAGGAGAAGGAAAAGGAAAGATGAAAGCCGAAAGCAAAAGCTGGCAACCGCCTGAATTCATTTCACACGACCAATGCATCAAAGACACAGAAGAAGTTCTTGGTTTACCCGAAATTCCGATCAAGAGTACCGAAGACATTTTCCGCATCAATGTCCTTGACATGGACTGGGACCTTGGCATGGTCGTGCATGAACCGGAAGACTCCAGCAAGATTCCGGTCGGCGCCGACGGCAAAAAGGCCGGCTTCTTCCTGCTTCACGGCGGCTCGAGCGACTTTAAAGGCATCGAGCGCCACGCCAAACTGCTCGCGAGCAAATTCGGCTTCAGGGTTGTCGCCGGCACTTTTCCCGGCAGATTTTATTTCCCGGATCCAAACCGCGACTGGCCCGACGATACGATTCACGCAAACGGCACCGTGCGCACGCCGATCTGGAAGCAAGGCGAGCTGATCGCACCCGATCAGTACGATGTCGTCAAAGATCCGTCGAAACGGAATCGCTACGGCACGCGCACTCTGGCGCGGGCAAAGCCGGAGACAAACTTCTGGTATCGTATGGCGGCTTGGCCGGCGGCCTTCGAGGAAGGCATGATCGAGGCGTGCCGGCGCCACTTTCCGGAAAAAGAATTTTCCGTGTACGGCCAGGGCCATTCGACCGGCGGCCCGTTTATCTGCATGCTCTCGCAGCGCATCGCGAATATGGCCGGCGTGTGCGCGACCGAGCATTCGCCGTTCGGATATCTCTGCTGCGAGCGCGACAAGTGGGGCGGCGACATGGGAAAGATCAGCGGCTACGAAAAGGTCGAAAAGAAGGGCAAAGGCCGGACCGATCCTTTTAACGAGCTTTATATCCGCACCTGGCGCGACCTCGCGCGCTATCAGGGACCCGAAGCGCTCGGACAAGAAGGGCCAACCGCGCTGATGAGACTTCCCACCATCATGGAAGATATTCTCGAAGCATGGGAGAAAGCCAAGAACCGCCCGCAATTCAAAGCCGAGTATATTGTCACGCATGCGATCACCGATGCACTCGCTGAAGGAGCGCGGGTCAGCGCCGCGCGGCTTAAAATGAATAAAGAAGAAACCGAAGCGCTGGTGCAACGCTTCGTCGGCTACACGCGCGAGCTTTCCGGACCGAACGTGAAACCGGTGCCGCCTTTTCTCTTTGAAATATCCAAAGACAGCCGCGACCACAGCGCGGAAGTTTACAATGAAGTGATCATTCCCGGCTTTCGCGCCATGAAACCCGCGCCCAAGATTGCCATCACCCGCTTCGGCGCCGGCGTGCATAGTTTCTGGAAAGCGGAAAAAGACTTGCCGGCAGGCATCGTGCCGTCGGTGATCAAATCGTGGAAGGAAGCGGTGAAGGGCGGTTATTTCGTAGAACGTGCGTAGTTGCCGCAGCGATCGAGAGCAGGCCACGCGAAATGATCACCGCAGTCGCTTAGGCCAGAGGGATTTCTACCGAGACCGCTGCATAAGATACACGTGGAGGCTTGCGCCCGCGCCGTTTCGGGCCGGCCTTCTCCTCTACCAAATCAAGGAGACTTAGACGGGCTAGCAGATGGACATCTGCGTTGACGTTTTTCAAGTCCCTCTTCGCTATAGCGGCCAGCTCTTTAATCGATCCTGGTTTCTCGGAATGGGTGGCGGCATCAAGGCGCTGTTTGCGATGCGTGGCAGTCACAGTCCTAGCTCCCCTCCTTGTGCGCGCGGCGAGTTGAGAGTGCGAGCCATGCTGTGTCGCTTACCTTACTCGTTTCAGCCATCGCTCGGTATCTTTTTTGTGCAGTATCGCCAGGACAACTACCCGGTCTTCGAGAATTCTATAATAGGCCCGATAATCGCCGACGCGCAGCCGATAGAGTGGCGGCACTAGGCCGGTTAGCCGTTTGGTGCGAGTTTTGATTTCTCGGTAGGGTTCTGATCTTAATCTGAGATTTATTTCTGAAAGCACAGCGCATTGGATGTTTGTGGGCAATGCGCCAAGATCTTTTTCGGAGCCGGCGCTAAGCTCGATGCGAAATTCCTTTTGCGGCGCCATTTAGTTGTCGAGCGATTGGAGAATCTCCTCAATCGAGCGCCCGCCTTTAGTTAGATAATCTTTCCAACGCTTCTCGATCTTGGCGCGAAACTTCGGGTCGTGCTCCAATAAATAATCCTCGATTTCATCCTCGCCCAGATGATGGATGATGGCGCTCGGCTTGCCGTTTTTGGTGATGACCACATCTTCCTTCTCTGCGGTTTTTAAATAATGGGATAGACGGTTTTTGACCTCTTTGACACTCGCGATTTTCATTTTGCCCCCATACAAATAATGTAGCCTCAATTATAGCTACAAGATTTTAGCAGTCAATGAGGGTCATCATCGCAAACCGAACCGAGTTCGCTCGAAGATAATCACCTAACATGCTTCTGGCCTGGCCGATTCGCGCGTATTGAACCGACATCACATCCACGGCGGAACCATCGAGACCGCTGACACTATCAATCATAAAACAGAAGTGGTTTCGGCTCTACGTTATTCGATCTGAATTTCAATTCAGGCTTTATTGTTATCGGCGCCAACATCTCAGCCTCTTCGCATGCGAGCTTTCCGACAATCCAACGCAGCTGGCTAACCTCTCGAATTTTCTCCCTCTGAATGGTTCAAACAACTCGGTCCGTTGACTCTTTGGCGCGCATCTTCGACGATGAGGATCATTCGGTTGAAGAACAACGACAGATTATAGTCGGCCATTCAGCCAAAGAGCGCTTACTGGTGGTGTGCTTTACGGCACAAGGCGAGTCAGTTAGAATTTTTAGTGCACGAAAGGCAACAAGGCGAGAAAGAAAAGAATATGAAGAAACCATCAAGTCGTAGAGAACCAAAGCGAGAGGAGATGCGACGGGAGTATCGGCTCGACTATACCAAGTCTCGCCCCCAACCGCTTTGCACCGCTCATGAAGAAAAACACAGTCGCGGTCGTGTTGGATCCGGACGTTGCGTCTGTATTCCGATCCCCCGAATCATGAATTCCTTATTGCGGTCGGTAATCACCGCGCTTCCAAAAACAGACAAAGGCACAGCTGAAGTCTGGCTAACCAACCCGTTGCAGGGACCGTACCCAAATTTGCGCCACAGCATCTTCTGGCTCCAAGACGAAGCCCAGAGGAATCCGACAATCCATAGCTTCAAAGTCGTCCTGGCAAAAAGGCAAGGCTGACCCTACTTTCCTCTTTTGAAGGAAAGACTTACCAGATAATTGCTGCTGAGAACCCCAGTAGCAAAGACTCGACGGTCACCATCGTATTTTGTCTGCGGTGCCAACTCCACTAAAGTGCTTCCACAACTCAATGGCCTGCCCTTCGCTCCACACTGTCCCATCGTCGCCTGAGCCGGTAGCGCCCACGGATTCATCCATAAACACCCTCTCTTTACGCTCTGGGTGTCTATTACTTCTGTGGATTAGGACGGCGCAAAACACGAATAACGCATGAGTCAATATGCATGCCAGGCACCAACTACAGACACGGATGGCATTGTATTTCTCTATTGCATCGCAATCGTATAGTGCAAGATGACAATAATATCTTCGATAGCGTTCGAATTAAGCTGATTAGCTTCATCTGTCAATCCCTCGCCAACACTGGAGGCAGTGAGTGTCCACTCGCCTGGTTCGCTGTTTATGTTGCTAACGGATACTTGGAGCACATTGCCAAGCGAAAAAGCCGTACCCAGATCGACGGTCTCTTCTCCGCCAGGGTGTATTAACGTAAATTCAGTGTCTGAAGCATCGTTGAATTCATCGGCCAACCGCACAAAGACATGCGCCTGATCCACGTTGATGTCTCGACCCCTGAACATGTAGGGGAAGCGGTTTTGGGCTAGGTTTAGCGTGAGTGTTTGTTGGTCTGACTCAACAGCCGGATGCAGGAACCGATGAAACTCGGTCGGGAACTCGTGACGGGCGCTGAAGGATTGATGGAGTCCGGGGGCGTCGGCTCCAGTAACCATTGCATTGATCCCGTCAAGCAAGTGTTGAGTTGCGGCAGCCCCCAAAGCACCGCCGCCCTCTCTGGCCGTATAGTTGATGTGCAGAATGATGTCGGGAATGGAGTCGTAGTCGAACTGCCGGAATTGGCCGGGCATCTCGAGCTGCCAGCGGCTGATCACGCCTGCCCCCTCAAAGGGCAGATAGCGCTCGTCCCGGAAGTTGAGCTCAAACAGCCCGCTGTCGTTTCGGCCGCTACTGGTGGCTATGGACTGAATGGCTCCCAGACTGTCGCTGAAACGCGGATCGTCATTATCCAAGTCACGCGCGTATTGCCCGTTGAGCAGCGTACTCTGCCGCCGGATGGAACTGCGCAGAAGACGCGATGTACAGGCCAGGGTCGTATAGGGTCCGGTCACCGCCGGGATGGTGATACTGACCGACTTGATACGGCGGAAGTAGTGGCCGGGATAGTCCAGATCAAAAAGCTCTTCAGGCAGTTCGACCTCGCAACTACCCCCCTGCTTTAGCCGCAACAGTTCAATCGGATTGAGCAGGGCCAGCGACACATGCTTGGTCAACTCGAACTCGCGGCGGTTCAAGTCGAGGTATGCTACCTCCATACGCCGGAGGTCTTTCAGCAGGCCTTCGCCCGCGTGAAGTCCTTTGACCAGGTTGTCCCAGTAACCGAACTCGATAAAATTGGCGTCTTCCACGCCGAGTTCGTGACGGAAAGCACGTTGGGCCCGCCTCGCGAGATTGTACGCCAATTCGTAACTTTGAAAGTAGGCCGTAGAAATCTGCGATACCATCCGGGAGTAAAGCTGCCGATTAGTGAACTTCTCCTTAAGAAAGACTTCTTCCTCCAACGATTGCTTGATCTGGAGTTCCTGACTGGCAAGTTCTTTCTCAGCAATCGCAACCCTTATCTCTGCGGCAGTTATTTGCTTCTTGAGTTGCGCGAGTTCATTTGTTGCCAGATTGAGCTGCAACCGCCAGTCTTCTTCCCTTCGCTGATACCCCGCCAGCGTAGCCTCGGATTGCCCAAGAAAAGTCGACTGTTCCGCCTTGAATCGGTACAGAGTGGCCCACGTACCGGTGTGAGGTCCAACATTGCTTCCACCATAGGAAACAGAGATGCCGAGAGGGAATCCAATCGACGTATTGGGTAATAAATACCAATTGGCAGCTTTCTTATCCCAGGGATATGCATAAGAACGCCAATGGTCCGCGTAACCGAATTTAAATAAACTCCTCTTTTCGCTTTCGTTCAGTGCCAGGGACTCCGCCTCCGCCAGCAGTTGCCGCGCATCTTCTCGTAAAAAATCGCCGGCAGCTGTACTAACGGACGCCTCGGAATTCAAAAGCTTGCTGTAGTGCGATTGCCTGACCTTAATGACAAACTCTCCTTCTTCCAGAGCCTCTTTTGTTCTTAAAGCCTCTTCGATTTGAGTCCTTCTGACGTGACGACCGGCTTTCATTAGTTGAATCGTGTGAGATGCACGCAGCAATGCAAGCTGCTCGACATCTCGTTTTTCCAGGGCTGAGAGAAGTGCACTGCCGAGCGTCTTCACTTCGCTGCACAGATCGATCGCCTTCTGGAGCATATAAACAAATCGGTAATTGGGTAAAGGCGCATTGAGGTCATCGAGCGCACTCTTCAGGTCAAGCCCGGCAGCAGCGGCCTTTACAAGAAGAGCGGGATCGATGGGTGGCTCGAACAAAGCAAGCGTTCTTGTCACACCTTCAATATTCATGCAGTTGCGAATCTTAAAAAGACGGTCGGCAAGTGTGTCGAAGTACTCGAGCAGTTTCTGGTTGTTTGGTATGCAGAAGTAGAGGACCAAGGGGTTGTCCGGCTCCGGCTCACCGTCCGGGCTGACGAAAGTCAGCGATCCGCCAAAAATGCCGCTCGCTTCGACGGTTTTTGGCAAGCCAGGTGCAAGGGCGAATGCATTTGCTGCCAGGAAGACATTGCTGCCGGCAGCCCCTTGATCCGGCTGGGTCTTCTCAAGGACTTTAGAAAACCGCAATATGGGTTTGCCCGCAAACTGGGCCTCGAGGGACACCAGTGCGTTCCCCAGGACATCTAGATTGTCGCGTAGTGAATTGTAGGTGCGTGGGGCCGCTTCTTTACCTGAAACTTCGACAGGTTGGCGTCCCAGGATCTGCGCTGCCAGAACGTAGAGTTGAGTCGCTTCGTTGATGGACTCGATCGTATCGCGTTGAAAGAGGTTGTCGGCCCAGGCAATGAGGTTGTCGAGATACTTCATCACGACCATTTTCATATAGGACACCACGCGCAGGCTCGCGATAAGGTGCGGGTTGAAAGGATCTGCTTCCCAGCGCGCAACCTGATTCTCGTACTCCTCATCGCCCTCATTAATGAGCTTGATAATTTGCTGAATCGACGATGCCTTACTGAATTCAAAGAAGGGTTTGATCTTCCAATAGCGGCGAAATCTCTCGTCCGAATCGAGACCGGCGTCATCCGTTTCGGTGGGATCGAAGATATAGTGGTACCACCTTTGCGCTTCTTCGAAGCGCCGGTTTTGCGACAATCGGTCCGCGATTAAGAGCGGAATGTGAAAAAAGACCTCCCAGTTGTAATCGCTGTAGGCGCCCCCGTAACGAAAGTCAATCTTTTCGGTGGGGTGGGGAAACTGAACGACCCCGGGCTGGGGGCCGTAGGTTGAAAAAGCGAAGCCGGAATTCGGTGTGAGCTGCCGGTAGAGTTCCTTTCCAGGGCCGGTAGGTCTTGGCTTAAGCAGGCCGTCAACACCGAAGCGGTTGAGTTGCTCGATAAACAAGCAGGAGTAGGGATGATAGAAGGTGAGGAAACGGTACTTTTTGATCGAATTGGGAGTCGTGATTTCACCGATATCGAACACGCTCGGTGTCACGGATGGCACTGACGGTGTAATCATGTCCCGGAAAAATGCGTCAGACTCCTCCTCGTCGTCCTCCTCTACTTCAGCCACAAGGCCAGCCACACTCGAAATCGGCCTGCGGTCAATGACCAGACTCTCCGAGCCGGATGTGAAGACTGCCGTATTGGAGACCAGGCTACCCGGCAAGGTTGACGACCGATCAGGAATCTCCGTGCGCGGAAGTGAAGGTAAAGTCGTTGCTCGCACGGTTCGGATGAGGTCAAGACTGCTATTGCCTCTCGAGAACATCGCCGTTCTACCAGAATCACTGGTGCTGACGACGTCTTGAGGTAGAATCAAGAAAGTACGTGTAGCATCTTCATAAAATAAGGGCCCTTGAGAGAAAAACCGGGTGTACTGATGGGGCGGTGTGATCAGGAAGCTGCCCGGAGCATTGTTAAGGATGAGTTCCTGTTCATAGGCGGATAGTTGGCCACTTGAAGTAACACTAAGTTGCGACCAGAGTACGAGAGCATCATCTTGACGAAATTTCATCGCGTAGGAGTAATAACCATTCGGTACGCGATATGGGATGCGCTTGCGGATGTGGGCACCTCTTACTACGCTCTCTGCTCCTCCTAACCCACCGAATGGCTTGAATGTCTGTACATCCTCCCTGCGAGCGAAATCGCTGTCACAACCTTGCATGCGAAAAAACTGGTTCGGTTGCCATATGTTATAGGGGTCATTCTTGGTGTGGTAGAAAGGGTAAACGCTCAATGCACCATCCTCGACCTCAGCCCAGAAGTAAAAGCGACCTTTAACGCCGTGAAAAAACTCGGCTTCACCAGGCGAGTCCACTCCGTTGAAGCGCACGCGTGTGGAGATAGAAGCCTCGGATGTCTTGGAACTGCTCCATCCTCCATCTTTATACTCACTCCACGAGAGTTTGATCTGGTGGTATTTGAGCGGTGGGCTCGTGTCTTCGAGCGGTTGCACCGCCTTCTCCGTAAACGTGAGCCAAAGCAGCCACAGGCGTCGGTTATAGACGACTGGAAGGATATGATCCCCTTCGACATTCACCTCCACCCTTTCCCAAGGGGTAAAGTAAGCGTTATCGATAAAGCGTCGGTAGTAGTAGGCGTGGGGAACGCCTTGTGTACGCGCGAAAATATGAACGATCCCCGCCCCCTCTTCTATGTAATGCCCCGCAATTTCCAATCGCGCTACCTCGTCCAGGTTGCGCAGGTAACGCAGATAGGCGCGCTCGACCGAGTCAGCGGTCACTTCTTCCTGTAAGAGGTTGTCCTCGAGTTCCACAAAGAAAGGCGACTTCTCACTTCTCAACTCCGGCTCGGCGTAGTTCTCGGGATAAAGAAAGACCTTCCGACCTGCTTCCCAAATTCGGTAGTTCTTTCGCCACCTCCACTGGTCGGCGTCCTCCGCTTCGAACCGAACATCAGATTCAAGCCCCAGGAAAACCCGATGGACAAACAGTTGGACGGAGGAGATCGCCTGCTTGATTCTCGAGGTCAGGAAACAGGGTTGAACCGCAGGATCGATCAGCAGACGCCCGAAAAGATCATCCGAGTCGTCAATGCTCGAATTGTTTGCCACCAGAAAATCAACAAGGGCATCTCGGCGGCGAATACGCAATTGATCGCTCAGGTCAGGCGCGATCGTGAGCCATTGCTCGACGCTGTGGCGTGCTTTTGCGGCATTCTTAATGTTTCGTGCCACGCCTTCATTTGCTTCGGGTACATTCCAGTGCCAGATTTGAGGCCCGGAAACCCCCGCTTTATCGATCAAACGAAAAGCCTCGCTCAGTCGGCTCAGCCAGCGCTCATCCAAAAAATCGTCGGGGAAGGAGAAGTCATAGCCCCCCGCACCGCTGAGAAACTCGAGCGACTCGAACTCCCAGCCCGTCTGCCCTGCTACAGTTGCAAGGACGCCGCTCCTGGTGGCTTCCTGACTCTCAACGTAGGCTAAGAGTTTGGCGAGGGAGAACGGGCGAGAGAACAGACGAAGGCTTAAACTTTGCGCATCTAAAAAACGGCTCCAGGCTTCGATGTTCACGGTTTCGTCCGCGGCAGGCTCTAGCGGGAACGAGCGCAAATCGTACCAGCCCAAATCGCCGCCGCGGGAGATGATAAACACCAGGTCTTCGGGGACTATCGCGAGCCGGTCCAGGATTACTTTGAGCTTAGCCAGGTGGTGCAGCACCCCGTAAGGACCCGGAATCGACGCCGGGTTCTCGGGTTCGCTGCCGGCAAGAAAGCTGTCGTCTAGAAATACGCCGATTGCCGGCTGGTCCGTAGCATCCGGATTGGGCAGAAGTTCTATAAGTAAAGCCTGCGTAACTTTGACCTCTAACCCCGTTATTTCGGCAAGCCGCTGGATCACAACATTTCTCAAGAGAAAGGTAAGAAGCTGCTCGTGCACATACAGAAGCCGGTCATTCTCTTCCGTCAGATTTGCCAGTGTCTCGGGCGTCAAAAAGGGAGAAAAGTTGTCCTCGATAAAGCCGGCTTGCTGGGCGTCCGTCAGCTCTGAAACACCACGGATGATGCGTAAGGCTTCCTCAACATCGTTCAGGACGAGCGTAAGATTCTCCGTGAGCCAGGCCGTAATATTCTCGAGCTCCTGAGCTGTGGGGATTTCGCCGCCCGGGGGTTGGGGACGCAGCTTGCGTAATTCGCCCTGAAGTTCTGTAAGGCTTACACCAATTTCCACATCTGACAGTGGAAGAGCAAACGAAGGCTCAAAACGGTGAAGCAACAGGTAGCTCAGTTCGTCGACGCGAAAGCCGGGGCCACGCAGGCGGTCATAAGCGACGATCCACGCCCAGGTGTCCTCCGGAGAAGCCACTAACAGAGAGTTGTCCGTGAGGTCAAAGCCTGTGACTCCCGTTCTCCCTGTCAGGCGGACGAGCATCAAGACGTCGCGTACAGCGAGATTCAAAGCCCGGCTCAGAGATGCCATGCGGTACAGGTGAGACAGGTTGCGCAGGTTCATCTCAGTAGACGGCAGGGTTTCGCCGATAAGCAGGCGCAGCTCTTCTTCTGTAATGCCGAGAGCCCCGACAACCAGCGGGCTGATATCCGCGTCCAGATGTCCCTCCCCGTCAAAGAAGGGGCGCAGGTTCTGCAGCTCTGTCCCTGCACCGTTTAGTCTGAAGATTTGTTCAATGTTCGTGAGCGGATTGTTGACGATCTGGTTAAGGAACAGTTCTGTGTAGAGACTATCGCGTTCGCCGTCGCCCCGCGTCGGCATGGCAGGAGCCCACCAACCGAGGAGTTCCGGAACGGGGAGCCGGAAGCGTTCCTTCAACCGACCAAGGAAAGCCAGCTGGATTAAGAACTCATCCGTAATGTCATTAAAGGGAAGAACATCGAGGATCAAGTCGAGCTCAAAAACGGATAATTGAGTGATTCTTTGGAGGCGGCGAAAGCGGTGGAGGTGGTTGCGTTCGTTATCATTCAGTGCAAGCGTTGCATCCTCGAGGGCACATGAGTCGTCGGCAAAGACGATTTCCTTACCGGAAGGGTTAATGAATCTGGAGGTCAAAAGCTCCTTGAGCTCTCCGAAGCCCGTTTGGGAACGCCGCATGAGCGTGAGTACGACGTTGGTGTTCCCGAGGTTATGATTGCCGCCCGCGTCCACGATGATCTCGCGCTCGGCGCGCATCATGCCAAGATACGCCGCTGCACGGTCGATAGGCTCAGGATCCTCACCTTCACGGTGGAGGATGTCCATGAGTTCCCAGACTCTGATCCCAAGGTGACCAAGGTAGATTGCCCGTTCCTCATGCCAGAGGTTGAACGGCAGAGACCAGGGAAAGCCGGCCTCAGCCAGTTCCGTATAGGCCGCAAGGTTGATGTGTTGCGGATTGGCCCGAAGCGCCTCGGTCGTGCCGGTGGTTTGCAAACCGATTGCGTTGCCCAGATTCAACAAGCCGTTGACGATGGCGTTCTCCAAAACCTCGTTGACAAGGTCTATGTACGGCATGGCGGTGTTGGTGTTCGGGCAGTCGAGCCGAACGTGCGCCATATCCGGTCGGTGCCCTAACAGGGCCTCTAAAGCGCTCTGCTCCCCAGCGTCAGCCCGCTCCAAAAACTGGAGGAGATCAACGAAGTAGGCGGCGGGACTCAGAATCGAGCGACAGTGCCGACACTCACAAAAGTCGAGCGACCCAAAAAGTGAAGGCCAGTCTGGAATCGAGTCCGGAGGGTCTGCACTGGCAAGATTCCCCAGCACCTGAGGGTTCAACTGGTTGAAGAGCGGTGAATATTTCACGAGCGTGGCGAGCGAAAGCGCTGCCTTCTGACGGGCCTGTGCGTAGACCCGAGTCGCCTGCTCTTCACCCATCGCTCCGGCAACGCGGCGAAGGAAAGGGCCGCGTCCATGCCTTACGATGGCGTGTGCAGAACGGAGGCCTGCTTGCGACAGGGTGCGAACAGACTCGAATTTCTCCGCGTCAGGCACCAGACTGAAGAGCCGATGCACCCCCTCGAGTTCGCGGACGAAACCGTCCTGGTCGGCGATACCGTCCAGGGCGCCTGGGTTCTCCGTCACGTACCGCCTCACCGGGGATCCCCGGAATTCAAACTCAGGATTATTGTTCCAGAAGGTACGAAACGAAGCCGTTCCCAGCTCGCTGTCCTGGGTCCATTTGGTAAGGAGTCTAGCCGTCGGAAAGGCTTTTGCCGCCAGCGAGACGATGGCCTTTGCATAGTCTGCCCTGGCGGTCTCGCCCTCGAACGCCTCCGGCGGTGGTACCGTGTCCATCAGCTCGAGCCAGTCCTCCACTTCGAGCCCAGCTAACTCTCGTGCGTCCGCCACGTTTCTAGCTGCTTTGACAGCCCGCACCAGCGGGGCGTGGTTCAGTGTCAGGGCACCCAACTGGAACGTAAGCTGTAGCCCTTCGACCACCCTTTGGCCAAAGTCATCTTTCAGGCGCTCCCAGAACTCAGGGAGGGGGTCTTCGTTGTCGAGGTAGGCACGAAGAAACCGTCGCTTTCTTGCGGCCGAAAGCCGGAAAGTCGAAAGCAGGGCGGCGACGTCTCCTGTAGATGAGGAGCCGCCCCCCTCCAGCATGTCCTCCACAGCCAAATCCCGCAGCTTGTCGACGATCTCATCGAGTCGCTCTTCAAACGAAGCGGGAATGATGTTGTCTCGGATCGCTGCCTTCAGCCGCGAACGGTGTGCGGCCTTCCCCTGCGCGAGAAGAGCGGACACATCCGCGGTTGTGTCTTGTCCCAGCAGCGCAAACCACACCTCGGCGTCCAGGTTTGTCCGGCCGGCAAGTTTATGGGCTTCGATCACAGCAGAAACGCGTCGCTCGGGGAGTCCGGCCTGGCGCGCCAGCATGATCCTGGCCTTTTCTCCGAGACGGGGCAGGACTTCGCGGTCCGTCTTTGAGAGAAGGGCAGTTTCCGCCTGTTCGAAGAGCGCTTCTCCCCGGAATGCTTCGTCTCCTACCGCGAGATTGACCGTTTCCTCTGCTTCGGCGTTGAGAATCAATGGTGAGCTGACCAGGGGTTGCTGGTTGCCGGCGGAAGAGAATGCCCTGACTTGGAGGCTCACCGAGTCTTGGTCCGGCTCATACCTGATTGCATAGGCGCCGCGCTCATCAGTCGTGTCAGTACCCAGCGTTTGTTCGGTCTCCAGCTGCACGGAAAAGGCACGCACAAGGCGGCCAGATATCCCTTTTCCCGATGCGTTCAAAACACGTCCGCCAACAACGTTGGGCTGAGGCCCTTCTCGCACCGCAAGCATTCTTGTAATGCGCTCAGCCGTCTTACTGTTTACGATCCCATCAACTAGCTCGAGACCTTGTTCTTGTTGGAACTTTCGAACTGCTGCCAGCGTATTGGTGCCAAAAAAACTTTTGGCGTCGGAAATATCAAAACTAAGCTGGCGGAGTGCATCCTGCAACAGCGCGACATCCTCCCCGCGCATGTTGGGTTCGAGGTTACGACCGCGGAGTTTCATAGTGTTCCTCCTGCTGGTGCTCTTCGCCTAGACAATCTCGCCTGTGCGTGAGGTAGTGTCGAATCTCATTCTGTCTGCCAGGTATGCCAGAGTTCGCCACGGTGCACGATGAAGACCTCAAGCGGGCCATCCTGGTTCTGCCCGACAGTGGGGGAGAGGAACCCTTCTTCTGTGTCTGAGGGCGAGCCTAACCGGTACCACTCACTCCAGTTGCCATTGGGCGCCGTCTGCCGTCGATGCCACAGGTTGCCGTCCATCCCTTGCACGAACACGTTGAGGTTGCCGTGCCGATCTGGCGTTAGTATCGAGGAGCGGACGGCGATGTGCTCGGAAGGCCGGTCCAGATTGTGGCGCGCCCAGCCTCCTCCTCCGGGGCTTGGCGGCTGGTTGGGCCCCACCGCAAGAGATTTGCCGACTGCGGGGCTGGGTCAACTCAATTCCCTCAACAGTGGGTTTGCCCCGGCTCTCCCAGTGGCTCCAGCCGTTGTTTGTTGCAGTTTGCCAGATCTGCCACAGCGAGCCATCGGTACTCACAGCGAATACCTCCAGTCTGCCTCCAGATTCCTGCCCACGGCGATGTGGTGCAGGTGAGACCATCTGGCTCGTTCGCCTAAACATTCCCATTCATGCCAATGCCTGTTCATTGGGGTTCCTCAGCTTCCAAGGTGTACCTGGTGAATGACGGTTGGGCCCCGAATGCGGCCAACTGCGAGGCAACGCGTAATTCGGGAAGATTCCGTTCGGCATCATCCATGATTTTCAAATTTTATGCGCGCTACTTGCTTAATGCCCACTGCGGATCCACCAGCCAAATAATCATTCTCTAAACCCTCTCTCATCATCCTGTTCCCCATCTCCACTCCAATCGACCGGCAGCAAGTCGGTCGGACGTAGCAGTGGATCGAGGAATAACGCCAACCTGCCACGCGTTTGACATAACCATGCTTGACCGGAGTGTAGTGGATATAATCCACGTGCAGTACGTAATCCCTTTCGTCGCGGATAACATGTTCCCAATAACGCCGTTGCCAGATGCCCCGCTCACCTTTCGCCCGCCGGCTTTCAGCTACGCCGTTCACCTTTCGGATTGATGTGATCCACCAGTAACCTTCGTTTCCGTTCGGCCAGATTGACGGTGAAGAAATAGGTCCCACCCATGACATCCGCCCGCCGATCCCGCATTGTTCGTTTTCCATCATCACATCGCACAAAACCTTTGAATAAACCGCAACCTGTAACCCTTAGGTTGGGGTGAGCCTGCGAACCCCAACATGCAAAACCCAAGACCATCGCCGCCAACCCGGAAAGCATCCGGGTGCAACCGGGCACCGTAGGTGTTGAGGTTCCTTCGTCACCCCAACCTACGGGCTGTTCACAGTCAATCTTCTTCATAAGCTTCAATAGTCAGTACAGCGTTGTATGGGATAAGCTGTTTAAGCATGGATGCACTTAGTCGCACAATCTCAGGTTGCTGCGACAGGCTAACGCAAATCACTATCTTGGCCTCCTCAGCCCCAGCAATTTTGGTTAGATCTGTCTTGGGGATGACATTTGTTATGATTTTTAGATGGTCTTCAAGTTTTGGTGAATCACAAAGATCACTGCTGTAGAGTAACCACGCTCCTGTTTTTGCTATCCACTTTTTTCCCGTTTGAGAAACAGATGTGTCTCCCTTTTGATGACAACTAGATGGTGTCATAGCTAGCTTAGACGTGACAATCTCCGGTTTCAGTTCCGTGCCATAAATACCCAGTGTCACGAAGGGGAAGTGAGTCGCCATACATACTCCTAAAAATCATTAAACACATTGCCAATGTAGGCCATGGTGCCATCAAATACATCGCCTGTGACATCGTCGATGTAGTTAGTGTCTGTCGGTTCCGGGGTAGCTCCATGAGACTTGATCCTATGAAACCGCTTACTGAGTTCTCCCCGCGAGATACCACTTGTCCCTGAGAGTTTTTCGAGTGCACTGCGAACTTTGGTTGTAAGGGCCATCGCTACAATTTCATTCGAGAAACGAAACCCTTGTTTCGCGGCCTCGACTCTTCGCTTGGCCTCGTACAGGAAGTCCTCAATACGTTTTCCTGCCACTTTCGCGGCCTCCTGCCCAATCTCAGTAGCCTTCTTGCCACCTTCCTCCAGTACCTCTTTGGCAACCCGTCTGCTACCGGTAGCAGGCAGCCCTCCCCCCTCTCCCTGTGCAAGCTCGAATGCAACTTCTTTCGCGGTGATGAAAGCACTCGGACTTGTGATTAACAGATATTCGGCAGACGCAGCGGCCACAGGAAGGAGGAGAGCTAGTGCGGTGGCGCCAAGGACGATGCCACTCACGATCTCGAGGGCCGGTCCAGGCCCAGCAATACGACGGGCTGCTGCTGAGGTTTCTTCCTTCTCTTGTGTCTCTATAAGCTCTCGGACGCGCTCTTTCCGCTCGGCAACCGCCTCGTCATGGGCTCGTTGCAACTCTCTGCGATTGAACTCGTGCCCCTCGCGTTGACTGCCCGGCCGAAGACCAAGGATCCTCTCTTGTCGTTCGAATGGGTCTTCGGCCTTGACTCGTACCTCTCTCTTGATCTCTCGGGTTTCTGGATCGTATCCTTCAGTTTCGGCGATCCCTGACTCGATATGAGGATCCTTAGAGGCTCTCCCGTCCGGGTCGAGGAGTTTAATCGGATTGCCTTTAACTAGCGCATAGATATTTGTTCCGTCCACAAAACGGGCTGGATCAACCGCCGTCCACCTTCCCAACCAACACGCGTAATACCGGGCCCCGTGGTAATACAACCCCGTCTCCTCATCCCTCTCCTCCCCCGTATATCGATACCGTTTCAGACTGACCTCCGCGGCCGTACGACCAGCCCGATAGGCCGAAGTGCCATAAGGATGATATTCCTCATAAGAAATCACATTCGCCTGCTCATCGATTTCCAACATGGCCGAGCCGAGGTGGTTGCTCAGCTGAAAACGTCGACTCTGGTCCGGTGCATCGTCACTGCCCTGGGTGCGCGAGTCGATTTGGGCGATGCGTTGCTGGTCGTCCATGACGTGCAGCGTTTCCCGCTCTAGCGTCACGGTGGTGCCGTCACCGCTGTACTCCCGGTAAACCTCAAAACTACCTATGTAGATGCGCTCGTCCCTGCGCGGCGGCTCCTGATTCGGATCGGGTTGAAACCGCTCGGTCACTTTACGCACCCGCTCGCCCGCAGCGTCGTACACATAATAGGTCGTCTCCGGCGTACCCCCGTTGACTACCTGGCGGCTGGTAGCCTGTAGCTGATCCTTGAAGTTCCACTGCATGAGTGGCAGGTGGGGCATCGTGGTCATGTTGCCGTGGGCGTCGTAGGTGTAAAGGGCTGAAAACTGATTGGCGCCATCGCCAGGCAGACTGGTGGCCAGCAGGCGGTTGCTGTCTTCGGCATATCGATAGCGGCGGGTCCAACGTTCGACGGCACCGCCGAAGTGCCTCATGCTCAGGATGTTGCCCACCTCATCGTACGCGTATTCTTCCATATACCGCTGCAGCGCCTCTGGGCTATTGGGAAAGGGAATGCCGATGATCGGCTCGAACTCGGTCGCGTCCCGTTGGACATTGTTCTGAGCGGCGTGTTCGCGGCCTTCGGCCTGAATCAGACGATAGAGCGCATCGTACGTGTAGTCGTTGTGGGGTTCCACCTGCACATTCCCGAAGAGCACCGTCTGCTGCGCGTGGTCCCGAATCGAGTTGATGTTGCCGATCGGATCGTAGGTGTACAACAGGTCCTGTAGGAGTCGCTCGGCGGGCGGGAATGCCTGGCGGCGGGTCGTCCGGAGGCGCATGAGCCGGAAGGTCTCCGAATCGTAGGAATAATCGGTGATCGCGCCATTGCCGTACTCGATGCGTTCGCGCTGGCCTTTGGCGTTGTAGTCGATATCGGCCACAAAGAGCGTGGCCTGGTCTGCGTCCCGCAGCCGAACCGCCATCTGCTCCAGCAAATTGGCCTCGTTGTAGAGCGGCAGGGTCACGCTATTGTCGGGCGTGGTGATCGCCACCGGGCGGCTGAGCGCATCATACTCGGTCTCGGTGGTAAAGATTCTGTTTTCCAGCAGCGGTGCAGCGGCGGCTTTAATCTCGCCAATTTCCGCCAGATTGGCCAACACCGACCAGTCCACCGTCGTTCGGTATTCGCGCGCCAATTGGCGGCTGCTCTCCAACAGGTTGCCCTTGAAGTCAAAGCGGTGGTTGGTCGCCACCCCAGCCCCATCATAGAGCTGATAAACCTGGCCCCGAAGGTTCAGGCTTTCGGCATGGGGATGGCCTTCGCCGTATACAGTCATTTCGGCAAGAAATTCAGGCCCATCCTCTCTTTGCACAAAGAGATGAGTTTGACGCTGTAGTTCGTCGTACCTGGAGCGCAGGACATGTCCCTGGCCGTCCCAACTGCGGATCGGTTTGCCGCCAATATCGGCCAACACCCGCCGTTCGCCCGCGTCCATGCTGTTTTCGTAAAGGTGGCGGCCGGCCACGTCGTAACCCGGCACTGGCGGGTTGCCGCTGACCTCCACCTGATAGGCCATCACCACATTGCCCCGGTCGTCGATGATGCGCAGCGGGTTGCCCTCGATATCCTGCTCGGTGCGGGTCTGGTACTGCCCGTCGGGTCCATTGTCGGCAATGCTCAAGAAGGGACGCCCCAGCGAGTCGAAGTGAACGACGGCCGGGGTGTCGGCGTGGGCAGAGGCCTTGGCGGCGGCGCCGGCTTCGTCTCCCCGCCGCTGCGCGTCGGGCCATCTTTCGATTGCTGCAGACGCGTGAGCCGGGTCGGTGCGCAACGCGTGCCAGGTGGGCAGGTAGTCGGCATCGGGCAAGCGGCGGAAGAAATCGCCCACATCCGGGTCGTCCGCAGGGTTCAGCAACACCGTGTCGTTGACGTCGTAACTTGTTTGCCGCCACGGGTCGAAGACGACCTTCTCCCAGGTGTGATTGGGATGCAGGGTGGCGACGACGCGCTCGACTGGGTCGTAAAAGAGCGTCGGGCTGACACCCACGGTCACGCCAAACTCAAATGCGTGGTCGGCGCTGAAAAATGGCTCGTACTGTTTAACCGGATCGCCCTTGTTGTTGAAGATGGTCCAGCCGCTCGTGGTCCAGCGCGGGCTGACAATCTCGCCGCCTTCTTCAATCGGTCCTGGTTCGGCCTGGATCTTCTTCTGGATCTCGCGACCGAAGCCGTCCGAGTAGGCCAGGCTGACCTGGATGGCGGTCTCCTCACCAGCGTTCAGATCACTGACGTGGGTCTCCCGTGCGATGGTCGCGGCAAACGGGGGCTGCTCCAGCCGCAGAAAACGGGTTTCGTCATAGATGATGCGCGCGGTGGCATTGCTCAGCAATGACAGGGCTACAGGTCCGCGCGGATCGGCGAAGAAGGCGTCGATTTCGCTCTGGCTCAGGTCAGGCTCAAAATCCGCCTGGAAATCGGCGAGTGGCTCGCCCGCGTTTTCACCGGGCTTGCCGGCAACGGCCGCGCCGGCGACCAGGCCAAGGATATCGAAGGCCACGGCCGAGCGGTTGCCGTTGGGATCGGTCATCAATTCCGGCTGCAGCACCCGGTAGTCAATCCTGGGGATCACACTACCATCGTCGGGTCGTTCGCCGGCCGTCACCCGGTTGCCAAGTGGATCGCGCGTCTCTAACGGCAGAAGATCGTAATCGTCATATTCGACCGTCGCTGTCTGGCCGAACGGATCACGGAAGCGCAGTGGCATCAAGAAATGCTGCTGGGCAAAGGCCAGTTCCTGGGCCGCGCCGTCCTCTTCGTTTGGCGACATAAACACCCGCCCCGACGGAATCCACCAGTTGTCATCTCCGTCGAAATGGACGTAATGCCCATCATCACTCAGCATGGTCTCGTTCACCCGATCACCAAAGACCAGGTCCAGGTGTTCGGGTGTAAACGCAAGCGTATAGGTCTCGCCAGGCAGGGTGAGTGGCTCGAGCATGCCGAGCGGCAGCAGCGCCAGCGGATCGTTCTGAGCGTCCCCCAGGTCGTCGGGACGGTAAAGGGTGCGGGCTTGTTCCAGCAGACGCTTCTCCCTGGTGCCGGGGTCGGGAGTGGCGTGGTAGGAAATCTTTGTCGCCGACTCGACCGCCTCTTGCAACTGGGTGAAGGCAAGGCGGGTCTGATCTCCCGCTAGCTCAAGGCCGGTCAGTTCGTACGTGCGCACTTCAGCCGGTGATGGAGTACGGTAAGCATCGTCTTCCTCAACCGCATTGGTGAAGTCATTCTCAGTGCAGGTCATCAGAATCTGGCGCTGTCTGTTTTGGTCTTCCAGCGAAAGCGTTTCGTCCACCTGTCGCCGTCCATAACCGATGGCAACCGACTGGAGCACGTTGCCAAACTCATCGGTAGCCAAAACGCAACTATGGCTTATCCGCGGATCGGCCGGATTGCGTTCATAGTGATAATCGATGGTTTCACGCGGATGGGCGAAGAAGACGGCGTGGCGGTTTCCGGCTCTGGGTTGCAGCCGCTTGAGGGTGTAATCGCGCTCGGAGACGCTGTAGGGATGCAGCTCTTTCCCCGTTTCGTCCAGGGCATAGACTTCCTGCCGCAAGATGGAACCTTTCAGGGCCCGGCAGGCTTCCTGCACTTCATCGGGGCTCAGATCGGGCGGCAGCGTAGTATCCGGGAGTAGTTGCGCCGGGAACTCGTCGTCTGACAGATCTGGTTCGCGGTAATACTCGGCCTCCAATTGTCTGGAGATGTGCTGCCGGTCCAGGAAGGCCCCGGTGTGGTACCAGGTCTTGGTCAACACCGGCGGCACATGGGAGGCCGCGTCGATATTATCGCCACTGGCGAAGTCATGACTGATGCTCAAGGCTCCAAACTCCTCCGTGTCGAATTGCTCGACCATGCCGAAGCCGCGAAACTCGCGCTCCTCGCCGTCGAAGTAGCCGTGGTGATAGGCGTAGCGGGTGACAAAGCGGTTGCGGCTGATGTGGTCGAAGGTTTCCACCCGCTCGACCACATGCACGGGAAACGGTAGCCGGGTAATCCAGGGCTTGCCATCGCGCTTGTCTTGCAGATAGAACTTGGTCGAAGGCCCATAGTGGACGTGAGTCTCGGCACCGAGATTATTTGCGGTCTTGACCAGGAGATGCGGCTTCTGCCTGCCCATCAGGTTGACGTAACGCATCGGCCGGCCCGCGTCGCCCGGCAGGGGCGACGACCAGACCAGGCACGCGGTGCCGTTGCCGAGCAGGGCGGTGGGCACGATGCTGACAAGGTCGTCGACGCGGGGGAAGACGCGCAGGGTTTGCGGTTCGCTCCAACTGTTTCCGGACTGGTTGAAGTAGAGGCGCACGCCGTCGCGATGTATGTAAATGATGTCAGTGGTGCCGGTACCGTCAATGTCGGCCGGTCGGATGCGCTTTTGATCGAACTGGTCCGGGTGATCGAAGTGGGGCGCGTGGTCCATGGTGATCTTCGCTCCAAAACGGCCGTAACCCAGGTTGGGCCAGTAGCAGACCTCGCCGTTACGGATGCGCACCAGGTCGGTGAGTCCGTCGCCGCTCATATCGGAGAGATAGATCGACTGAGTGCCATCGGCGAAAACCAGCCGGGGGCCTCTCTCTTCATCCAATGCCTGGGCAACGCGGTATGCCGGGCCGAAGCCTTCTTCGGTCAATGAAGGATGCCAGACAAAGGCATTGTCTTCGCTGATCAGCACGTCGGGGTGGCCGTCGCCGTCCAGATCCACGAATTTCAAATTGGGGTCACGCGTGTCACGGTTGAGACGGGCGGTAAAAGGACGGAACGGCTGCCAGCCTTCAGCGCCGTCATGTTCATAAAAGCCGGGCATGGGGCCATCCAGCACCACCAGATCGGGCTGGCCGTCGCCGGCAAGGTCCATGAACTGCGCGCCCCCGGACAAGGCCAGGTTGGGCTTGACGGCGACTACCTCTACGGGTGCGAATTCCGCCTCGGCGTGTGTTACGCCGTTTTCCTGTTTCATGTTGATTGGGCTGAGATTGCGCTTGTAGAACCAGGCGCCGGCCTGCTCGGTGAGGATGCCGGGAATGCCTTCGCCGTGCAGGTCGGTCCACTGGTAGACCGTCCCGTCCAGGCCGATGGGCAGGTTTTCCAGGCTCTCAGCGTCCACCTCTTCCACCGCATCCTGCGCGATAGGCTGGGTGTACTCAAATTCGAGCGGCGGCAGGCTTCGCTGCAAATAGCCGCCATTGTCGCGCTGGTAGCCGGACTGGGTGACAGCTAGCAGGAAGGTGTAGACGGGGTTGCGGGCGCTGGTGGGGTCCTGCTCGTGGGAGTAGCTGACGTGGGTGGAGCGCACCAGGCAATCGTTGCCGACACCCTCTTCATCCGGGAAATGATGAAACATCAGCACGCGCTGGCAAAGGCGAGTCGTGCGTACCTCGAAGCCGGCACGATAGGATGAGAACGGGTCGTCGCGGAAAGCCCACTGCCCTGCGTCATCGGGATTTGGCGCATCGCCATCGTGCTCGCCGTAGTCGAACACCACGTCGAACATCCAGCCGGCGTCTTGAATTTGGGTTTCGTTCAGGAAGGGCGGCCGTTGCCCCTCACCATCCAGCAAGGTCTCGCGGTTGCCGTAGCGGATGCGCTTAAGGTAGCGGTTGGTTGTGCGGCGTGGCTCATCACGGTCGCCCCGGTTGCGCTCGTGAGCCTGGCTCAGATCAACACCAGCGCCATCTTCCGGCTTGTACTGGTAGAGAACGGCGTTGCCCTTATCGTCGCGGGTTTCGCAGATCAGCCAACTGAAGATGTGTGTCGGGTCTGTCGGGTCGACGATGCGGGCGTTTTGGTCTTTGCCGTAAATGGTCAGGATGTTGTGTCGGGATACGGAGCGCCAATGCATGTCGCCGTCGCTCCGGGTCCAGCGTTCAATGCGGGCGAAGAGCCCCTCGATACGCGGGCGGTAGCGGTGAACGCGGTAATCGAGATCGTCAAGACCGCGCATAACGCTCCAACGCGAACCGTCATCGTTTAGTACCGGCACTAGGTCTTCCGCGCCAGACAGGATGAACACGTCCGACTCTTCCGCGTCAAGGTACTGGGGCAAGCCTTTGTCGGTCTTACGAGTAATAGATGACAGGGCAAGGTTCCAGCCGAAACCGAAGGGGCCGTTGCCGGCGCCGGAGTCATAGGAGAGTGATAATTCCGGACCGAAGCCCGCGCGCCCAGGGCTGGTGGCGATGGGCACGGTCATTGAGCCGGTGCCGGTGACCGGGTTGGCAGCGAATTTCTCGCCGATGCCGCGAATCGCACCGCCGCCTTTTGGAAAGGAAATGGATGGAACCGAGATTTGAAAGCTTCCTTTGGCTCCGCCATCCGAGCCGGAGCCTGGAGGAGAACTAGATTGTTGTTTCGAATTTGTTGGCTGATTCACCGGCACGTTTCGCCACCTTACGCCCTAATTCGAAATCCCCGACGTTGTATCATTGAATAAGCGAGTGCCGGTTAGCTGAGATTGCGAATTAGCTCTTTGAAGTCTGTTTCTCTCAGTAGTTCAATCGATAGCGAGCCGTCAAGCACTTTTTATGCTTCTGTAGTAGCAAAGTGATTCTGACAGGGGTTAACGGCAACGTGATTATGTCAGGGTGGAAGGATGACAACCCTGAGGATGCAAGACGAGAAACGACTGGACGTAATACAGCGAGTGAATCGAAGCGAAGCGGGCAAGCGCATCCTTCGACGATGCTGCTCAGGAAGATCGGGTCAGTAGATGTGCCTTTCTCAGCAGCCGCTTACATCCCGAAAATCTTTTGAAACTCCGTCATGTGTTGCTTTAACTGACTGCCAAATTCCGGGACGACGACGTAGTCCGGCTCCCCTTGAAATTCTTTGTACTTGGCCGGAATGCCCTTCATGGCGACGCCTTTGCCCAGGTCCACGGCCAGAACTTTCTGTCTCTCCTCGAAAATACTATTTCTAGCCATTCTGATGCTGCGCGGCCGGCTTCATGCCGAATAACTTCATGACATTACCGCCGAGAATTTTGTCTTTATCCGCCTCCGACAAACCCGCCATCGCCTTGATCGGCGCGACGGTATTGGGCCAAGTGGAAATGGCGTCGCCATGATCGTAATCGCTGCCGATGATGAAGTTGTGGTCGGGCCAGATTTCGACAATCTTGGGCAGATAATCTTCCAAAACGATGGCCGCGACATAGAGCTGATCGAAGTAGGCACTGGGATCTTTCTTCAGCCTGTCCCTGCCTTTGAAGAAATCA
>WHTF01000041.1:0-2188 GCA_009379725.1 Deltaproteobacteria bacterium
CGAGTATGTACCCGCTCTTCGTCACCAAGGAGGCGGGGCTGTTCGAAAAACATGGATTTGATGCGGATCTTATCTATGTCCAGGGCGTGCAAATGGTTCAAGTACATACCGCCGGGCAGCTCGATTTTACGACGACTTCCGGCATCGTCACGCTGCAATCTTCGGTCAGCGGTTCGGATCTCATTCTCCTGGCAAATTCCATCGAAACCCATCTCATGAAGGTCATGGGCCATCCAAGCCTTTCTGGACCGGCCGATCTTAAGGGAAAATCGATCGCCATTACACGTTTCGGGTCTCTCACCGACCTGGCGCTGAGGCCCGTGCTGGAGAAGTGGAAATTGGAACCGAAGAGAGATGTGACTCTGGTCCAAATCGGTCGACTTTCAGACATCGTGCCGGCGATTCAGCAAAAAAGAGTGGCCGCGGGGATGCTTTCGTTTCCCACCTCCTTTCACGCCGAAAAGTTAGGTCTAAAAACGCTCTATGATCTCACGGAATCGGAAGTCGAAGTGCCGACGACGACCGTCGCCGTGAGCCGCGCCTACGCAATCTCCAACCGGGACATCGTCTTAAGATTTCTCAAAGCCTATCTTGAAGGGACACATCGGCTGATGACGGATCGAGCAATGGGAATCAGAGCCTTGAAAAAATACGGAGGCATTCAGGACGAGGAACTCCTGGCCGCGACCTACGATCTCTTCACATCGAAATATATCAAGAAGGTGCCCACGCTGACCGTGAAGGCAGTTCAGAACGCTTTAAATATCGTGGCGGAGAACAATCCTAAAGCCAAAAGTTATAAGCCGCAGGAATTCATGGACACGAGCTTTCTCGATGAACTTGAGAGGACAGGATTTATCAAGAAGCTCTGGCAGTGATATCCGAAGCCGCGAGCCGCGACGTATCCCCCAGGAGACCAACGACGGAGGTTGCCCCACTAAACGTTCTTGAAAACAACACCTCATGCGACAAGACTAACCGGCAAAGCGCCGGCCGATCCCGCCCGTCAAGACGTGAAAGCTCATACCTCCATCAGCACGTCGAGGTGCAGACGATCCCTCTAAAGAAGATTTTTCGCTTTAGCTCTTTACCCGCTGTGGATTTGCGGAATTTCGAAAAGCGTGGAGGATGGTTTTGCCGATCCTATCAGCTGATTGATGCGTGGTGTTTACGAGAAAATCGGCTTGTGCATAGTAGGGGGTCCTTCGATCTAAGATCGCCTTGAGCTGTTTCCTGACATGCGGATGCGCGCCAAGCGGCCGCTCGTCTTTCTCGGCCCGAACGCGTGCGATCAATGCCTCGGGCGAAGCCTGCAGCCAGACGACAAAAGAATTCAGCTTGAGGAGAAGCAAACTGGTCGGGTTCATGACGAGGCCGCCGCCGGCGGCAATTACGCCGGGTGCCTTCTTCAGCACTCGCTGGAGAACTCTTTCTTCAACCGCCCGATAGTAGTTTTCGCCTTCCAGATCAAAAATCTCTGCGAGAGAGAGCCCGGTGTCTCTCTCAATCAGCGCATCGAGTTCATAAAAGGGCGCTTTCAGGCTCCGCGCCAATAGATTGCCCACGGTGGTTTTGCCGGCACCCCGCATGCCGACAAGTGAAACGTGAAAACCTTTTGCATGTTCCAGGTAGGAGGACACACAGGCAACGACCCGAGAGATTTGCTCTGGCGGGCGGCTTTGGAGCAGTGCCAGAATCTTGTTTGCAGAACCGCTGAGGGCGGGAACGTCGTCTGCGAAATCTGTTGGCAGAAGATCCGTTAATGAGGTTTGCAGAGCGTGGGCGAGATTGATGAGGCTCGTCAGGGAAGGATTGGCTTTCCCCTTCTCCACTTCGATAATGAACCGATCGCTGAGCCCGGAAAGCTGCGCCATTCGTTTCAGCGTTAGGCCCTGTCTCTCGCGCAGTTTCCGGACCCGCTCGCCTAGGTTCGCCAGGTAGACTCGGCCAGAATCAGCCGTCCCTTCGTCACCGCTCCGCTTTGGCATTATTGGTGTGCTCGGTCCCTAGTCACATCGGGCACCTGCAGTCCCAGCTTTACGATCAATGGATCGACTTCTCTGATGTACTCGTTCCGTGCTTGTTCATTGCTGCGCCGCTTGAGACCCCAGAACCGGTATCGTTCAGACCGCGTGGACCCTGAACGTCCAAACATGTCTAGCGCTTTGGGATACCAAAAATCCACGGC
>WHTF01000041.1:2283-26921 GCA_009379725.1 Deltaproteobacteria bacterium
TCGCACGCTAGTTATCACTACTGCCGATAGACAGGGCACGAGTCTTTGGTTATGTTCACTAGATTCTGGTGACGGCTTCAGCGCCGGGAAAATATCGCTATGATCATCCGTATTGCGTCCGCTGTTTTGACTCTGGCTGGCTTGCTGGCATTGATTTCAGGCTTGTTCTTCTGGACCGGAAGGACATTAAATTTGATATCGCTGCATATGCTTCTTGGATTTCTGGCGGTTGGCGCGCTCTGGGTTATCGCCATCGGGCAGGCCCTTTCCAAAGGCGGCAGCTGGATGCTCGCGGCCGGCGCTTTAATCGTCGGAGCGGCGGCGATCGTTGTTGGCATGAGACAGGCGACACTGATGGTCGGCGAATTTCATTGGGTCATCGAGCTGCTCCATCTCGTGCTGGGAGTTCTTACCATCGGAATAGGTCACATGGGCGCGGCACGCTATCGGCAAGGCACCGCCGGATAAACGCCAAATAGCGGCAACTAGTCGATTTCAATCCGGGAAATGCGTTGCAGGCTGCGCAAAAGACCGCAGATAAGAGAATCTGCTTTTCAACGATTTGAACTGATTGATCCCTTCAACGACTTGAACGAAATTTCAGACGGGCCAACTTTCTAACCGGTAGGCTTGCTCCCAAAACATAAATTCGTATCGGCTGCTCAAGATGAAATGCGCGGTCATAAGCTTCTTCTCGCCGCGGTTCGCCGCTGCACCCAGCCGATCCATCAGTTGAATTTGCTCACGCACGGGTTGCCAAAAGGTTTCGGAAGCATAAGTTTCGATCCACTGCCGGTAAATTTTTGGCTTGGCGGGACGGTTTCTGTACAGTCGCCGTCCCGCCTCTCCATAGATCCAGTAACACGGAAGAACCGCCGCGACGATCTCGCCGAGCGTCCCGCTGCGCGCCACCGACTGCAGATGATCGATATATGCCTGCGTAACCGGCGCCTTGATTACCGCATCCAACTGTTCGCGTGACAATCCAAGACTCTTGCCGAAACTCGCGTGGAAACTGCGCTCGACCTCGACTGCGCCGAGTGCGTGATGGGCGAACAAATCCAGGGTTTCCAGATCGGGCGATTTGGCGCCGGCCTGACAGAGCACTTGAGCGAAGTCGAGCAAGTACACATAATCTTGCAGGATGAAGTAGGTAAAGCGATGCATCGGCAAAGTCCCGGCGTGCAGCTCACGGAGGAACGAATGACCTTCGATCGCTCGCCAAATTCGCTCTCCGCGACGTCTTAATTGAGTAGTGAAATTTTCAGCCATTGGCTAGGATTAACGAAAAATTAGAATCAAGAAAAGTGGCGACGATCACTTTTCCGAACGCAGCCATGAGCAAACCTTGACCCTAGAGTCTCCGCGCGTATATTCGATCCAGCTTTGAAGTAGACTTTCACATGCGGTCTCTGGTAGTAAACGATTGGCTTCGGTTTCATCGGCACAACCATTGAAGATCACGACCTGGAGGTGAATCTATGAGTTTACGAGTGGTGGCGTTTACCGGAATGCTGGCTCTAACGATCGGTTATTCAGCGAGTCGACCCAATATTGGCGTTGCTCAGACTCCTTATTATGCAGGTAAGACCATTAGACTGATACGTGGTGGAGGTCCGGGAGGCTCGGGCGATTTTCAAGCTCGGGCCATGATGACGTTTTTAACAAAATACATTCCTGGTCATCCGGCCGTAGTGATGGAGATGATGCCGGGGGCGGCAGGCAGAAGGGCGGCAAACTATTTGTACAACACCGCTAAACCGGACGGCCTGACGATCGGTTCGGCAGGAGGTGCTGTGCTTCCGGGACCGATTATTGGTTTGCCTGGGGTTAAGTTCGATATCGACAAATTTATCTACTTGGGTTCCACTGAAACCGGTCATCCCTATATTTTTTATACTCACAAAAAAGCCGGGCTAGACAGCCTGGAAAAAGTGCAGCGCGCCTCGGGCTTGCGAGTCGGCGCGCATTCAGTGGGCCATTCCCTCTACGTCACTGCTCGTCTTTTTGCATACGTACTGCAACTTAAAGAACCAAGCTTTGTTGTCGGATTTACCAATCCCGAGCTCAACATCGCCATGGAGCGTGGTGAGGTGGACGCTAGAACAACCAGCAATATAGATGATCTTTTCCGTGACGGTCTGGTTGAAAAAAGTAATTTCCACGCGATGATCATGAATCCTAAAGGGCGTACTGATCCACGTTTTCCCAAGCTACCGGACCTATTGGCCTTGACAAACAACAAAAAAGTAGGACAGGTCGTGGATCTGTTTCGCGCATTTCAGTATCCCCGATGGCCGATTCATCTGCCTCCGGGAACACCGAACGAACAAGTGCAGATTCTGCGCGAAGCATTGAATAAGACCTGGAAAGACCCGGAATTTAAACAAACCTTCACGAAATTAATGGGCAGGGAGCCGACGCCGCTGACCGGAGAAGAAGTGGAGACGGCCGTTAGAGAACTGCCGCGCGATGCCGAAGTCGTGGCACTGTACAAAAAGCTAGCCGACGCCGGGCCACTGCCGTCGCACTAGAATTTAGTCGACTCATACAGGCAAAGCCTGGTTTGCGCACCGAACCGATCGGATGGAGTTTATTTTTTTCGCACCGCAACACGGCACATCGAATCGAAAACGACGGTTGGCCTAAAGTTACCTTACGCATCATGTAAGAGATCCGGGCAGTGAGAAAGATCGAGACCCAAAACCGCGCCGCATTTTAGTTTCGATCCGATCCTTGATACAACCAAGGGCGTGCAATCCTCGAACACCGCGGCGCAAGCAACCCATGAGTCGAAGTTTTTTTACGGCTGGACCATCGTCGCTGTCGGCTTTCTCGCTCACATCGCCTCCGCCTTTTCGATATCGAGCACCCTGAGCGTTTTTCTCAAACCTCTCTCCAACGACCTGGGTATCTCCCGGGGCGTCTTTTCGCTCATCCGCTCGGGAGAGATCCTCATCGGTGCGGCGGCGGCGCCGGCGGTGGGCACTCTTCTGGATCGGCATGGCGGCAGGTGGCTTATAGCCGCCGGCGGGTTGATCTCCGGGGCGGGCTTTCTTCTTCTCGGTCAGGCGCGGGACTTTTCGCAGTTTCTGCTTTTCCGCTGGGTTCTGGTCAGTCCGGGCGACGCGCTCATGGGCTCGATGGTGGTGAATGTTTCGATATCACGCTGGTTCGTGCGCATGCGCGGCCGCGCCCTCGCTTTGGCCGGCATGGGCCATGGCCTGGCCAAAGTATGCATGCCGCTTCTGGCGGCCTCGCTCATCTTGCACATCGGATGGCGCTCGGCTTGGGCCGTTTTCGGCATTGTTACACTCGCCTTGGTTGTCGGACCTTCCCTACTCTTTATGCGCCGGCGCCCGGAAGACATGGGGCTCGTGCCGGACGGAAAATCTCGCGCTCAACAACAATGTGACATGCTTGCGAACCCTACCGACATCGCGAAAGCGCGCGCAGGCGCAATTGCCGACGTCGCCTGGAGCCGCCGTGAAGCCCTGCGCACTCCGGCCTTCTGGCTCATCGTCACCACCTTCGGCGTCTCGCATATCGGCGTCACCGGGTTGAACCTTCACGTCTTCTCCTTTGTAAGCGATCAGGGCCATCCGGCAATGGTGGCAGCACTGGTCATGAGTATTATCGCTTTCATGCAGTTCAGCACGCCCATGGTATGGGGGATCCTTGCTGAACGCTCGAATATCGCCAGGCTCATTATGGCTAAGTTTCTGATTCAAGCCGTGGGAATCTCATGGGCGCTGTCCGACCCGGGGATTTTTTCCCTTTATGCCGGATTTTTTTTATACGGCATCGGCATGGGCGGAACCTCGATCCTGGCGGAAATGATCTGGGCCACTTACTTCGGACGCGTCTCGCTGGGAAAAATCCGCGGCATGGGATCGTTAGTCACCAGCGCCTTCTCCGCCGGCGGACCGCCCTTTTTCGGCCTCCTTTTCGACTACACGCAAAGCTATGACTTATCCTTTAGTATTTTCATCGGGATGCTGTTCGCTTCGGCCCTCCTGAGCCTCTTGCTCCACCCGCCTAAAAAGTGATGCGAGCCGTGCGCGGATTGTCCGCAGGCCTGCGGCCGCAAGGTGAATAACGGTTGCGCTTCAGGCAGGCGATTGCGATCACCTGGCTAATCTCGCCGTAGTTTTCGCGAATCCTCTCATGACTTGTCTTGACCGCCATTTCACAATAAGGCAGAATTATGCCCATGAATGTCGGACTGGAGATAGCGGTATGGGTTGCGGGCTGGTGGCGGCGGCATCGGTCGCTCCGATTGGCCTGTGGCTAATTCCAGTCTCAAACTTAAACCAAGGAAGGGCCGTAGGCGATTAGCTTATGGCCCTTTTTATTTGTGAAATAGATGATTCATCCAACATTTAAAGAATTCTGCCAACTGGCGAAGCAAGGCAACCTGATCCCAGTCTATCTGGAATTGCTCATGGATCTGGAAACACCGCTTTCGTTTTTCAAAAGATTAGAGCGGGATCGTTACGCTTTCTTACTTGAGAGCGTCGAAGGCAGCGAACGCTGGGCGCGCTTTTCATTTTTGGGCAGCCGGCCCCGTCTGATTTTTAAAGCTCGTGGCAAGGATGTCGAAATCATCGAAGACGGCAAGAAAAGAACATTTTGCTCCGACTTCCCACTAGATTCCCTCAAGGAACTTTTAAAGCACTATCAGCCGGTTACCGTGCCGGGGGTTCCGCCCTTTTTCGGCGGGGCTCTCGGATACGTTGCCTACGACGCCGTCGAACAGTTCCATGAGATTTCGAACAATAAGAAAGATCCATTCGACGCTCCGGAGATTTTTTTCCTGTTCGTTCAAACCCTCGTAGCTTTCGACAACTTGAAGCATACCATTAAGGTCATCGATAATGTCCATCTGGACAAGGGAACCAGCCTGCGGACCGCCTATGACCAGGCGATTTCGAAAATTCGCAAGATTATCTCTTCGTTACAAAAGAAACCGAGCGCAATCGAGCCGCGCGAGTTAAGCGAAGGTAAAGGACAACGAAAATTCCGCTCCAATCTTAACCGGGACGGCTTTCGAAAAGCCGTTATCAAAGCCAAAGAATACATTAAGGCAGGCGATATTATTCAGACGGTGTTGTGCCAGAGGCTCGAGACGGACACCGAGGCCGACGCCTTTGAAATCTACCGGGCGCTACGTTTTGTGAATCCGTCGCCGTACATGTTCTATCTCGAGCTCGACGATCTACGAATAATCGGCTCGTCGCCTGAAACCATGGTCCGCCTGACCGGCGATACCATCGAGCTCCGGCCGATTGCCGGAACCCGGCGGCGCGGCGCCACGCCCGAAGAAGAACAGGCGCTTGAAACCGACCTGCTCGCCGACCCTAAAGAACGGGCCGAGCACATCATGTTAGTCGACCTGGGGCGAAATGACGTCGGGCGCATCGCTGAGATCGGCTCGGTTGAAGTCAACGAGTTAATGGGGATCGAACGCTACTCTCACGTGATTCACATCGTTTCCAACGTGCGTGGAAAGCTCGCGGCAGACAAAAGCCCCTTCGACCTCTTTGTCTCGGCCTTTCCCGCCGGCACGGTTTCGGGAGCTCCGAAGATTCGCGCCATGCAGATCATCAGCGAGCTGGAACCGCAAAAACGCGGACTGTACGCCGGCGCCATCGGCTATTTCGGCTACAACGGCAATCTCGACACTTGTATCGTGATTCGCACCATCGTGATGAAGGGTAAAAACGTCTTCATCAACGCCGGCGCGGGAATCGTCGCCGACTCGGATCCTGACATGGAGTATCAGGAAACCTTAAATAAGGCGCGGGCGATGTTTCGAGCCGTCGAGCTCGCCGAAGAGTGGAGAAAAGGATGATCCTGCTCATCGACAACT
Organism: Deltaproteobacteria bacterium; assembly: GCA_009379725.1. GTDB lineage: Bacteria > Desulfobacterota > Binatia > UBA9968 > UBA9968 > WHTF01. The sequence continues at coordinate 8,156 of WHTF01000041.1, forward strand.
ACGATTCCTTCACTTACAACCTGTACCACTATCTCGGCGAGTTGGGCGCGGATGTGCGGGTTTATCGCAATGATAAGATCACTTTAGATCAGATTGCCGAACTGCGGCCGGAAAAGATCGTCATTTCTCCCGGCCCTTGCACGCCTAAAGAAGCAGGTATTTCCTGCGCGGCGATCCGGCGCTTCGGCGCGCAGACGCCGACCCTTGGCGTCTGTCTCGGGCATCAAGCGATCGGCGCGGCTTTTGGCGGCGAGATCGTCCGAGCGCCGTCGATCATGCACGGCAAACTATCGGAAGTCACTCATGATTCGCAAACCATTTTTCGCGCCATAAAAAATCCCTTCGCCGCCATGCGCTATCACTCGCTGGTGATCGATCCGCACAGCCTCCCGGAAGAGTTAGTCGTCAGCGCTCAGACGGCGGACGGCGTGATCATGGCGGTGCGGCACAAGAGCATGCCGATTGAAGGCGTGCAGTTCCATCCGGAATCCATCCTCGCCGAAGAAGGTAAAAATCTCTTACAAAACTTTTTGAATCACTATTGATGAGTCGTCGCCATGAAACTTTTGTGTTTTCAAGCCAAACGTTTTCGTTGGAAAACCCATTCGAAAACCCTTGCCCATCTGCCGGATCAGGATGTGGAAGAAGAGATCGCGGAAACTGTCGTCATTTTTGTTCACGCTGAACCAGCGGACAATCAGGAACAACGACGCGAGTCAATTTTGCGTAAGACATTGAAACATATCAAATGGCTCGCCAACAAACGCGATCTCAAAAACATTGTGATCCATTCATTTACTCATCTCGGCGCGGAGACCGCTGAAGCCGCCTTTGCCGAGCCGTTCATTGGCGACGTCGCTCGACGTTTACAAGAGACCGGCTATCACGTCCGAACTACCCCTTTTGGTTACTTTTGCGAGTGGGATCTCTCCGTCTACGGCGAAAGCCTTGCCAAGGTCTGGAAAGAAATACACTGATCGCTCGTACTTTTGGCGGTCGCCGTTCCTGTTTTCACCAAAGCGCTGATCATCTTCCCAGCGTATGATATACTGTGGACCGAAAAATGGAGGTACACTATGAGCCGGACAACCAGAGGCAATTTTGTTTCGTGGTCTACATTCATGATCTGTCTTACTGTTTTCGGATGCAAAGGCCGCGAAATGGCCGGACCGGATGATCTCCCCGATCTGAACAAACAGATCCGCTCCTATACGACGGTGGAAAACACAAGAGTGCGCACCGGGCCGGGTCCGCAATTCAGAGCTACCGGCGAAATACCTGCCAAAGCAAAAGTTCACGTCGTTGGAAGAGACGGGGACTGGCTGTTGATCGTATCTAAAGTGGGAAATACTCCAGGCTTCATCGAAATGACGTCCATTGAGCCCGGCGCAAGCGCCGAGCGCGAATCGCCCAGTCACATCGTCGCGGGGAAATATGAGATACTCGCAAATACCCGAGTTTATAGCGGACCGGGTCTTCAATATCCGGTGGTGACGAAAATTTCCAAGGGAACAATCATCAATGTCATCGAAGAAGAGAAAGGCTGGGTAAGAGTAGAATCGAAACGGGGCAACAAGCCTGGTTACGTCGAAGCGAGCTTGGCCAAGCCGGCAACGAATCGCTGAGCACGCGCCAGCCGCCCGCAAGCAACACGGCGGCAAGGCTAGGCGGCAAAAACGAAGTTGTTATAGCTTTAACAATTCTGCCGCCGTCGCTCCCAAGATTGCTTCCTTCTTGGCGTCCTCCAGCAGATTACGAATCGTATCGATATAACTCTTCAGCTCATGCATTCCCTTGCCGGTATCCGTATTCACGCCGGTGAAATCCTGCGGATAGTCTCGCTGGCGAACACCAATCGCTCCAGACTGATCCCTAGTAACGCGCAGTTTGGCGCCACCTGACGTCGTAAATGTCCGGCTGCTTCATCCATGCCGCAACGGGCATAATCTTTAGATCGATCTATTCTCGCCAAAGCCTTGTTGTGCTCCCGGCTCCTCACATACAATCGCCGCATCTATTCATGTGAAAAGGAGATGATATGGAAATTGAAAGGAAACTCGCAGAGCTCGGTTTGGAACTGCCGGCGCCGCCGATTCCCGCGGCTCATTATATTCCTTACGTTCGAGCCGGTAATCTTCTGTTCGTCGGCGGCAATACCGGCAGGCTCAATGGCCAGCCGCATGTTTATGCCGGCAAAGTGGGCGACAAAGTAACCTTGGAGCAAGCCTATCAGATGGCGCGCCATTGCGCGCTCAACCATTTGGCGATCATCAAGTCGGCTTTGGGCGATCTCGATCGGGTGGAGCGCTTTGTCAAGTTGCTTGGCTTCGTCAATGTTGCCCCAGGCTTTACCCAAATGCCTCAGGTGGTGAATGGCGCCTCCGACCTGTTCATCGAAATCTGGGGTCAACGCGGCGAGCATGCTCGAGCGGCAGTGGGCGTCGCTTCTCTCGCCAACGAAGCGCCGGTTGAAACCGAAGTCGTCGTGCAAATAAAAGAATAAACAACCCTCGTCAGTAACCGGCCGGATCTTCCAGGGGCGAACTGGCTCACCTATTAGCTGCGTCTGCCGGCAATCCTTCCGGTCGTCTGGCGAATGTAAGAATCCCTTTATTCTTCGGCATTACTAATTTCGTCCGGACTGTAGTTGTCGGATCGGGCGCCGACTATTGGTTCGTTCCGGATCTTAAATCGTGATATCACAGGGACTTACAATGCAAAGGCGCAAACACCCCGTAAGACCGTTCAGGCGACTTTCTTTTACAAGCGGTTCTTGTAAAATTTGGTTACCTTATCGAACTCCTAGACATGGAGCTTAACTATCACATCCATGGCGCAGGTTTCCCTCTGATCATTCTGCATGGTCTTCTCGGCTCGGCCGAGAACTGGCGCACCGCCGGCAAACGATTGAGCAAAGATTACAAAGTTTACACGGTGGATCTGCGCAACCACGGCGGTTCGCCGCACAGCCGCATCATGACCTATCCGAAAATGGCGGAAGACCTCCGCGAGCTTCTTGATCGCGAGAACCTATCGGAAGCCCACCTTCTCGGTCACTCCATGGGCGGAAAAGTCGCCATGCAGTTCGCAACCACCTACCCCGAACGGCTGACGAAAGTCGTCATTGTCGATATTGCGCCGAAACTTTACCCGCCCTCGCAGCGCTCGATGCTGGCGGCACTCGGCGACCTCGATCTGCTAACTTTTAAGTCTTTCGCTGAAATCGACGCCGCGCTGGCACCCGCGGTTCCCCAAATCGCGGTTAGGCAGTTTCTAATGAAAAATATCGCCCGCATCCCAACCACCGGGTTTCGCTGGCGAATCGATCTTGCTGCTATCACTGCCGGCTACGATGAGCTGGCCAAGCCGATCATTGCTAAACAGAGGTATGAAAAACCTGCCTGTTTTATCCGTGGCGGCCAATCCGATTATATAGCCGATGGCGATTTGCCTCTGATCAAAGGAGTATTCCCACTCGCTGAACTGGTGACTATCGCGAACGCCGGTCATTGGCTGCACGCGGATACCCCCGATGCATTTCTTCAGGTCGTGAGCGCCTTTCTTTCGAAAAAATAATCAGAATCATTACAGACGATAGGCGGTCGTTTGTCTGTCTATGCGATCTTCAGTCGGTAGACCGTTCATCTTTGGCGTGCTAAGAGACAGCTGAACTGTGGATTCAAAGGAGGCCATCTCATGGCAAAACGCAAAAGCATCCATATCGAAGGCATGGAGCATGGCGCGCCGATTCCCAACGGCGTCGTTGTCGGCAATATGATTTTCTCTTCGGCAATATCCGGAAAGGATGTCAAAACCGGCGTGCTTTCTGATGACCCGGTGGAACAGGCCCAAGCCATGTTTCACAATCTGAGGCTCTTCATGGAAAAAGCCGGCGGCACACCCGACAATATCGCCCACATGAAGGTCTACCTGAAAGACGAAAAGTATCGTGACGCCGTCAACAAGCTGTGGCTTGAGATGTTTCCCGATGAGCATGATCGGCCCGCCCGTCACGCCCTGAAAGTTGAGCTGCGCGGCAAGGTTTTGTTTCAAATCGAAGTGGTGGCTGTGCTGTAGCGATAGTGCAGCTTCGGTTTACGCCGTTTTCATCGCGAATCGTTCTTGCTATACGCTGAACCCATTCGGGCACACTTAAGTCCCGGCCAGCATAACTTACACAGCTCATCAAGTGTAACCACGCCATTGTTGCTCGATTTATTTGGACGGCGGTGTTTTGCGGCCGCTGTCGGAAGAAGAGTGCCGCAGATTCTCAAATCTGTATGGAGGGTCTCATAAAACCTATCGAATAAATCAAACTTTTTTCGTACCGAATGTTTTGTGCTTGACAAGAAAAATACAAATCGATTATGAATTGCTCCTCACGTCACGTTTTTTCGCAGAATTTCTGCTCGTACGGCTATTACAAAATTATTATCAACATTGTCCCAATTCCGGACACGATAGGTGTTGCTTAACTGCGGACGTGTAGAGGGGGATTTGCTTTGGAGGACAGGGAAATGGTCGAACTGCTTAGTTCGGACGAACACACGCTAGCGACCGAGGATCACTTCGGATTGCGCGAGACGCCCTTTGGAGTCGCACCGGACCCGCGGTTCTTTTATGCCAATCCCCATTATCTGGAGGGATTAGCCGCTCTCGCTTACGGTATCCAAGCCAAAAAGGGTTTTATGCTTGTCACAGGAGAGGTGGGAACTGGCAAGACCATTTTATTACGCAAGGTGATGCGTCAACTTGATGCCACCACCCGCTTTGTCTTCGTTTCCACGAGCCATCTCACGTCTTACGGACTAGTTGAACTAATGGTTCACAAGCTTGGTCTAATAAGCAAAGATAAAACGAGACTGGAGATGACTCAGGAGCTTCATGCGTACCTGCTCCAGCAAACCAGCAAAGGACAACTTGTAGCTCTTCTGATCGATGAAGCGCAAAAGTTGAGCGATGAAGCACTAGAAAGCTTGTGCGATCTATCGAACTTGGAAACAGACGAGGAGAAATTACTTCAGATCGTGTTGGTCGGACAACCGGAATTGACCGTCAAACTCGGTAAATCGTCGCTTCGAAGAACCAAGCAAAGGATCGCGATTCATCATCGAGTCAGCTCTTTGCCGTTACTCAATGATGTAGAACATTATATCCGCCATCGTCTGCAGGTGGCGGGTTACGAAGGCCCGGAGATTTTCACTAAGGAAGCCGTGGAAGCTATTTGGTGCTATTCGGGGGGAACGCCGCGGTTGATCAATATCATTTGCGATAACGCGCTCGGCACGGCATGTCGAGCAGGAAGAAAACGGGTTTCCGCCTATCTTATTATGAAGGTGGCCGGCAATCTCCTTTTGGAGCGCGGCGTTGATGTTCCAAGGAATGCGAAGGTATTGAAAAACGGTGTATTCAAAGCCAAGCCATCGCCGGCAAGGATCGTCACCACCCATAGGCCTGAAGCTGCCGAAACCAAAGCGAGCATGAGCGAAGAATCCGATGAACCGATCGTTCATTTTCTCGACACCGAGCAAACAGATCTGGAACAGGCACCGAAGTTCATCGCTGAAGAGCCTGCTGTCTCGCCGCAATTCTTTGACCACATGGATCGTGCGGCTACGGAAGCAATAGGACCGATGGCTAAGCTCATCTTAGGTGATCAAATCTCGGCGCTTGGCGAGTCCCGTGATACATTTCCGCAGAAAAAGCTTGGGGAACTTATTCAGCGAGTGAGCCGCGAGATTTTCAATGAGACGATGAGAACTCGTTTCCAGAACACGATGGCGCGAGAAATCAACGCTCCTAAGACTGTGTGATAATCGAGTGCCTTCTATGGCGTTCCTTCAAGGAGAAGAAAAATGGGTCAAGAGTCACGGGGTCTGAGCCTGAAGTGGAAGATCGGTGGAATTTATACCGGAGTCATGTTGATGTTGGGAGTTTTACTGGTTGTGGCGATGTACCAACTAACGAAGAACGCCATGCAAGATCAACTCCATAAGCGCGCGGTGGCCATAGCGACCAATTTCAGCGCTGCTGCCGCGGGACATCTGGTCAGCAGAAACCTTTTAGCACTTCATGCTTTAGCAGGGAAGTACACCCTTATCGATGGCGTCGCGTACGCATTTATCGATGACGCCAAAGGAGACATTGTCGCGCACACCCTGGGGACCTTTCCTTCGCAACTGCGGGGCGGAACTCCCGCCGGGGGAGAGCGTGAAGCGCACCAGCGAACCTTATCCTTGCAGGGCAAAACCGTGTACGAAACCAGCGTTCCAGTCCTTGAAGGACAGGCGGGAAGTGTCCACGTCGGCTTTTGGGGCGATGCGATAGAAAAGGAAGTGCAAGCTGTTGTTTTCCCTATGGTCGGAATCGTTGCAATGTTTCCCTTGGTCGGGGCGATACTCTCATTTGTGATAGCCAACTGGATCGTTCGACCTATCGTCGGTCTCACCGAAGTCGCGGATAAAGTCACTCGAGGTGACCTCGATATGTCGATCGGAAACTGTGTCGTCTCACGCGACGAGATTGGCGAGTTGGCGCGTTCATTGGAGCGCATGCGCTCAAGTCTGAGAGCGGCAATGTTGCGGTTAAATCGGCAAATCGTATGAGTTACCGGAATTTACGGGAGATTTTATGTACCATCAACCAAAAAAGCAAAGTTTAGTATGGTTATCGACTATCGTTCTGGCGCTCACGCTGCTGTTTCCTGGCAGCGTTCGCACGGCAGTGAGTCCACCGCAGCGTCCACTCGTAAAGCTGAATGTCGCCTTTAGCTCGATTTCCGGCAACATGGCTCCGTTATGGGTCACCCAAGAGAGAGGCTTCTTTCGTAAGTACGGGTTGGAAGTTCAAGCGATATTAATTGAATCGGGCACGGCCACGACGCAAGCTCTCGTTGCCGGCGATATCAGCTTCGCGCAAGCGGCCGGGCCCGCGATCATTCAAAGCAATCTACGAGGCGCGGATACGGTGATTATCGCCGGCGTCGTGAACACACTGACGTTTCAGCTCTTCACTGAAAAAGGCATAACCCGGCCGGATCAATTTAAGGGGAAAGCAGTGGGTGTCACCCGGTACGGTTCGGCAACCGACTTCGCCATGCGTTACGCCCTGGACAAGTACGGACTGGATGCGAATAAAGATGTGACCATTCTGCAATTGGGAAACGTCCCCACTCTTCTCACGGCGCTTGAAGCCGATAAGATCCAGGGGGCGATGCTCTCGGCGCCGACCTCGCTAAGAGCGAAGAAAATGGGATTTCCGATGCTGGCCGATCTGCAAATGCTCGGATTGGAATACCAACACACCAGTATTGCGACGACCAAAGCTTTGATCAAATCCAAACCGGATCTCACTCGGGATTTTATGAGAGCGTACATCGAAGGGATTCATTTTGCGAAGACCCATCGGAAGGAAACCCTCGAGATTCTCACCAAGTATTTACGTACCAATGACAGGGAAATTTTGGACGATACTTACGAGTCGATCATTTTGAGGCTGGTTCCCGAAAAGCCCTATCCGACGCAAAAGGGGATTCAGATCATCTTGCGGGAATTGGGTTTAAAAGATCCGGCGGCCCGCTCGGCCCGTCCCGAGCAATTCATCGATGCTTCATTTATAAAAGAATTCGACAGCTCCGGCTTTATCGATCGTCTGTATAAAACCCCGCCCGTGGTGGCGGCTCGTGAAGAACAACGTCCCGCGCCGGCCGTTGGAGCGATTAAAGAAAAGCCTGCGCCGGCCGTTGCGGCAGTCAAAGAAAAGCCTGTGCCGGCCACCGTCACAACAAACGCTCCGGTGCCAGGCGCAAAAGCATCTTCCAGTCCGCCTCCTCCAGCCCAAGGGCCGCGTGAATATACGGTGGTGGCCGGAGATAATCTGAGTTTCCTGGCTCTTCGATATTATGGAGATCCGCACAAGTGGGTAAAGATTTACGAGGCCAACAAGCCGGCGATGAAAAATCCCAATTTTATTTTTGTCGGCCAAAAGCTCAACATCCCCTCTTGAGCACGTGGACGGTTTAAGGAATCGGCGACATCAAAGCGATAATGGAATGCGGGAACTTCTATGAAGCGCGAGCAATTACAAACAACTCTCCTAAAGGCCTTTTATGACAATGAGTCTCGCAGACTCAACAATTGCCTGGAAGAAATAGATCATAAACTTTTGGACTGTAGCAAATACCTGGAGGAATATCACCGGACCCGCCTAGCTCTTCGGACGATCAATGAGCGTCTTTCCCGACTCGGCGCGCAAACCTTGCCGGTGGCCGATCAATTACCCGCCGATGGTCTGGGAGAAATCATCAACAACCGGCTACAACATTTCAGATCCGCGGGCAAGTTATAAGGCATTAAAAAATTCCTGAAGCGTGACTCAGGAATCTGGTCAGGCGCAATAAAAAATTTGCGCTTGGCAAAGCGTTTACGATAGTTTCTCCCTGGCGCCTGAGTGGGCATTGATCTCGCTCCCCTTTCTATTTCAAGCCTATCCTTAAGAATGTCATATTCTTTACCCTGATCCCGGCAATCCCGCATAGCCGCAGTCGTACTATGAGATCCAGTGTCTAGGGCCGGATCGACAAGTAATCGACGTGTCCGGCGCCGGCTGGATAGCAACCGGTAAATCATAGTGTAAACGAGCGGTGCCAGTATGTCCCGGTCGTTGCCGCCGACAGCGCGCGCAATACTTGCGCATCCGGTAAGTACTACCGGATATGTCGCGCGCGCGGCAGAGCGACGTGAATCAGCACCATCGCCAGCGCGCCGGCTGTGCCCATCATTGCCACGGCAAAACGTGCTCCCCAGAGCGTCGCCAGTGCGCCGATAAGCATGCTTCCAAGGGTCATCACGACGTTGCTCATGTGAAAGATCGACATGGTTCGGCCGCGAAATTCAGAGGGAGAGTAGGTTTGAATAACGGTCTGAACAAGCGCGTGGGAACAAACGTTGGCAAAACCGACGACGACCATGAGCGCCATCGAGAACTGGAACCAGGGTGATGCCGCGAATCCGACCACACTAAGTCCGTACAGCGTCACCCCTCCCAGCATAAAGAGGCCCCTCGGCATCCGATCACCGAAAGAGGCAATGATGACCGCGGTACCCAACGCTCCAACGCCCATAGCCGTGAGAAGAAGTCCTTGACCTTCGGCTCCGACGCCAAGGAGGTCGCGCGCAAATACCGGTAGGAGTGTTGTAAACGGAACGATGAACAAAGACGCAAACATCACGACTAGCAAAGCGGTGCGCACCGCCTCGTTCTGCCAGCTGAATTTCCAGCCATCGATGATACTGCGGCCGAAAGAGGCTGCTTGTCCCGCGTGACCTCGAACGCCGCTGGAAACGCGCTCCGCGGGGCGAAGCTGCACGGTCCAGATCGTCGCCAAGAGATAAAATAACGCTTGAGTCGCATAGGAGCCCCCCGTACCGAACGTCGCGATGAGTACCCCTGCGAGAGCCGGGCCGGTGCTGCGCGCGACGTTAAAAATAATCGAATTCAGACCGATGGCATTGGTCAAATGGCTGGACGGCAGCGTATCGGCGATCATCGCCGCGCGAGCCGGCTGCTGGAAAGCTTGGACGACCGCCATCCCGAAGGCGGTCACGTAGACATGCCAGGGTTGGATCCGACCGGTAAAAATCAGCACGGCCAGGGCGCCGAGCATCAAGCCATCAACTATCTGCGCAACCAATATCTGCATCTTGCGGGAGTAGCGATCGGCGGTGCTTCCCGCCACTGGGGAAAGGAAGAGAGTCGGTATCGCTTGAACTCCTCGCACCAAGCCGAGCTGAAGCGCCGAATCCGTCAGCTCATAGATGAGCCATCCGCGGGAAACCTGATCCATCCAGAACGCCATCGAGCTGAAGGAATGCCCGAACCAGAGCAAACGGAACTCGCGGTAGCGGAGCGCCTCAATGGCGCGATGTTGAAGCAAGGCGCGCCGCGAAGGCGCGCCTGATTGCTGAGTGGCTTCACTTGCGGCTGTACCGGCGTCTTCTTTTTCGCGTATCGGTGAACTCAGAGATGACTCCCCGATGATCGTTCAACGTTCAATAATTCAGGGGTTCAAAGATCGGGCGTGTTTAAAGCCGAGCCATGTGACGAATCATCTGTATAGCATGAGCGAATGAGCGCCGTCTACTTAATGAGTTGAATCATCCATCATCGTTAACCTGACTCATGGAATACCCGATTGACAAGGTCATCCGCACTTGATTGGTTGAACATAGAGCCGCTGGTCGGTCGGCAATACTTTCCCAACGGCTACTCTGAAGTTCATAGGATATAGGCCATGAGCACCCCGGCGATTCCAATGGTTTGTGCCTACTTCGTTTTGAACCTCTTACTCCAGGCATTCGACGGTATTTTTACCTATTATGTTTTGTTGCTGGGCGTACCGGAAGCGAACCCTCTCGTGAGCGCAACCATAACGAAATGGGGCGCTGTTTGGGGTTTAGTTTATTGGAAAACGCTTGCCTGCGTATTGCTGCTGCTGATCTTTGCACTCCGGCACGGCCAGCCAAGCCTTGCGATCAAAGCGTTTACGCTTACAGCGGCTGTCTATGGCTGGTTCGGCTTTCTCTCGATATGTAATTTGTTCCTTGCGCTCGATCTATAAGCCGGAAAGCCTTTCCCTTTCAAGTTCAAGCATTGCCTTTGTAAAGAAACATGCTCTCCGAGATTGTCCGAAAACTTACGTCTATGATTTGACCGCTGAGTCCGAAAATTCGGCGGTAAAACAGCAAGAAACCCCACACATATCCGCTGCGGCACCGAAGCTGACCTGTCGAGGAACTCCCCCGCCCTCCATGCCTTGTATCGACCCTGGTCCAATTGGTTATCTTGTGCGACCGCGTACTGGCCTAGCTCCATAAAACAACCCGTAACCAGTCGTTTACCGATACTTCGTCCGGTCGTCACATCGCCGTAATGGTCGCAAGGCTATTATCGCCGCATCTTGCAATCAGGAGGGAGTATATGAAATTTCGCTCACAGTCCAAGCTACCCGAGGATCAACCAGGTGACAGCTTCCAAGACGTGCTGAGCAGGCGTATAGCCCGGCGGTCGTTTTTGAAAGGCGCACTGCTCACCGCGCCGCTTCTCATCGCCGGCCCCGCCGCGCTCAGCCGGCATCTTGCCGAAGCCGAGGAAGGCGACGGCTTGAACTTCAAACCGATTAACCTGGACAACCAGGATCGTGTCCTGGTCGCGGAGGGATACGATGCAAAAATTTTAATCCGCTGGGGTGATCCAGTTTTTCAAAGTTCCCCGAATTTTGACCCATTCAATCAGAGCAAGCTGACACAAGAACATCAATTTGGCTATAACTGCGACTATGTCGCCTACCTTCCGTTGCCGCACCATCGTTCGAACAACCCGCGCCAGGGATTGTTATGGATCAATCATGAGTACACCAACGAAGCGATTATGTTTCCGAAGTATGACGCTCAAAACCCGACGCATGCTCAAGTCGATGTCGCCCTGGCCGCTCACGGCGGCGCGGTTATCGAAATTAGAAGGAATAGCCGGGACGGCTGGGAGGTGGTTACAGGATCGCTCTACAATCGGCGCATAACCGGCGAGACTGAGATGGAAATCACCGGCCCGGCCGCCGGCGACGACATGATGAAAGTCTCCTACGATGAAACCGGCCGGCGAGTCCGGGGCATGTTCAACAACTGCGGCGGCGGCACGACACCCTGGGGCACCGTTCTCACCTGCGAGGAAAATTTCAACCAATACTTCGCCAACCGCGCGAGTCTTCCGGACACGGACGAGCGAAAAGCAAATCACACGCGCTATGGCTTGCCGGAGTCTAAGAGCGAGCGCGGTTGGGAGCTGTACCACGACCGTTTCGATCTCGCGAAAGATCCAAATGAACCCTTTCGCTTCGGCTGGGTGGTCGAGATCGATCCATACGATCCTCATTTTATCCCCAAGAAACGCACGTCCTTAGGACGGCTTAAGCATGAAGCGGCGACGACGGTCCTCGCCCCCGACGGTCACATCACCGTCTACACAGGCGACGACGAACGGTTCGAATACATGTATAAATTCGTTTCCAGCGGGAGATACAACCAGGCAAACCGGGCCGCCAACTTTGGGCTGTTGGATCAGGGCACGCTTTATGTCGCGAAGTTCAACGACGATGGCACCGGCCAATGGCTGCCCTTAGTCCACGGTCAAGGCGCGCTGGTCGCACCCGACTTCACGTCCCAAGCCGATGTCCTGATCAACACCCGGTTCGCGGCCGATGCCGTCGGTGGAACCAAAATGGACCGGCCCGAAGACATCGAAACCAATCCGGTCAATGGCAAGGTTTATTGCGCCATGACCAACAACACCAATCGAGGCACCGGCTCCAATCCAACGGCTGACGCCGCGAATCCACGCACCGGCAATCGCCACGGCCATATCATTGAGCTCACGGAGGACGGTAACGATCCTACATCGTTGAATTTTGGTTGGGAAATTTTTCTCCTCTGTGGAGATCCCGCGGTCCAGCCCGTCAATGATCCGGCGCCACCTCTAACTGCCGAGGCGACTTATTTCGCCGGCTTCGATCCCAGTAAGGTTAGTCCGATTTCGTCGCCGGACAACATCACGTTTGATCGCAAGGGTAATCTCTGGATCGCGACCGATGGCCAGCCGACAACTTTCAAAATGAACGATGGCATCTTCGCGGTTCCGGTCGAAGGCAAGGAGCGCGGCTTTCTGCGCCAGTTTCTGAGCGGCGTGATTGGCGGCGAGGTCGCAAGTCTCCACTTCGGCGCACAGGATCAGGCCCTGTTCGTAACCATACAACATCCTGGAGAACCAGGAACGGGGCCGGACAGCACCGGCAGCACATTCGAAACGCCGACAAGCGTATGGCCGGACGGCACTACCCCGCCGCGGCCGAGTGTTGTGGTCGCAACCAAGAAAAAAGGTAAGGGTTCACCGGTTATCGGCAGTTAAAATCGTGGAATAACCGATTTGGCGGCCTCCGTCTTCCCATCATGGAAGCGGAGACCGCCAAGTAGTTACGCCGTATCCGATAACGAACGGACTAAAGGAGGTTTCATGGAACGCATCGACTTAGGACAAATAATCCAGGAAGCGACCGCTACCTTTTACCAAAACCGCATCGGCGATAAACCGCCGATTTCGCTCACCGTGCCGGCAATTATTGGAGATATTTTATGGCCGGATCGCAATCTCAAAGAATTGGTGAAGCTGTTTCTCTATGAAACGCTACTTACCAACGATCCCGGCGCCAGAGTCGCCGTGTCGCTACAGCGGCGAGCCGAGCTCAAGGACCTCAGCGCATTCGTTGGCGTGGAGCCTTCATATTGGCTGCATCTGCGAATTTCCGGACGAGGAGTAAGGCTGGTCGAACACTTCATCGAAGAGTTCTTTTATCAGATCGGTTACAAATGCGCGGAATGGGTGGGGGTTGAGGATTCGCAAACTTGCCTGGCGATATTCGCCGCGGCCAATATGCCGGAGGTCAAGATCGTGTTGTGCGTGGACTCCGGCCGCTTCACGCGAAAATTCGACCTCCTGTTGCCGGTACGTGAGCTTCTCGCGCTTCCTTGTGTGTTAGAGACCAAGCACTAACTTGAAGCGGTACTGGTTGGCACGCGACCTATAGACATATACCCGCAGCGTCTCATGAACAACCACGCGGATGGTTTGTCATGGGATCTTTGCCCTCTGTCAACTACTGAAACGATAGACGGCTTGAAAAAAGCCAGAATGCCACAAAGAGCGCACGGATTATTGTGGCATCTGGCTTTCAAGCCCAGGGCGTAATCTGTTTTACGCTTCGACACTCCGCAGGATTCCTTTGATGTCGGACCGCTGTTTGCCTTCGGTGGGGCGCGCGATCTGAGGCGGACAAACCGACAGTACCGGGCAAGGTGCGCTACGGCTGACCTGCTCTGAAATGCTTGGTGAGAACAGGCGGGGCAAAAACCCTCTGCGCCTCTTAGCCATCACGATAAGATCCACTTGTTCCGATAACGCTGCATTGACGATTTCTCTGCTTACAGGTCCGAGGCTGACATGGGTTCGCCGGCGATACTCGGCGAGAATGTCTCCAAGCGACGCGCTCACAAAGGCGTTGAGCCGCGCATCGGCCTCCTGCAACACCCGATCAACCGACGGCGGAAGAAATACAGGATCGCCGAATGGAAAACATTCCGCTTCGCAAAGGCTGGAAAGCGGCGGCTTTGGAAAAGATGTCACATGAAACAAAATGATCTCGGCATCATGATCGCGGCTTAGCGACAAAGCGCAGGCAATTCCGCTAATTGAATTGATCGATAGATCTGTGGGGGCAAGAATCCTTCGTATACGCATAGTTACTCCTATGAATGAATTGAGACCACGTAGTTTTGCGCCGGCCGTTGCCTCGGCCAGCCGAACAAATTTGGTTTGAATTTCCCGCGCCAGGGTCGTGACGGAAGCGGATCCGTTACCGATAGCACCGGGCAGGGGCTCATGCGCGTTACCCGGTCGGTGATACCACCGCCGAAAATTCGTCTGAATCCTCTTTGGCGGTGCGGTGAGATGACGATCAGATCGGCCTGTAACTCGTCGGCGGCGCGGGCGATTTCATGAGCAATCGGACCCAGGACCACGCGCTTGGTAACCGAAGGAATTCTCTTGCAGGCCTCCATGTGAGGTTCAAGAAAATTGCTTAGTTCCAAGCTGGCTTCGGCCAGAACCCGGTCAGTGGGCCAGGCGCGTGCAATTTGGGTCATGAAGCTGAACTCATCGGAGTACAGTTCCCACGCATCGAAATCATTGGCCACGTGTAACACGGTGATGGTTGCTCTGGTTTCCATGGCGAGAGAGAGGGCATAGCGCAGAGCTCGCCTGGAATGCTCCGAGAAATCCGTCGGCACTAAAACTCTTTCTAGACGCATCATCATAAAACCTCCTTTTGTTTATTTCTGATGAGACTATGCGATCTGTAGATTAGCCGTGCGTGACAACGACATAACGTTTTGATTAAAGACTAACGTTGTCGATGATGAGTTCGGCCTCTTGATGGACTTGCTCTTGAATAGCCATCCCCGTCGTCCGGCTTACTCTCTATTCCTTTTGTAAATCAGGTCGTCAGCGATTTTCATCCCATGCTCTTCCGCCTCAGTCCTGCTCTTGAAAGCCAGATCCGTGTTCAGCGCGCGCCGAGTTTCAGGCGCGGGTTCCGGACTGATCCGAAGGTCGGGAACCCAGAGTCCGTCACGTTTCTGCCTCGCTTTAACTTCAATCGTATACTCCTGGAGAATAGTTTCTTTGATCATAACAGTCACTCTCCTGGTTCTTTCACAATGTAATCAACTAATAAGCACTGAGTAGGTTCAGGCTAACGCATCGTTGACGAAAGCAAAGCCTGAAACAAAAATTTAACGTCGGCCATGGGTAACGGTTCGAGAAATGGGAAAAGACTTGCCATTCATTTTTAGGACCGCCTGCTAAGTGCTTGCGATTTGATGCCCGCTCCCCGATGGCCGATCGAAAAATCGCTCTTTCTAAGCCGCTTCTCGCTACATTGCTGAAGCGTAGATTTTAGCGGACTTGGATCCATATCTTCTACGAGGAAGTATGGCCTTGGACCCACCTGGACGTTTTGGGACCTCGCCCTATGCTCCTTGTTATCGTCGGCAGGAAAGGCCATCGACGGGTTGGCGAACGACGTGAGAACAGCTGCAAAGACAAGCATAAGAATCTGGCGCATAAAAACCTTCCTTCCCATAGTAAACAAAGTTTGTACAATACGACTAATCTTTTTTGACATACCAATGCCTCCCAATTGAGTTAATGGTTGGAGATACCCGAACCTCTAATAGAGTGGTTTCGCGAAACGATTTTGAAGTTAGCGAAACAATCTTACGAGGCAATTAAAACGCGGCAAATTCCCGGTTAAGATCCGATGAAGCCGAGCTACGCAGGCAAATAGCGGTAGCAAAGCTGATTGAGACGTGATTTGTGCTTATCTGAGTCTGTTCTTTGCTCCGCGCTTATCTCTGCCTGCTTCAACTCTTTAAGCTCCCGCCTCATAATGCGCACAGAAGTATCACCACTGACACCTAACTACGGATCGCCTATTCATCGGAAGTTAATCTGCCTTTTATCCAGTCTTCGCATTCACGACAGATATTTACGGCATGCACAGTAACGTCGTTTTCTTTAATAGCACGGTTACCCACAGTGACGATGCGTCACTCAAAAAAGGAGATGAGACTTGACCTTGACACAGCATCAATACGTGGACCGCGATACCGGAGCCGTCCGATCAGAACGACCGTTTGGCGATTGGATCGTTAATTATCTCTACTGCACGAGACGCGAGCAGCCGCCGTTGGTTTATCAACTATTGGGAAGCCAGTGGTTCTCGAGCCTGCTTGGCTGGGTCAACTACGATTTCCCCCTGGGCGCTAACGCATCTGGCATACACCGCTTTCTAAGAAACTGTGCCGTCAATTTAGAAGAATGCCTCGAGCGCCCGGAAGAACTCGATAGCGCAAGAAAAGTTTTCGAGCGGCGCATCCGATATTGGCGATGCCGCCGAATGACCGAGGACCGGTCGGCGGTGCTCTCGCCGTCCGACGCGAGGCTCCTGCTCGGGTCCCTTAAAGAAACATCGCTACTTTTTCTCAAAGGTAAATTCTTCGAGTTCGAAGAACTGCTAGGAGCGGATAAACCGCGGTGGCTGCAGGCCTTTCGGGGCGCTGATTACGTCATCTGCCGCTTAACGCCTGATAAATATCACTACAATCATACTCCCGTGGCAGGTATCGTTCGTGATTTCTACCAGTACGATGGCCAGTATCACTCCTGCAATCCCGGCCCGGTGGTGACACTGGCTGCTCCTTACTCGAAGAACAAACGGGTGGTCACGATCATCGACACGGACGTTTCCGGCGGCACCGGCGTAGGTCTGGTCGCAATGGTAGAAATCGTCGCCCTCATGATCGGCGACATTGCTCAATGCTATAGCCGGACGCAATACGATGATCCTTGTCGGATCGAGCCCGGAATATTTCTAGAACGCGGTTGTCCCAAGAGTCTATTCCGACCCGGCAGCAGCACTACGGTGTTGCTGTTTCAGGAAAACCGAGTCCGGTTTTCAGGAGATCTCATTCGCAACTTGTATCGCACGGACATCGACAGTCGATATTCGGAAGGGCTCGGCAGGCCTCTAGTCGAAACCGACGTTCAGGTTCGTTCCACAATTGGACGTCAAAAAACACAAGGAGGGGTCCGATGATTTCTAACGAAGCCTTCGTGCTACTGTTGGGCGCGCTTCTCGCCGCCTTGGTGATTTGGGCATTTAGACGGCTACCCGACGAACGGTGGCAGTTTCTCGCTTCGGTTCCAGTGATGAAAGACTCCAGCGGCCATTGGCGCGGAATCAATTTCACCTACTACGGCCTTCTTACGGCCAATGCGCTCGCGTTCGGTGTTGCCTTGCTTATCGTTCTTTTCGGTGCACTCCAAATCAAGACGCCGTTGACTCTGGCGATGATCCTCGTCCTGCTTCTCATCTGTTTACCCTCGGCCAGACTGGTTGCGCAACGGGTCGAAGGCAAAGCCTGCACCTTCACGATAGCCGGCGCATTTTTCGTCGGGATCTTTGCGACCCCGGCAGTGATCTACCTTTTTAACTCGATTCTGATCCGTGCCGAGATGCAGCCAATACCGATGATTCCGGCTCTAGCGGCATTCGCGATCGCTTATGCCTTCGGCGAAGGTCTGGGTCGCCTGGCTTGTATCAGCTTCGGTTGTTGTTACGGAGTGGCGCTCGCCGATTCCCACCCGGTGCTCAAGCGTTTGTTTGACCGTTGGCACTTTGTCTTTTCGGGTAAGATGAAAAAAATCTCCTATTCAAGCGACATGGAAGGAAAGAAAGTCATCCCCGTACAAGCGCTCACCGCCGTTGTTTATCTCTTGACTGGTTTGCTCGCGACGCTTTTCTTTCTTCAGGCCAGCTACCCTTTGGCATTTGTCTCTACCATGACGGCTACCCAGGCATGGCGCTTTCTCTCTGAAACAATGCGCGCGGATTATCGCGGCGACGGCAAGTTCTCCGCCTACCAGATCATGGCCGTTGGCGCGATTTCGTTTGCCGTCGCCGTGAGTTATCTCGAAGCCGGTGAGATCATTCCGGTACCGGATCTGTTCGCCGGGATTGAAGCCGTCTGGCAACCGCTTGTGCTGTTGATCTTACAAGTGCTCTGGGGCTCTGTTTTCGTGCTGTTTGGGAAAAGCATGGTGACCAGCGCGGACATTCACTTTCATCTCCATCAGGATCGAATTTAGCCAAGGAAAAAATATTTTCGCGGGTTTTTCCGTTTGACGTTCAATCGGCGTCGCCTCCTGAGCGTGCCTCAACGACGCCATCGATTGCGGAAGTCGTTTGGCTCACCCGTGGGAAACCCTGGGAGTCTGCAGGGTCGTCGAAAATTGGTGAAAATTCATGGAGATTTAACTCAATTGTAACTTTGACAGCACAAGAACACGTGCGTCTGTGATATGAAGCCAAGTAATGGCAGATTATTTTGCGGTGATGGACGTCGGCAGCAACGCCATGAAATACCAGATAGCCGTTGTCGAGCAACCCAAACACTATCGGGTGGTCGAGCAGGACCGCCTGCCGGTGCGTCTCGGGCACAACGTCTTTCAAAGCGGCCGGCTCGAGCCGGCCACTGCGCAATCAGCGCTCAAAGTTCTTGCCGACTTCAAAGCATCGGCGGACCGGTATCGCGTCACGGCT
>WHTF01000042.1 GCA_009379725.1 Deltaproteobacteria bacterium
CTCGCTTCGAATTGCTCGAATCTTGCTCATCTCATACCTCCTCGACGTCGATCTCGTTATATTCTTCATGCGTGCCGACGAAACGCACATAAACCACCCGGTACGGATAGTTGATCCTCACAACGAGCCTGTAATCATTCCCTTTGATATTGAACACAACGCGATCCCTTACAAAGCTTGCACTTCTGTACTTATCTTTTACCTGTGAGGGCTTGGACCAGTCTTCTTTTTCGACTTCGCGATACCACGCCAGGAGAGGATCTTCAGCGTCCGGATAGAGCTTCCAAAATTCGCGCAGAGTCCTCTTCGCGATGATCCGCATTGATCAATATAAGATGTTCCCAAATATTAATCAAGTAGTTCAGATGTAAAAGGGATCATCGATAAGCCTTTGAAATATTGCGGTTAATAAAATTCTGCTGTCAAACTATTTTCATCAATTGGTAGCAATATACGAGATCGCAGCCGACGACGGCGCTGTGGTAAACACGATCGTCGCTCCAATCGCGTTTTCTTAGCTCCGTCGCATAGGTCGGCACGTACGGTGCGATCCGTTGCGTGTCCTTGTACGAACGGTGGAAATCATCCTGTGCCGCCACGCCGATGTGATCGACGCCAACGAGCTTCACGCAGTACTCGACCCAGTCAACATATTCACTGACGCTGGTGTTGGCGCGCACATCTTGGCAGATCACGCACGGCGACGATCAGGGGATCGGGCGCGCTGCGCGAGGGAAAGGTTGGGGTCGTGCCTGAATTATTGACTTATTGCGCGGAGGAAACGCGTCAAACCTAGATGAATATTTAACTCCATCTTTCGATGCATCAGGGTCCGAGCGATAGCACCGAAGTTGCTTCTCTGGATTTAAATTTTGTTGAGCTATTTCTGATTCAGCGTGGAGGCAAACGGTTTTCTTGCTGCATTTGGTTCTAAGCAGCGAGGCGAGTTAGCGTCTGCTCCAGTTCCGAAGATCAATCGGGCAGATCAAAAGGAGTGGGTAGTTAAACAACCTAGTGAATCCGACACGAAGTGGTGACCGAAGTTTTCACATCGGCATGCAAGCAGCCGGGCGGTCGCTATAGATGGAACCATTTCACCACGCGCTCCGCGTCGATCATGCCGCCGATCATATAGATCATTACCGCGAACGGGAGCGTGAGCACCGCCCAGAGGCCCGTTAGGAATGCGTTATCACCGCCGGCGTCGACAACAATGTTCATCGCATCGAGGCATTTAACGGCGACGAAGGGCCCGCTGGAAAGAACGAGAAAAACAACGCCGAACATAAGCCCATAGGGCTTGAACCGATGACCGCGTGCATTGGCACCGGATTCCATACCTCTGATTGTATCTTGAAGACGCGCGCACCGCTTTTGGATCTCGTCTTCGAGCCACCTGCCTCGATGATCGCGATCCGCATCGAAGAAATGACGCGCCCGGAGTAACTGCCTAAGCGGGTAGATGGAAAAATCTGCTTCGACACGGATCGCACTGGTTTGGCCTGATTGATTACTGACGTTCAAGGTAATTCCCATGGCGACTTCGATTCAGCAAGGAACATACCAGGGAATTTCCGACCGATCATTCTGGCATACAAAGCGATAAGAAAGCACTTTTTCAAAAGACAGATGCGTGGTGCGAGGAGAAAGGCGGCTATGACGAACCGGTGCAGTGAGCAAAAAAGTACAAGCTGGAGATCGTGCGGCCGATCCTGGCCCGTCTACTTGAGCCTGCCCGCCTGCAGCGGGCAAGAATAATGGCAAGACTCAGGCTAGTGATGCCTATCGAACGCGACCTCCGAATGGAGGTCGCGGCATATTGAGAAATCGGATTTTGCGGCGCGCTTTGCTTGTAATTAGCTGGGCTTTTTCTCGCCTACGGGCTCGACCTTGAGAAAACCATGTTCGGAAATATCGAAGTAGTTGCCATCGATGTCCGAGCAGCGGGTCTCGGCATAGGGCCGGCCATTGGGGCGCTGCTTGGGCAATTTATTCGGATTTACTTTTTTCAACCTCTCGACGATCTTTTCACCGTTCTCGACTTCAAAGCCGAAGTGATACAGCCCGTTGGGCGACTGCTGCTCGTGGTTCGGCAGAATCGCGAGATTAAAATAACCGTCGGTGAGATAGATCACCCCGCCTTCTTGTTTGTCTTTGTGCAAGATCTCCATTTCAAAGACATCCATATAAAACTTCGCAAGCTTTCCCGTATCTTCAGTTCGAATGGCTAAATGGCGAATCTTAGGCATAACTTCCTCCTCTTTCACGCAAACAATTTGATTCACCCTTTATGCCGCTGAACGGGTGTTGTCAAGCAAAGCTCGGCTTGAGCGAGCTTCGGAACGGTTTTATAGAAAGCGCTTTTTTTAGAATCTTGGTTCGGGTTGGCAGGTTAATGTGGAAGAGAGAAAATCTAGCCTTTAATCACACCCACGGGTCGGAAGCGCGCCACACGTTTCGACACCCCGGCCAGATCCATAGTCTCAACGACATCGGCAACATCTTTATAGGCATGCGGCATTTCCTCGGCCATTGTACCGCGGCCTTGATAGCGCGCTACCACGCCGCGACGCGCCATTTCCTGATCGATATTGAAATTTTGGCTCTGCTTCTTCGATTGCGTCCGGCTCATGACTCGACCGGCGCCATGGCAGGTGCTGCCGAAAGTTTTTTCCATCGCGGTCTCCGTGCCGACCAGCAGATAAGAATAGCGTCCCATGTCGCCGGGAATGAGCACCGGCTGGCCGATCTCCCGGTAAGCCGCGGGAATCTGCGTATGACCCGGAGCAAAGGCTCGAGTTGCTCCTTTACGATGGACACAGAGGCGGCGTTTCTCACCATCGACCACATGGTCTTCAAACTTCGCGATATTGTGGCAAACGTCATAAACCAGCGAGAAGCCCAGCTCTTTGGGACTGACATTGAGAGCTCTCGTGAAAGCCTTCTCCGCCTGGCTCATGATCACCTGCCGGTTGACCCAGGCGTAGTTTGCCGCAGCCGCCATCGAAGCTAGATAGTGCTGCCCTTCCGGCGACTGGATCGGCGTGCAGGCAAGCTGCCGGTCCGGTAGAGAAATGCCGTACTTGGCCATTGCCTTGTTCATCACTCTGAGGGAGTCCTCGCAAATCTGATAGCCTAGGCCGCGCGAACCGGTGTGAATCAAAACCACGAGTTGATCGGGAAATAACTCGAATGTATCGGCTGCTCGTGGTAAGTAGATCTCTTCGACTCGACCGATTTCGAGAAAGTGATTTCCCGACCCGAGCGTGCCAACCTGTCTCAGGCCGCGCTCCAACGCGCGATCGCTTAACAAGTCCGCATCGGCGGTCAAAAGCCGTCCCTCTTCTTCCATGAAAGCGAGATCTTCTTGCCGGCCGTAGCCCTCCGACACCGCCCAGCGCGCGCCATCGCGCAGAAGCCGTTTTTCATCTTGCATGGAAAGTTTGGGAATCGCTCCTTCGGAACCGACACCGGCGGGAATCAATGAGAAGAGAGTATCGACGATGCGGGGGAGCTCATCCTTGACTTCTTCGAAGACCAGACTGGTCCTCACGAGGCGAACGCCTCAATTGATGTCGTAGCCGACACCGCCGGGCGAGATCACTCCATCATTGGCGCTCACCGCGGCGACCCCGCCGATGGGAAAACCGTAACCCCAATGGATATCGGGCATCGCCAGCGAGTAGCCGACGATACCGGGGAGATGCGCGACGTTCATGACCTGTCTCAGGCTGTTATCGTCTTTAAGGCTGGTCATCAGCCGGTCATTAGCGTAAATCCGCCCCGGAACTCTCATCCCGCCCTGGCGCGGGATTTCCCAGAGATAATCTTCAATGCGGTTAAGTGTGATTTCGTCTGGCGCCATGAGTGCAGTCTAAGAAATAATTTGCGGAGTCTCCAGGGGCAAGCAGACTGAGGAGAAACTCTCGTTACACATCGAAGATGATCCGCGCATGCCATAATCCGTCTTCTTCCCAGACTTTGAAATCATGATAGGTCACGCCTTTAATCTCGGTATGAAAAGCGTGGCGCGCCAGGTCCAGTTTTTCTCCACGAATTCTGCCATCGACTCGATCAGCTGCCAGCCGATCCACGGCGCAGCTTTTGGCGACGAAACCGTTGATATTGAACTGCGCCAGTAACTCGCACAGCCATGCGTGGAGCAGTTCCTCCGGTCCGTTGCCGGCTGCCGAAACGACAACTTCATTGTGCATTTCGACCTTTTGACGATCGGCAATCAGCGCGAACAACGCGTCGCCCGAAGCGGCAAAAAGAGCTGGAAGATCAACTGCGGTGATTTCGCATCCAAGATCCGCCGTATGTTCGATTTCTTTGATCCTAGCCGGCGGCTCAGCCATGAGCGGATTCTATGTCGCGTTCGACGATCAGAGGCACCATGGCATCACGGATCACCTTGTCGCTCACCTCGCCGAACCGCTCTTTGAAACGGTCCAGGGGTATAACCGCTTTGGCCATTGCACGATGGCCACCGGCGCTGCCGATATCGTCATAAAGCTTCTTCAGAATTTCACCGGCGCTTTTGACATAGCCGACGTTGCGCACTGAAATGACTACCCGGTCATTAACCAGTCCCGAGACCACGCCCCATTCGACGCCTTCGATCTGCAGACAAAACTCGGCCATCTGCGGAATCACATCTTCGCGATTAATTTCCCCCATATGGATGACGGCCACACCGTTGTCTAACTGCAACCGGCTCAGCGCACGCCCGAGCGCTTCTAAATCCTCGCGCGGCAAGGCCGGCCGCTCGATGCGCGTGATCATCGCCTTATTAGCGAATGGGTAGAGGTAGGTAAATGCGCTCAGGTCGGCGAGATTGCTGCCCCGCTCCAAAAATAGAGTGTCGGTCTTGATACCGTAGAGCAGCGCGGTCGCCAACCTTTGAGAGGGTTCGATGCCAGCCGCACGGATATATTCGGTGAAGATGGTAGCGGTCGCGCCGTAAGGGGTTCGCAGATCGGTAAAGCGAGCCTTGAAGTTAGCTCTTTTGGGATGATGATCGATCACTAAATCGACTCTTCCCAGCGACTTGTCAAAATAAGGTGGTTGTACGTCGACCAGAGCGAGCCTTGCTCCGTCCTTGTGCAAATCTTCGTAGGTAATCCGGTCGATCTGGATATCCAGCAGACGGATCATCGCAATGTTTTCAGGCCGGGTAACCCCGCCGAAGGTCACGATCGGTGTGGTTGCACGATTTCTTCCCAAGAGCTCCCGCAGCGCCAAGGCGCTGCCGATGGCGTCCGGGTCGGGATCGTGCTGCAACAAAATATGAACTTTCTCTTCGCCCAAAAGTGACCGAATATTTTGCACCTTTTTCCGGTTTTGAGTATCCAAAAGATGCGCCGCCCAAAACTCTTCAAAAGTAGCGGTGAGCTGAAGCTGCCTCAGGAGTGGATCGTCCGGATCTTTTTTGCCATTCTTCTCGTGAGTGAGAGAGACGATGGCCAGCCCCTTGTCGAGACTTCGCAGCAGGCGGCAGAGACGATCCTGAGATTCAGCCTCACGAAGAAAAATAATCGCGTGGTCGACGTAATGCAATTTGAGCTTTTTGTAGGTCTCCTCTTTAAGAAGATCTCCGTGCGAAACCTTACCTCCCAGACGTTTGATGCGCCGCGCTACACTCTCGTCTTGAACTAAAAAACGGATTTCCCCGTCTTCGATCGCAACATGGCGCATAAACTGAAATAAGAGGTCGTCCTCGCAGATGGCTAGGTATTGCATGGAATTGTCCCTGCGAAGGGAATTATCGAGGAAGCTTGCAGCCGTCAAGGCTCGAAGTAAACAGGGTCATTAACACGGCACGGAGTCTAGCACCTAGCGATGCTCAAATCCATAGCTCTACCGGACTAGAAAATGTTATGCAGAAAGCAATATCTGAATGAGTCACGCGATAACAAGAGGCTTCGGCTCGAGATTTGCGGCAAGAGCAAAAGGCGTAGATTATCACGCGAAACGAACGGCTGGCGCTGCTGGAGCCGCGGCAGCGAAAATTAAATTAATCGACACGTCTTGAACCTATCGGGGGGTTAATCTGCGGCGTCGTCGATCCGCTGCAAAATCAGCTTTCTTTTTTTGCCACGATAAGAGTCGTTCCCGGCAGTGTTTGCGGAATATTACCGTGGGTCTCGATGGCTTTAAATCCCGCCTCTTTCAGCCATTGAGAATAACGCGAGAGCGTCCAGCATTCTCCCTCGGGAGTATGCGTCAGCGTGTAAACTGAAAAGCGCAAGGCGAAAGTCGGTTCGGTGCGTTCTTCGTTGGGCACGAAGTCGTTGACCACAAAGTAGCCGCCGGGTTTCAATGCGCTGTATGCCTTGACGAACAGCTCCTGGTTTCCAATCGGCGATTCGAAGCGGCAAAAATTGCTGGCAATAACCAGGTCGTAAGAGTCGGTTTCGATCGCGGCGGAGTGATGCTCGCCGTCAATGAAGCGGATTTTGCCTTCCAGCCCGCGCTCTTTATTGAGCTTCTTGGCAACGGCATTGACGTTTGGCCAATCCAGCTGCGTCACTTGTGCTGCAGGATCGCGGGATAAAATCGTCATTCCGAAAATACTCGAGCCGCCGGCGATATCCAGAACCCGAATCCCGCTCCGTTCCGTGCCTATCTTCAATAGATCGCAGAGCGCCTTCGCAGCCGGCTCGGCGATGACAATGATTCCCTGAACGAGCTTCTCCCACACCTGAAGCTCGCCGCCCGTGTCCATGCGGCTCAACGGCTTTCCAGTCTTGAGAGATTCTTTCAAATTGGCCATACCGTCCCAGAGCGCTAACGCCACATGTCGGAAATCGCCGACGTAGGAAGGTTTACCTCGGACCAAAAAGGCTTCGCTAATCGGCGCAAGATAATAGCGGCCATCTCGCTTCTCAACCAGCGCCAATGCGAGCAAACTGTCGAGCACGATGCGCGTGGCTCGAGGATCGGTTCCGGCTTCGCGGGCGATTTCGTCCGCCATGCGAAATCCCTTGCCGATCAAGGTAAAAAAATCGTACTCGATGCACGCGTCGAGAATTCGGCTATTGGCGAAATCACCCAATATCCTCATCAAAGGCCGCGGTGAAAGATCGCGTCGCGTCATGCCGGGTTCGGACATAATGTTAGACTTTGTACAGCCCTTCCTTTTTAATAGACTGGTAAACGCCTTCAAAAAACCAGGCAAAGTAAGCGGTACCCATGCGCAGGCAATACTCCAGGTTGAAGCCCGGCCGCGTATCCGCGCGACCTTCTTCAAGTATCTTTTTCAAAACCGTCCAGTCGAGCTCGGCATGGGCCATCACGCCTTCGTGTTCCTCCAGGTCGGCTTGGGCGTGCATTCGGAAATAGACGATTTTTTCCTCGGGGATTTTGTAGGTTTTGCGCAAAGCGCCGCCGAAAAACTTGGCCCAATGGCCGACGGCTTCTTCGACGCAGAAGGAAGCCCACCATTCCACCATGGTGCCTTCGTAGAGCACGCCTCGATAGTATTCGAGAAACGCCCGGCACTCAGCGAGCATCTCGTACTCGATCATCTCGTCGTTGGTCAGACCGAAGTTTCTGCCCTGTTCGAGAACGATTTGGATGTGGCCCGGCGGCGTCGGGTGGATCATTTCGTCCGCGACGTGGTTCGCAAAGTGTTTTTGCAGCTCGGGGTGGCGCTTGAAAAAAGGCAAATGGCGTTGATAGGCCACGCCGTGAAAGTTATTGATCTCGGCAACAAAACCATACCAGTTTTGCCAAAAAACTTTGATCGCCTCCATCGGCAGCGTCCCATCGGCCATGTCCCTGTGAAAGCGGCCCTTAAAGAGCCAGCGGTCCGCCACCTCCATCAAATATTTCTTTAAGTCCGCGATTACCGCATCGGCTTCTTGGGGCGACAGTCGCTTTCCCGAATAATCCTTACTTCCCAGTCCTGACATACTCGTTCTCCATTTTCTTCAATAGATCGCGCCCGGATTCAAGATATCATTAGGATCCACCACCTGTTTGATCTCTTTGACGAGGTCGTACAAGTTTGCCAGCCGCTGATACGGCAATGGACCTTTGGTGCCGAGAGTCGGCGCGGTCCATACGACGCCGCGCTGATTGCTGAACTCTTGCACCATGCCCATCCATTTTCGCAGCTTGCCGACGTCGTCTTCGTCGTACGGATTATAGAAAACAAAATATTCTTCTTTGATCGCCAGATCGCGCGTCACATAGCTATCGTGCTGCGGCGAGTGGCCGGCATCCCAAAGACCGCACTCCCGTTTGGCCGCTTCGTCGAGATCGTACATCTCTTGCAAGAACGTGAGCGGATACATCTTGGAAGTGACCGCGAACATTCCGGAGTGGCGCACGACCACTCCACACCAGCCGTCCGGCCCCATGATGTGATAATCCGGCCAGCCGCGCAGCCCGTGCTCCTGCGCCCTGGCGCCCATGGCTTTTTCGGCGATCTCGGGCACATCGATACCGCCCACACGCTCGTAAATACGCCGCATTCTTTTTTCTTTGAATGCGAGTTCCTCTTGATCTCGCGCCATCAGCACGGTCTTCAAAAAGAACCAGGCGTCATCCGGAATTTTGCTCTTATCATAGAGACCCTCTTCCATTGGCCAGTGATATTGCCAGCGGTCGGTAAAGTGGATATCGTAAACCACTTCGTCTTTGACGAGCTCCATGAGCGTATCCTGCACGTGCCGCAGCTGGTCGCGCCGAAAAGTGTAACAGTAATCGTGCAACCACTCCCGCTTTCCCTGGATTGCGCGCAAACAGACCTTGCTGATCATGCCCATCGAACCGGCGGCAAGAGTGAAGAGGCCCAGTAAATCCGGCAGATGAATCCATTTTTGGAATGGACCAAAGGTCGTTCCCTGATTCGCTAATGCGCCGAGGCGAATAGTTTCACCGTTGGCAAGGATGACCTCCAATCCCAGGACCATATCGGCGATCCAACCATAACGGGTCATGCCATAGCCGATGCCGCCTTTATTGATCATCGCGCCGATGACCACCGCCGGACCATAGGTTCCGAAGTTGGGGAGCATCAGCCCATGCTGCCTCAGCGCGTGATGAATCGCATACACGCTGGCACCGCCCTCGGCGATGACGTACTGCATTGTCGGGTTCACTTCGAGAATCTTGTCCATGCCGAGCATGTCGAGCAGGATACCCCCCTTGAGAGGGGAACTGATGCCCATTCCGACCCCACCTTTGGCGACGATGGGAACTTTATGTTCATTGGCAAAGCTGAGGATCTTTGACAGCGCGTGGTTGCCTTGGGCGTCGGACTCGACCCGCACGATCACGTCGGGCAGCGCCCGGTAAGCGCCGTAAGCCAGGGTATGCTGATAATTGATCTTGTCGATGGGGTTGGTGGAGACCAACCGCGGTCCGACGATCTCCTTAAGCTTATCAACGATCTCATCCAGAGTAGCCATGAGTCTATGTCTCTACGCAAATGGATCAAAAGAAATGGCACGACCGCGAGGGCTGGAATTCAGGAGCCAGAATTAGCAAGCGAAACGGTTTCTAAATAGCGACTTTTGACTACTGGATTCAATTATGACATGCCTTCTAGAGTTGAAGATGGCTGCCCCCCGTGATCAGGATCTGGCTCCCCGTCAGCATGTTGGCTTCGCTGCCGGCTAAAAAAGCAATGGCACCGGCCACGTCCTCCGGATAGAGATGCTTTTTCAGCGGCCGGGTTTCCCGAACTCTCTCTCTAAAGGCCTCGGGCATGATCATTGAAGCGTCGGTGAGCGTGAACGCCGGCGTGACTACGTTCACATTGATTCCCAGAGGGCCCAATTCTATAGCCATGGTATTGGCCATGGACTCAAGCGCCGATTTCGCCGCGGCGTACGCGCCCATTCTTGGCAGCGGCTGCTGAGCCAGGCGCGTGCTCACGACAATGATCTTACCGGATTTTTTTTCAGCCATCTGCGGCAGACAAGCCTGGACGCAGTTATAGAACGCAGAAAGCTCATGCTCGACGGCTCGATGAAGACTCTCCCACGATAGCTCGTGAAGCTGGCCCACCTCGAAAGGAAAATAAGCGTTGTTGACCAGCACATCGACGGCCGAGAACTTCTCCCGGGCAGCTTCGATCATTGAAGCGACTTGATCTTGCCGCGTCACATCGGCTTGAAAAACCATGCCACGGCCGCCAGAGTCCTCGATTTTGTCAAGAACTTTTTGCGCGGCGTCCCTATTTTGATGATAATTGATGACCACCGAGGCGCCGGATTGTGCCAACCGTTTAGCAGCGGCGGCGCCTATACCGCGGCTAGCCCCGGTCACGAGAGCCACTTTCCCCTGGAGTTGCCGGAGTATTTCTTGGTCGGGCATGGCTCTACGATCGGTGGTTAGATGGCCACGGCATCTTCCGCCGCCCCTTTTTCGTACTTCGCGGCGTTGTTCTTGAAGGAAAGAAATTTCATTTTTACATAAGGAGAGCTGTATCCATTCAAGATCCGCTCGACTCGCCCCGGTTTACTGTAAAAGGACTGAAAAGCCCAGCCGGTGAGTTCGCCGAGCTGTTGTCGACTGAGATGTTTGGTGGGCATCACGCAATGCTCCAAGTCGTACAAGCTCAAATTATCAACCTCGATGAGGTTCTCTTTCACCGCCTTCTTATAAACGGGCGATCCCGGGATTGGATTGAGCAATTGAATCATGACGATATCCGGATCGATTTCGTCTACCGCCTTGGCGCGCTGTCGAATCTTCGCTTCGTCGTCTTCCCAAAAACCGTTCAAATAGGTGGAGATCGTCGAGATATCGTTTTTACGCAGGAACTGGATGAGCTCCTTCAGCTCCGTGACCCCGACTTTCATCGGGCCCTTGCGCGCCTCGGCGATTTCTTCGTCGGTTCCCCCGTCGATACCGATCAATACCTGATACAGACCGACTTTTCTTAACCGAGGGACCAGATCGGCGTCCCGGATCAGGTTCTGCGCTCGGCTGAGCATGAACCAGCTCATGTCCAATTTTTTCTTTTCTAGCTCTTCGACCAGGTCAACCATTTTTTGCCGGTCGGAATTGAAATCGTCATCCATAAAAGTAAGCGCTTTGACGCCGTACTTCTTGTTGAGCAGTTCCATCTCCTCGGCTACTCTCTTACCGCTTTTGGTTCGGTGCGAACTGAAATCGCGGGGATTACGCTGGTCGACGAGCCACCACTCATAGCAGAAGTGGCAAGCGCCCTCGCATCCTCGTGAAGTCACCGTTTCATTGTAGTTGGGAATGACCGAATACCCATAATATCGGTCCATTGGAAAAAGGTCGTACGCCGGCAACGGCAGTTCATCTAAATTCGCGATCAGTGCGCGTGGCGGATTGAGAACGACTTCACCACCCTTACGATACGTGAGTCCTTTAATTTGCCCAAACTCAGGAGCGGGCTTCTTCAACTCTTCCAACAATTCGCACAGCGTATACTCGTTGTCACCGAAAACGCCGACGATGGCAAAATCCAGTTGAGGATTATCGGCCATGATTTTCTGCGGAATCGCGGTGTACATCAAGCCTCCGCCGACAGTGATAAGGTTAGGTGCGGCTTCCTTTATCCGCTCCATCGCCGCATGAAAGCGGTTGAGTTGCGCGGCTCCGCCCGCCGCCGCAATCATGTTGCCAAAGAACACTACGTCAGGACGGCTGCGTTTGATCTCTTCCAGCATTTCATTATCGTCGATACCGAGCGCGCGGCAGTCGAGCACCTCGACATCGCCGGCTTCGTTCTGCCGAACAAACGCAGCCAGCTGCGCGTGCAGCGAATTGACTGCCAAGTGGCGATCACCCCAGGGTGCCCAGTTACCCATGGGTGGCGTAATAAAGAGAAGTTTCATGCGTGCTCCTGACCAGGAAGGATGATGAATGCCAAAATATTTAATACCTAAAGGATTGTCAAGTTTAACCGCGCAATACGATAAAGAGTCCGGACGATTTCGATGCCTGAAAAAAGTTCCTGAGTACGCAATACGTAAGTATTGACAACATCCGCCCCGTTTGTTACAGGTTCGCGTTGCCGGGTAAGGTCTCACGGGTATAAAAACAGGAGGATATCCATATGGCTGATCAAGCCGCAGAAGAGCAACTTTTAGACGTTAGAGTCGCCGAGGCATCTGCCGCTTATAAGTTCTATCTCAACAATGAGAAGAAGATTTTAGGCACTTCGGCGGTCATCATCTTCCTGACGGCGTGGGAGTTGGTGGGAAATACTCTCGGCCTCATCAACCCGATGTTTATGAGCGCGCCATCGCTTGTCTTCAAAGCGGCGGTTCAGCTTTTCAGTTCTGGCGAGATTTATAACGATCTACGGGTGAGCGGCCTCGAATTTTTCTGGGGTTATTTGCTCTCAGTCGTCGTCGGCGTCCCGTTTGGAATTGCAACGGGATGGTACAAGAAGATGGCGTACATTTTTGATCCGTTTGTCAACGCCATGAATGCCACGCCCCGTGTCGCACTCTTGCCTCTGGTCATCATCTGGCTTGGAATCGGCATTTTGTCGAAGGTGGGCATCATATTTCTCGGCGCAGTTTTCCCGATCCTGATTAATGCCCGAGATGGCGTTAAAACCACCCCGTACAATCTTTTGACCGCCGCAAAGAGCTTCGGCGCTTCAGAATGGCAGGTATTCAGGAGCGTCGTGCTACCATCGACCTTGCCTTTCATTCTAACCGGCTTAAGACTTGGGGTCGGTCGAGCGTTGATCGGCGTTATGGTCGGCGAGCTCTACGCCGCCACGGCGGGTATCGGCTTCATGATTACCGTCGCCGGCGCAACCTTCCAAACCGATAAGGTCTTTGTCGGCGTTCTGATTTTCGCCATTTCCGGCATGATCGCCATGGAACTGTTGACTCGGCTTGAATCTCGCTTTGACAAGTGGCGTCCGAAAGTAGGAGCCGTGGCCTAATCGGCTCAGCGTAGTTCGCAGGAGTAGGCGGCTTCCGAAGCAAAATGCCGGAGCCGCCTACTAGAAACTCGGCTATTCTTTACCCAAACGCTCAGTTCACTACCTCAACCATCGGCTCTCTCCGATGTCTCTTTCGACGTTACCTTAAACGCTTTCGCTGTCCTCCTTATCTTTGATCTAAAAGGACAATCTTATGAAGGGACTGGGCGGTATATTCCTATTTATTATCTTTGTTGCGCTGATTTCCATCCGCCAGGTAATCTCACTCTACATCGACTGGCTGTGGTTTGACGAAGTGGGTTACACCCAGGTTTTCACAACTGCCTTGTTCTTCAAAACTATTCTGGCTCTTTTGGGCGGCGGGCTCTTCGCGCTTTTGATCTATTTGAATGCCCGAATCGCAGCTCGGCCGATAACAGGAACGCGCTTTATCGATCCGGAGAACGTTATTGAACTGCCAAGTCCGGAACTCATCGACCCTGTGGTGAGACGATTGCTCATTCCCGGAGCCTTACTCCTCGGGCTCTTTGCCGCTCCCCAGGCAGCCGGCCAGTGGGAATCTTTTCTCTTGCTGCTAAACCCGACATCCTTCGGCTTTCAAGACCCACTGTATAATCGCGATGTCAGCTTCTTCGTTTTCCAGCTGCCCGCCCTGTGGACGCTCTACCATTGGTTGATGACGGCTTTGGGACTTGCTCTTTTAGCAACCGCCGCTATTTATCTAATCTATCGGGGTATTCAGTATAGTCCACGCGGTCTTTTTATCTCGCCGCGCGCAAGAACCCACCTGTTGGTACTGATAGTGTCGTTGCTCGTCGTCAAAGCCGGAGGTTATGTGTTAGATGCCTTCGACTTGCTCTACTCGGCCGGAGGGGCGGCCTTCGGCGCAGGTTACACCGATGTCTATGCCAGCCTGCCCGCGTTACGAATCTTAACGGTGCTCGCACTGATCGCGGCGGTGCTATGCGCAACTCAGATAACTCGCCCGGGATTTCGCTATTTAATTGCCGGCATAGCCGGATTGGTTTTGGTCCACATGGTCGGACTCAACATTTACCCTTCGCTGGTTCAGCGGTTTCGGGTCGTCCCCAACGAAGTGGATTCGGAAAGACCCTTTATCGAACGCAATATTCAATTCACCCGGATCGCCTATGGGTTGGATAAGATTGAAAGCGAAGATTTTCCAGCCGACGAAACACTGACTCTGGCTGACCTCAAGCGCAACGACGCGACCATCAAAAACATCCGCTTGTGGGAACATCAACCGCTATTGGCAACGTATGCCCAATTGCAGGAAATACGGACCTATTATAAGTTCGTCGATGTCGACAATGATCGGTATACCATTGATGGCACCTATCGGCAGACTATGCTCTCTGCCCGTGAACTTTCCCACCAGCATCTGCCAAGCCGTATCTGGATAAACGAGCATTTAACCTACACACACGGTTATGGCGTCGTTTTCGGGCCCGTGAATCAAGTCACGCCGGAAGGACTGCCCGAGTTTTTTATCAAAGATATTCCTCCGGTATCGGACAACAACGCGATTAAAATCAAAATCACGAGGCCAGAGATCTACTACGGCGAGCTTGCCAATGATTACGTGTTCGTCAAGACCAACGCGCGGGAGCTGGACTATGCCGCGGGCGACCAGAATATTTATACCGCATACAGCGGCCAGGGCGGTGTATCTATCGGCTCCTTCTGGCGCAAGCTCCTTTTCTCGGCACATTTTGCCACACTACGGATTGCGCTTTCCCAGGATCTGACACAGGAGAGCCGTATCCTTTATCAACGGCAAATTGAGGAGCGGGTTAAAAAAATCGCCCCCTTCATAACCTTCGATGGCGACCCTTACTTGGTGATTGCGCAAGGCGGCAGGCTGTTTTGGATAATTGACGGTTACACCACGTCGAGTCGTTTTCCATATTCGGAACCCATGCAACGGCAGGGCACCAACTATATTCGCAACTCGGTGAAGTCAGTGGTCGACGCCTACAATGGCACGGTGGATTTTTACATCAGCGATCCTGAAGATCCCATCGTTCAGTCTTACCAGAAGATCTTTCCGGCACTTTTCAAGCCGATTGAAAAAATACCGGAAGACCTGCGCGCGCACATCCGATACCCACAGGATCTTTTTGCAATTCAAGCTCAGATGTACTCCACCTATCACATGCGCGATCCACAGGTCTTTTATAATAAGGAAGATCTATTAAGCATCCCGCGCCAGACGGTGGGCGGTACCGAACGCGAAATGGCGCCTTATTACACAATCATGCGTTTGCCGGGAGAGACCAAAGAAGAGTTCGTTCTGCTGCTGCCCTTCACGCCTAACAAACGAGACAATATGCGCGCCTGGCTGGCGGCTCGCAGCGATCCACCGCACTATGGGAAACTCACGGCACTGGATTTTCCAAAAGCCAAATTGGTGTATGGTCCTAAGCAGATCGATGCGCGAATAGAACAAGACGCTTTTATCTCGCAGCAGTTAAGTCTCTGGCGACAAAGCGGACAGGTGATTCGAGGAAGCTTACTCGCTATTCCCATAGAAAAGTCTCTGCTCT
Organism: Deltaproteobacteria bacterium; assembly: GCA_009379725.1. Taxonomy (GTDB): domain Bacteria; phylum Desulfobacterota; class Binatia; order UBA9968; family UBA9968; genus WHTF01. Next base: position 15,463 of record WHTF01000042.1, read on the forward strand.
ACGTTCAGCCCCTCTATTTAGCCGCCGAAAAAGGCTCCCTGCCGGAGTTGAAGCGGGTATTTGTCGCCTTCGGCAACCAAATTGCCATGGAGGAGACGCTGGACGAATCCCTGCAACGAGTCTTTGGCGATACAACACCTTCCGAGCCGGTTTTAACGACGGCAGTCAAAAAAGAGCCAGGGGATGGCAACTTAGTCCGTCGCGCATTGGAGCATTTTTCACGTTCTCAAGAATTCTTGCGCCAAGGAAATTGGGCTGGGTACGGTGAAGAGCAAAAGAGACTTGAGGGGTTGCTGCGCGAAATGCAGCAAAGCCGGTAAAATCTTGTGATGATGCGGTTGAGCGGTTAGTTCCAAAGCTTTTAGCGAAATGGTAGTTTTGAGGTGGAGTCGAACCGATGGCGAACCGACCGAAACAGATCCCACCGCTCGATAAAGTTCTAGATAGAATACGGAAACAAGAAACTACGCTCTGGGGAAAACTTTTCAACCTAGGTTATGTCTGGCTTGCACGGTTGGAGACGCACCCGGTGGTTAAAAACTATGGAAATTTCTCCTTTGGTGCCAGAGCAAAGAACACTACCTATCTCTCTGAACCGGCCATCGATTTAAATTTTCTTTTTGTCCTATCTCTGATCTTTCATCTGCTCCTATTACTCGTTCTAGCCCACGTCAATATCTCTTCGCCGGTTGCGAGTCAAGAATCCCCGGTGGTTGTGCGTTTTGTCGATTCCGAACGACCTGCGCAGGAAACCGAAAAGGAGCCGGTCAAAAAAGAGTCGCAGCGAAGAGCCCAAGTTTCGACTCAGCGCCGTCTGGAGCCGCAACCACGCTCCGCATCATTGATACCGAAAACGACCGAGCCCGCCGCAACCGGCGCGCCTGCACCGGCTCCCATCCTGGAATCACCAACTGTACCGTCCCTGCCCGGTCCTAAAATTTTGGCCGAAGTTTCTAGTGACAAGGCCGGCAGAATTGGCACACAACCAGTGGAATCGCTGGTTCAACTACCTACCCGTTCGGTAGAGTCGGCAGGGGCGCCTTCCGCATCGACTAAGACAGACAACCTCCTGGGCATCAGTAAGGAATCGAGCTCCACAGTGCCGGCGGCTCTTCGAAGAGGAGACCCGCAGTCGGCCAGCCGTCCGGTGACTCAGGCGCAAGGTTCTGCAATCTCTAGTCCCGACTTTGCGCCTTATTTAAAGATGATCGAAACTAGAGTCAAATCCGTTTGGAAATATCCCCCAGGGCTGACAGGCATTCACAGACTCAGTATCGTTTTAGTATTAGACAGATCGGGAAATCTCATGAGATCCGAAATCGTTGACACCAGCGATCCCCGCCTCAATACCAGTGCTGTCCAAGCCATAAGAATGGCCGCGCCGTTTCCGCCGATTCCAGCGACTCTGAAAGAACTCGCCGGCGAACCCCTCCGCGTCAGATTCAATATCGATTTCGGCATCAAATAGCCGTTACTGACCGCATAGCTTCTCACTCTCAACGAGAGAACTAGGCGGGTAAATTTTCACCCCGAAGGACCTTCACAATCGATCTCGTTAATCTCGTCTTTAGCCTGTTTTATTGCTATACAATCCCGATGACCGGTCAACGCCGACAACTCGCAACACGGGGGATTATTTTCGTCGTTTTGGTCGGCCTCCTTTTTCTATTCAGCCGTTATGTTCCCCAGCCTTTTTCGGAAGGAGCCTTTGACGATTTCGAGGGAATCTATTCGAGCAGCGATAAACTGGGCAAATTTCTCGATTCAATGGGGCCCTACTCACCGGCAGTTTTTATTCTATTCCAGGTCTTGCAGGTGATCGCCGCTCCTTTTCCAGGGGAATTGACAGGTGTGGCGGGGGGCTATGTCTATGGGGAAACATTGGGTTTCATTCTGTCTACCATCGGACTTACCCTCGGCTCCTGGGTGGCTTTTGAGTTGGCGAGCATTTTAGGCAGGCCTTTCGTCGAACGATTTGTCAAGCAAGATGTGTTGCACAGGTTTGACTTTCTAACTACCAATACCGGAGTTACGATCTGTTTCCTTTTGTTTTTGTTTCCCGGATTTCCGAAGGACTATTTATGTTATCTCCTGGGCCTAAGTCGCCTGAAGCTGACCACTTTTCTGATCGTTACGATCGTCGGAAGGATACCCGGCACCTATTTTCTTACCATGCAAGGCGCAAGCATTCGCAATCAGGAGTACTACACCGCAATTATCTTCGCCGTGGTTGCCGCTGTGATCTTGCTGGTCGCCTACCTTTATCGCGGCCATATTTTCCACTGGATCAAGCGACGTCATGAACACTGAAAATCGTAACGCGCGCTTGCGAAAACTGTCTGCAGTGTTTGGGGTCAGTTCAACTAGAACGGAATTTCTCGTGTGAGAAAATAAACAATCGGCGCAATGATAATCCGATACCAAGCGAACGGAACCAGCGTCCAGCGATTCAATAAGATTAAGAATGTCTTTATAGCCACTAAAGCGACAACGAAAGAAACGCCGAAACCGATTAAAAATTGTGTCATCTCCTGCGCGGTGAAAAGACTGCCCATTTTCACGACCTCATAGCAGACAACGGCAAGCATTACCGGAACCGCGATCAAGAACGAAAATTCCGCCGCTCCTTTGCGATCGAGTCCTAACAGCATGCCGCCGACGATGGTTGCGGCGGATCTCGACGTTCCCGGCCACAAGGCGAGAACCTGAAACAGACCGACTCCGATGGCCTGGGCTGCTGTCAGGCTTTCAAGGGGACGGGAGGGTCTTTGCTGAAGGAAACGTTCGGCGATTAGCATCGCTACGCCGCCGCCGGCCAACGCCCAACTGACCGTCGCGGGTGTGAAAAGATGGTTCTTGATAAAATTTCGCGCAAGATAACCGACAATCAGCGCCGGCAGTATCGCCAAAGCAATCCGCCAGAGTCCGCTCCAGCCTGTTAAGTTGGACTGAGGGCACTGGACCGCATTCGCGCCGAAGGGGGTCAAGTCGAAAAATCGGCGCCAGTAGAGCAATGCTACCGCCAATATCGCGCCGAACTGAATGGCTATTTGAAAACTTGCCTCCTTTTCCCCGACAAAGCCAAGAAGATGACCAGCGACAATAAGATGACCGGTCGATGACACCGGAATAAACTCGGTAAGCCCTTCAATTACGCCCAGAATCAAAGCAATTTGCCAATGTTCCATGTGTGCCTTTTACTCGAATTGTTGCATACACTCTGACCAGATTCACATACACCCCGGGTAGCGGATCACAAGCTTGCGGGGAAACGCCCTTCTCGACTCATCCTGACGGGCAATCTTGGATTATAGCAGACAGGCGGACATTGAGTTGATCATCGATTCGACAGCAACACGTACTCATCGACGTGTGTCAGCTTTCGCGGCGAGGCGCCGATCTCTTTTTTCATGCGAGCGAGATTTTTCTGTTTTACAATAACTAATAATTGCGTCTCGTTCTGGTTCCACACCTCGCGAAACTCGTTGAAATCAAAGAGCGCCTTTCCCCAACGCGTATCGGGCCAATCACGATCAGTAACCACGTAAAAATTTCCTAAGACGGTCCTTTTCTTATTCGCATGAGTCACTATCCAGACCGGTCGATCGACGCGAAGATAAAAGGGCATTCCCGTAAGGTAAGTGTCGAAGAATACGACTTGTACGTCCGCGTCGATTCGACTCGCAACAGTCTCCAAAATCTCGCTCGCGGACCGATCGCGAGAAACCGCTACCATCATCTGTGCCATAAAAGCGAGAAAAAGAACGATACCGATTGAGTGAATGATATAAACCTTTGACTGGTCTTTCCAAAAACCAGTGGTTCTAGTCATAACAAGGACAACTGCAATCACACTGCAAAAAATCCCATAAGCACAAAGATACCAAGCGATCGGGCTTACATGCTCGCGAATCTGGCTCGGCAGAATTGCGGGCCACATCAATCCCGCAAGCAGGTACAAAACATTTAAGCTTTGCACGCCCCAAAGAAGGGCCAGCGGTCGTTTGATATTGTATTGCCGATTGTGAAACAGGCCGACCAGGGTTGTCGCCGTCAAAATCGATAACGCAGGAAAGATCGGTAAAATATAGTGCGGCAGCTTCGAGCTTGAAACCGAGAAAAAAACCATTGGCATAAGGGTCCATAAAACGACGAAAATAGTTTTATCGTCCATGGATCCTTTCCAATAATGCTTAACCACCATCGGAAGAAGCGTGCTCCAGGGTAAAAATCCGACGAAAAGCACTCCCAAAAAAAAGTACCAGGGCTGCGCTCGGTCAAAGTCCGCGGTGCTAAAGCGGCTGAAGTGTTCGTCCCACAAATAATAGCGAAGAAAACCGGTGTTGCGCGCATCGACCATAAGATACCAAGGAGTAAAGATGGCGAAGTAGAGCAATGCTCCCGGGATAAGATAAATTTTGCGTAAAATCGGCCATTGCTTAGTCAACAACAAATAGAAAAAAATGATCAGGCCCGGGATGACCAGTCCGATAAGCCCCTTGATAAGAGTCCCCACCCCGAGCGCCGTATACATCAACAGGCAATATATTTTTCGTCGAATTCCCCGGTTTGTATGCGCCGCTTCATAGAACGAGCAGAGCGCCAGCGTGATACAGAAGGTTAAGCTCATGTCGAAGATGACAACTCGAGATAGAATGAAGAATTCTATGGCGCTAATCAAAATCAGCCCGCTCCATAACGCTTCCCATGGCCCCCAGCGGGTGCGGGCAAAACGATAGACAAGCGCGAAACAACCCAGCGCAGCCAATGCCGAAGGTAACCGAGCCGCCCACTCTGTAACACCGAACACTTTGTAGGAGATCGCAATTAGCCAATAAAAAAACATCGGCTTGTCGAGCACCGGAAAGAAGTTTTCATGCGGGGTTACCCAGTCGCCCAGTAACAGAATTTCTCGTGCTTTCTCGGCATTTCTACCTTCATCCGGTTCGAACAGCCCCGCCGCGCCAATCTGATAGAAGAGACAAAACAATCCGAGGACGAGCAGAATCCAGAACAGCCGGTAACTCGGCGGCTGAGCTGTGTCATAGGAGGGTCCGTGACTGTCTGACGATGGGGCGGTGGTGCTCACAAGAAGCGCTATGGATTTGACCTGCTCTGACAATGTTTACCTGACCCCCGTCTAATTTCAAGATACGCTTGTTATATACGGCCGAGCCGACCTGCGGTAAGCAAACCTGCGAGCCTTTGATCTACATTGACATCGACAACTCCCTGGCGTAGCGTGAACAAAGATTAGTAGGGGGTGTTCTATGTTTGGAAGCATTGGCATGCTGGAGCTTATCATTATTTCCGCAATCGCCCTCATCATCTTTGGTCCTACCAAGCTACCCGAGTTGGGAAAATCCCTGAGTGAAGCGATCCGAGGTTTCAAGAAAGCCATAGACAATTCTGACAAAGTTTTGCTCAAGAACTCGGAGAGTCGGACAACCGCAAACGAATCCTCCAAACTTTAACTGCTTTTGGCCGTCGGAGGAGTCGAGCGATGAAGCGGCATTTGATCAAGACCGCGCCCCTTCTGCTTTCGTGTCTGCCAACGTTTTTAATCTTTCATCCGACACACGCCCAGCAACCCGTGGCGAGTTTTTATTACGACGATCAGGGATATGTAACGCGGCAAGCACGCGACACCAACGGCAATGGCAAAATGGACCGTTGGACCCACTATAATCGACAAGGACAAATCGAACGAATCGAACAGGATGCCAACTTTGACGGCAAGCCGGATATCTTTGTCTATTACGACAGCGGCAATCCGCGCCGGCAAGAAATCGCCAGCAAGAACGATGGACGAATCGACCTATGGTACTTCCTCAATTCGGACGGACAAGTCGAACGTAAAGGCCAAGATACCAACCAAATGGGTAAACCCACCTTATGGGTTTATTACCGGGACGGGCAGCCCGTACGAAGCGAGGAAAATAGTAAATCTTCCGGCAAGCTAAATCGCACTGTCTATTTCCGCGAAGGTAAAATAAGTCGTGTGGACGAGGACACTAATGGCGACGGTAAGCCTGACAACTTTGAATACTACGATAGCGGTCAGCTAGTCAGAAAAGAGCTTGACCGCAAGCATACGGGCACAATCGATCTCTGGGGACATTATCAAGATAGTCGACTAGTCAAACAGGAAGAGGACCTTCGCGGCGATGGAAAGGTGAGCCGAATCGTATACTTTCAAGGCGAAGCGGTGGTGCGCCGGGAAGAAGACACGACGGGACGGGAGCGCATGGACATCATTGAAACGTTTTCTCAAGGAAAACTGACCAAACGCTTACGCGACACAAAAGGGACGGGAACGTGGGATAGAGTTTACGTGTTTGAAAATGATCAGTTGCGGCGTGAGGAGCGAGACACCAACGAAGATGGCTTTTTCGATCTGCGGATTTTCTATATGAATGGACAAATCCACCGGCAAGAGGGCGATACCAATGGTGATCGACGAGTCGATATTTGGGTCAAATTCGAAAACGGCGAACGTATCGAGCAGCTTGAGGATCAGCACTCTCGGGGCACAATCAGCGCACGCTATGTTTTCAAAAACGGCCAGCTCGTCGGACAAGAGCAAGTGGCAGACGCTTCGCCCTCGTCCACGGCGATTCTCTTTGCAGCGGTTGAAGAGGAGCTGCAATCCATGGCCAGTTCCACGGGTTTATATCGCAGTGACAACCGAGCCGTGACGGCAGCCCCGAAGATGGAGTCAGACAGTACAATGAAGTAGATCCAGCCCGGGTTAGACGATGAACTGGCGATTTGGATGGATATTTGTTGGTGTCCTAATGATGTTGCTGGGGTGTGAACCCCTTGCCGTACAATACCCGCCCGGTTCGGTTCAGTCCCCGTCTCCGGGCGTTACCAACGCCAATCCAACTCAGCCCCAGCCTCAACCTCAACCTCAGGTAACTGGGACACAAAGGTGGCAGCACGCGTGGACCACGGCAATGGAAGGCGCTTTTATGGGCCTCCATATCGGCGGTCCTTTCGCTGGAGCCGGCGGTTTCACATTGGGTTTGCTTACCGGCCTGATTACGGCGGATTCTCATTACGGCGGGCTCAACGCTCAGATTCAGTCGGAACAGCAAAAGGATCACCAGCTTGAAGCAGCGATCGAAGAAGAACTAGAACGCCAACGAGCCCTGGAAAACCAGGTGACCCAGACAGTTCCGCAATCCACTGGTCCTCTGCAGGATACATCGGCCGCCCCATTGCCCACCGATCAAGATGGCGCGCCACAAAAAGCCTCGGTGGCGAGTCGGCCCCATGAGAATGTCTCACTGGCATCGATTACTAAACAGGCTACCTCGCCTCCGTCCACACCATTCAAGAATGTGAAAGTCAGAGACATCAATGGAGATGGCGTACCGGATCTCTGGATTTATTATAATCCGCACAATCCGGGAGAAATCCTTCGCCAAGAGGAGGCGACGAAAAGCGATGGTAGAGTGAACTCCTGGAGCTATTTTAAAGATGGCCAGTTAGTGCGGCGGGATGTGGACACGACTGGTCAGGGAAGACCCGATATCGTTTTCTATTACGATGGCGATAAGATCGCCCGTGAGGAACGCGATGAGTCCGGCAGAGGTCACATCAGTTACCGCGCAATCTATCAAAATGGCCGTCTTATTAGAGTCGAGAAGGATACCCGAGGGGAAGGTAAAATCGACTCTTGGATCTATTACGACACTGACCAGACCGAAGGGATTATCGCTAAAGACGAGAAAGATCTAAACGGAGACGGTGCTGTTGATTTGTGGACGTACTATGAGAACGGACGGGTGGTTCGTCGTGACGTCAGCGAATTTGGATTAGATTATTTGACTGAGCAGGAAAAAGAACTCCAAACCTCTGCGCTACCAGACGACCCGATACCCATAGCACCGCAGAGTTAACCAGCACTCACCGCACCGCGATGCCGATATCCTGAAAGCCAGCGGCGCGGGAGATTCCAAGGACTTCGACCACCCTGCCATAATCTAATCTTCTGTCAGCCCTTAGGATTGCCGCATTGTTTCCCTCTTGGCCCAAGGCGTTCAGTCGTGCTTCCAAAACATTCAAATCCACATCCTGGCCGTTTAGAGTGATTCGTGCGTTATCATCCATCTCAATGACCACCGGTTTAGCCTTATTGTCAGCTGTCGCGGACTTTGCCTCGGGAAGCTGAACGTTAAGCTTACGGGATGGGTCGACCAATGTGGTAGCGACCATAAAAAAGATCAGCAAAAGAAAAATGACGTCGATGAGCGAAGTCAGGCTGATGCCGATCTCTTCGTCCACATCTTTTGAGAATTGCATAAAGAATACTCCGAATTGAAATTCCTTATCGTAAAGTTTGTCCCAGACGTGACGGTATCTCCGCCTCTCGCACGGGTGAGTCGTTGAGCGCTGTTTGTGTCCCGAATCCTTCGTAGGCGAGATCTTCAATTAATGCGACGGACACCGCTTCCATCTCAAGGGTCCTGATTTCGACTTTGCGTTTGAAATAGTAATAGGCGGCCAGCGTGGGAATACCGACCATGAGCCCGAAAACGGTGGTAATCAAAGCTTCAGCAATACCTGCGGCCACCGCTCCAGGGTTGCCAGCCATGCCATAACTGGCAATGACGTCAAAAGATCGGGTAAGTCCCAGGACCGTCCCGAAGAGACCAAGCATAGGAGCGATGTTGGCAATAAATCCCAACAGCATCAGATTACGGCGCAACACCGCGGCTTCATGCTGTCCCGCTCCTTCGATAGCCTTTTCAACAGCATCAATTCCGTGGTTGAAACGCAGCAGCCCAGCCCGAAGAACTCGAGACAAGGAGATATCATGCTCCCGGCAAGCCTGAATCGCTTTGTCGGCTTCCCGCCGATACCAATATTTTTTGATCTCCTCGATAAACGCCGTCGAGATGATCTTGCTCTTTCGCAAATTGATCGCACGCTCGAAGATAATCGCGAGGGCAAAAACCGAACAGGCCAAGATAAAATGCATCGACGGCCCGCCTTTAATGTAAAAATCAATAATTGAAAATGGCTGTATCGCCGGCACAGGGGTCGTCGCTGCGTTTGGGATCCCTTCGGCTCCGAAAGCCGGCAAGCATAACACAAAGCTACCGAAACCTAAAAAAAGGGGCTGATAATATTTCAAGTAAACTCCTATCGAGGTGTGCTGCTTTCGAGTGGCGGCGCCGCCGGCATTCCCCCGCTGCTCTGACGACTGCGTTCAATCTCCCGCTGGATCTGCTCGGGAGTTTTTCCTAATCTTTCCACTTCCAAGTTGAGACTTTTCTCTTTGTCGATAAATACCTCTAAATCGAGCGAGCGTTTGCCGCCGGGCTGAAAATGAAAACTAACTGTGGCGCGTCCAATGGAGCCGTCATTCGCGCGTGCAGATACTTGGATTCGGTTTAGCCCTTCCGCCACGGGAACGGCCGAAGAGAAAAAACCGTCTGCTGCCAAACGCAAATGGGACGCTTTTTGGTTGATTGTTTCGTTCACCACCTGCACGAAGTCTACTCCAACGACGGAGATCCTCTCCACCACCGCAAGCACGTCGGCCGCTCTCGACACTGGCGTATACGTGCCGCCGCTTTCTCTGGCGATACCGACGGCGGCTCTCGGATACGAGAGCGCTTCTTCACCGAGAGCAAAAACGTGGACTTTGATACCGGCTTTCCCGGCAAGTCGCGCGGCATTGATCGCTAAGTCGGTGTCCTGCGGTGTCGCTCGTTTACCCCCGCCAATGGGCATCGTGGGAAAGCCGTCTGTCAAGAAAAATTTTACCTTGATAGCATCAGTTTTTTTTTCACTGCGCCCCAACCCCATCAGCTCTGTGATCCCGGTACGAAGCCCTTCAACCATGTTGGTTCCGCCGTACGGCCCTGACTTAAAAACTTCATCGAGCGCACGGCGAACTTGATCGAAATCATGAGTGAGAGGCTGGAGCAGTTTTGCCCCTTCGCCGAAAGTCACCACACCGACTCGTGTAGTCTGTGAGTTGAGCTGAGCCAAGAGCCGCCGGGCAGCTATCACCTCGGCGGCAAAAATAGAGTTCCTCAAATTCCTAACAGGAGGCCCACCCACGCTCATCCCGCCGATGGTGACCTGCGGCGCACCAAACCCTGAAGAGCCCGTATCCGGCAGTTGATCCATATCTCCAAATTCGACGCCGGCAAACTGAGCGGTGCTACCCGACGCATCGAGAATAAGAAGCAGGTCCACGTGAGCTGACCGGCCCGCGGCCGTGGCTACCTTACCGCTAACGAAGATTGAACTTTGTTCTTGGGTAATTCGGGAGCCGTCTTTCGGTGACTGAATTTGAATCCTGGGCTCAACAGCCGAGACTTGGTTAGGCGAGAGAAGCAGTGGGAGAACTAGCACAGCACCGAAAGCAGCGAACGGTGCAAATAACAGGTTCATGGCGGGTAACTCCAGTGCAAAACGCTAACACGAATCGGAAGTAGTGTAAACGAGACCATGGGGCGTTCCGCAAAGGTACCACACTGCAATGCCTCGTGATATAATCGTTATCATGAGAATAGGTCTTCCCATCATCGTATCCGCCCTGTTTTGGCTTGCTGTTCCGGCATCGGCGGATTACACCCTGATATTAAAAAATGGCCGGCGGATCACGGCGCAGAGTTACCGTGAAGAAGGTTCCATGGTTAAAATCCAGGGGTTGGGTGGCGAGCTCGGTATACCCAAAGACCAGATTCAAACAATCATGAAAGCAGGGAGTACGGATCAACAAGGTCTGAGCATTTCAAACCTTGAAGCTGCCGCCCCACGAGCACCGAATTCTTCTCCGACACCGCCACCTGCGGTTTCGGAAGATTCAAGAGAGGTAATG
>WHTF01000043.1 GCA_009379725.1 Deltaproteobacteria bacterium
ATCCGCTCCTTACTCAATCCCAAAATCCCACCAAAGACTTGATTGTTGTGCGCGCCGATCCACGGCGCGGGGCGGGCGGCGTCGGCGGCTGATAACGAAGGAACGGCGGGCAAACCGTGATGCGTAATCTTGCCCCATGGTTGCCCTTCGGTTTCGACGATGTGGCCGCGCGCGCGCAAATGAATGTCGTGAAACAGATCTTCTCCCGACGACGGAATACCAGCGGCGACACCAGCTTCCTGGAGCAAGCGAAATAGCTGTTTGGCTGTGTACTTACGCGTCCATTCGGAAAGTTTTCGATCAAGCTCGTCGCGGTGCTCTTTACGGCCACTTCCAGTGGCGAAACGCGGGTCGGCGGCCCAGGACGATTTGCCGATCACCTTGATCATGCTGCCCCACTGATCGTCATCGGAACAGGCGATGATGATCCAATTATCTTCGCCGGAACACGAGTAGCAACCGTAAGGCGCGTAGGGCGCGCCGAGAACTTCGCGGTAACCCATGGCATCCCATTCATTGCCGTTGACGGTGTAATCGAGAATCGCCGGCCCCATCATCGAACCCTGCGCTTCGAGCATGCCGCCTTCGATGAATTGTCCCTTGCCGGTGCGATGCTGGTATTCCAGCGCGGCAAGCACACCGAGCGCCATCGTCACCGAGCCGACGCGGTCCGGCCAGGCGATCTTGCAGCGCGTTTCCATCGGCGAGTCGGGGTAACCCCAGAGACGCATGATCCCGGTGTAGGCCAATAATTGCCAGCCCCACGCAACCCAAGCTTTAAGCGGACCGGTAAGACCCCAACCCGGCATCACGGCTTGCACGACGCCGGGGTTGATCCGCTGCAAGACATCGAAGCCAAAGCCCAGCCTTGCCAAAACTCCGGAACTGAAATTGTCGACGACGACGTTTGACTTTGCGACCAGTTGTTTAAAAAGTTCTTTGCCCTCAGGATGGCGCAAATTGATCGTGCAGCCGAGCTTCGCGCGATTCATGCAAGCGTGCACCGCCGCTTCGCGTTCTTTGCTTGCCACGACGCTCGACTCAATCTTAATCACTTCCATGCCGTAGTAGGCCAGCAGTTCCGTGCCCAGCGGTCCGGCATACTGCTGGGTCAAATCGGCCATGCGCAAACCGGCGAGCATCGGCCGTCGCGCTTGAGCCTCGTCGTTTTTGTTTTTCGCTGCGTTGGAAGGGAACTTCTCAAGCTCCGAGAGAATTTCATCTCGATGTTGATCGAGCAGCGGCGCGGGCCGGTAAATGCGCATCGGCGTCAGCGACAACCGCATGGGAAATCCCGGAGCCGTGTAGCGGCCGATGACCGGATGGTCGATCTCCTGGAGCCACCCGCGCACGCGGTTTTGCTCGCAGTTGACGAATTCGCCGATGGTGTTGAGCGGCGCGGCGGCGAGATGACGCGCCTGCGCCTGGTTGGCGAAATCGTCGGCATCGAATTGACCGATGAACTCGGCAAATGCTTTGGCGACTTCGCCGGCGTGCTCGTCGCGATATCTGGGATTCTCCCATTCCGGCCCTGCAAGCGATTTGTCGGTCATCCAGTTTTGCGCGAACTCGCGCCACATATGCGGCATGTTCGTCGTAAAGTGCACGTAGCGGCCATCTTTGCAGCGATAGATGTTTGTCCCCGCGCCGCCGTAGGCCTTGGCGCCGGGTCGCCGCTCGAGCCGATTTTCCCGGCTATAGCGGGCCACCGAGCTGCTGTTAGCGAAGGTGAGCGCTTCCTGCAGCGACATGTCGATGCGCTGGCCGGCGCCGGTTTGCCGAGCGTGGCGAATCCCGGCGAGACCTAACATCGCCGCCATGCCGCCCGCCATCTGGTAGGCGAGATGGCTCGGCGCCGTGCACTGTCCCTTGGTGTTATCGCCCTGGCCGAACAGGAATCCGCCTGTAGCGTTAGCGATGGCATCGCTGCCTTGGTATTTCCGATACGGTCCCGTGCGTCCGAACGGGGTCAAAGAGACGGTCACTAACGCCGGGTTAGTTTCCTTCAAACTTTCATCGGTGAAGCCGATATTCTCGAGATAGCCAAACAGCGTCGCTTCGACAAATAGGTGTGCCGACTCCAACAACTTGGCGAATACCTGGCGATCCGAAGCTCGATGCTGCAGATCGAGCACCAGGCTGCGCTTATTCGTATTCGCATGGATGAAGGTCAGACTGCGCTCGGGATGTTCGATCCCGCCCGCAAACGGCGGCAACATACGGTTCGGATCGCCGCCGGGCAGCTCGACTTTGATGACATCGGCGCCCAGGTCGGCAAGCCAGCGCGTCGCGTAGGACGCGGGAATATCGCCCAGTTCAATGACGCGGAGATGACTTAAGGCGGAGTCAGAGTTAATTTTGCTGTCATCAGTCAATTGCTACTCTTCTCCTTCTCCCCTCACCCTGCCCTCTCCGCGCAAGCGGGGCGAGGGTAAAAGTAACTGGATGAACCGTTTAACTAGGGATTACTTGCTTAGATTCACGAGCACTCTGCCTCTGATCCCGCCCTTTAAGATCTCATCGATCTTGGGATTCAACTCTTCCAATGAACATTCCGTAACGATATCGGCGGATAGATCCAATTTCCAATCGGTCGCAAGCTTTTGCCAGACGCGCGCGCGGGTATTCATCGGGATCTCGACGGAATCCACGCCAAGCAGGCTGACCCCACGCAAAATAAATGGAAACACGCTGACCGCGAGATCAGCCGACATGGTGTTGCCGCAAGCCGCCACGAGCCCGCCATATTTCGCCGACTTGATTGCGGTAGCGAGGATATTGCCGCCGACGCAATCGATGGCTCCGGCCCAGCGTCCCTTCTGCAGCGGCCTTCCGGATGTGTCATTAGCTTCGTCGCGGGAAATCACCGACCTGGCGCCCAGGCCGGTGAGGAAATCCTTTTCGTCCGTCTTGCCGGTGGCGGCAACAACGTTGAAACCTAATTTGGCAAGAATGCCCACGGCCACGCTCCCCACGCCACCGGTCGCGCCGGTCACGAGCACTTCGCCGGCATCTTTATTGAGTCCTCCCGCCAGGAGTCTGGTAACGCATAGCGCCGCGGTGAAACCGGCCGTGCCGTATGCCATGCTGTCTCTTAGCGCCAAGCCCGCGGGCAACTGCACCGCCCAACCTGCGGGCACACTGATGTATTGGCCGAATCCGCCGGGCGTGTTCATGCCCAAATCATATCCCATGACGATGACTTGGCTGCCAACGGCAATGTCTCTGGTAGAGGAATTGACAACTTCGCCGGCTGCATCGATTCCCGGCGTATGGGGATAGTTACGCGTGACGCCCTTGTTGCCGGTGGCCGACAACGCATCCTTGTAGTTCAAAGAGGAATATTTGACCTCGATCAGTAGCTCGCCGGCGGGCAGATTGCTGAGATCGAGCCGTTTCACTTCTCGGGTAAATTTTTTTTCGGCCGTCTCGGAAACCACCAGCGCTTTAAAATTCTGCGGTAAAGGCATGTTCGTTACTCCTAATCTTTAGTGAAGATGGCTCACAGCAAGCGACTACATAATCTTGAGGCAAACTGTCAAGGGCAGGCGGTGCTGAAAAGATCGGTGAACGGTGAGAATTGTCAGCTCCTTGGATTAGAAAACGATTTTCAGACATAAAAACATTCCCACGCCAAGATAATCCGAGCAGCTCGAAGAAATCATCACGTAACTTGCAATGCGTATCCGGTTCAGGGCAGAGTAAGGCTTGGAGGAACCTTTATGGCAACGGATAAAACTGGCGGTCTGGCTGGAATCATTGCTGGAAGCACATCGATTGCAACCGTCGGCAAGGAAGGCAAGGGGCTCACTTATCGGGGCTACTCGATCTACGATCTCGCCGAGCACTCCACCTTCGAGGAAGTCGCCTACCTGCTGATTTATGGGCAATTACCCACCGCATCTCAACTACGCGAGTACAAAGAAATGCTGCGTAAACAGCGCGGGCTGCCGCCGCCGCTAAGAACCGTGCTCGAACAGATACCCGGCAGCACTCATCCAATGGACGTTTTGCGCACGGCATGCTCCATGCTCGGAACACTCGAACCGGAAAACAAGGAACGCGATCAAATCGCGATTGCCAACCGCCTGACCGCCTGTTTCAGCTCGATGCTCCTGTACTGGCATCATTTCGTGAACAGCGGCGAACGCATCGACACGAAAACCGACGACGACAGCAGCGCCGGCCACTTCTTGCACTTGTTGCACCGCAAAAAACCCGAGGAGCCGTACCGCCGCGCCGTTGACGTTTCTCTCATTCTGTATGCGGAACACGAATTTAACGCGTCGACCTTCACCGCCCGCACCATCACCTCCACGTTGCCGGATTTTTATTCAGCGGTCACCGGCGCCATCGGCGCTCTACGGGGACCGCTGCATGGCGGCGCCAACGAAGCGGCCATGGAGCTGATCGAAACGTATTCAACACCGGACGACGCCGAGAAAGGGATACTGGAGCTGATCGGCGCGAAGAACCTGATTATGGGTTTCGGACACCGCGTGTACAAGATTTCCGATCCGCGCTCCGATGTCATTAAAGCCTGGGCGAAAAAACTCGGCGATGCCCAGGGCGACAAGCGGCTCTATGCCGTCTCCGAACGTATCGAGCAAGTCATGCGGCGCGAAAAAAATATGTTTCCGAATTTGGATTTCTACAGCGCCAGCGCCTATCATTTCTGCGATATTCCGACGCCGATGTTTACCCCGTTGTTCGTGGTCTCTCGCATCACCGGTTGGGCCGCGCATATTATCGAACAGCGCGCCGACAACCGGCTCATTCGCCCTAATGCCGATTACGTCGGGCCGGAGCCGCGCCCGTTCGTGCCGATGGCGAATCGCTGACGTGGATCGCTCATACGACTAAACCGTCTTTCTGAGAAAAGGAAATGTCGTTACAATCGGAGTCTACTTAGCATCAAGAAAGATTCCTCGCTTTGCTCGGAATGACACTTATAAGAGAATTGTCATCCCGAACGTAGTGAGGGATCTTGGGCCAAAATGAACCACTATCGAATAACGCACGGGGGCGGGTTTCAAATCACCTTGGCAACATCGCCGCGGCTAATTCTAACAATCCTATGAGCTCAGCGGCATCCAATATCCGTCCCGCCCCGGACTCCGTCCTGGTCGATATCGCCGAGTACGCGGCCGGCTATGTGCCTGACAGTGCGGCGGCGATCGACACGGCGCGCTATTGTTTCATGGACACGCTCGGCTGCGGCTTGCTCGCGCTGCGCTACCCTGACTGCGTCAAGCACCTGGGCCCCATCGTTCCCGGCGCGCTTCTGCCCAACGGCGCCCGGGTTCCCGGCACTGCCTGGCAGCTTGAGCCGGTGCACGCTGCTTTCAATATCGGCGCCATGATTCGCTGGCTCGACTTCAACGACACCTGGCTGGCGGCGGAATGGGGTCACCCCTCGGACAATCTCGGCGGCATTCTCGCTCTGGCGGATTATCTGAGCCACAGCGGGCAGCAAGCTTTCAATGTCGGCGACGTCCTGATCGCGATGATCAAGGCGCACGAGATCCAAGGCATTATTGCCATCGAAAATAGTTTTAATCGCGCCGGCCTCGATCACGTTTTGCTCGTGCGGGTAGCCACCGCCGCCGTCGCCACCGCGATGCTCGGCGGCGGCCGAGCGCAGATAGTCAGCGCCCTGTCCAACGCCTGGAGCGACGGCGGCAGCCTGCGCGTCTACCGTCACGCGCCCAATACGGGCGCGCGCAAATCCTGGGCTGCCGGCGATGCCACCAGCCGCGGGGTGCGCCTGGCGCTGATGGCGATGCAAGGCGAGGTCGGTTATCCGTCGGCGCTAACGGCAAAAGAATGGGGTTTTTATGACGTGCTGTTTGGCGGCAAGGAGTTGACCTTGAATCGCCCGTTCGGCTCCTATGTCATGGAGAACATTCTTTTCAAAATATCTTTTCCGGCGGAGTTCCACGCGCAAACCGCCGTGGAGTGCGCCTTCCGCCTGCACGGAACGGTCATGAACCGGCTCGACGAGATCGAGAGAGTGAGAATTACAACGCACGAATCGGCGATCCGCATCATCGACAAATCGGGCCCGCTGTACAATCCGGCGGATCGCGACCATTGCCTGCAATATATGACCGCTATCGGTCTCATCTTCGGCCGGCTCAGCGCCGATCATTACGAAGATGCCGTCGCCGCGGATCCGCGCATCGATGCGCTGCGCGCCAAGATGGAAGTTGTCGAAGAGCCGCGCTACTCCCAGGAATATCTCGATCCGGAAAAGCGCTCCATCGCCAACGCGGTCCAGGTCTTTTTCAAGGACGGTTCCGCCACCGAGAATGTCGTCGTCGAATATCCGATCGGCCACCGGCGCCGGCGCGCCGAAGGCATGCCGCTCCTGGTTGAAAAATTTGCCGCGAATCTGGCTTCGAGCCTGGCGCCGCCGTGGTGCGAAAGAATTGTCGATCTTTGCTTGAACTTAGACGCCTTGCAAGCCACTCCCATCGATCGGTTCATGGACATGTTCACGGTGCACTCCGCATAATTCCGGCGCGCCGCGCCAAACACTTGGAGATCGAAATGAGATCGAGACAAGTACTCAGGCAACTGTTTGGACGCAACCGGCTCCTGGTCGCTCCGGGATGCTTCGACGGATTATCGGCGCGCCTGGTCGAGGAGGCCGGTTTCGAGGCCGCCTATCTGAGCGGCGGCGCCGTTGCCCGAAGCATGGGCATACCCGACATCGGCCTGGTAACTATGTCGGAGGTGATCGAGCGAGCCGCCCAGGTGGTCTCCGCTGTGAGTATTCCGGTTATCGCCGATGCCGACACGGGCTACGGCAATGCGGTGAATCTCGTGCGCACCGTGCGCGAGTTTGAGCGCACCGGCGTGGCGGCGATTCATATCGAAGATCAAATTACACCCAAGCGCTGCGGCCACCTCGATGGCAAAGAGGTCATTGCGCTGGGTGAAATGGCAAACAAACTCGAAGCGGCCCTGGCCAGCCGCAGCGATGCCGATTTCTGCATCATCGCGCGCACCGACGCGCGCGCCGTGCACGGCTTCGACGATGCGATCCAGAGGGGCAGAGCCTTCGCCAAGCTCGGCGTCGATGCCATTTTCGTCGAGGCGCCGCAATCCGAAGCCGAGCTGGAAGAGATTCCGCGCGCTCTTCCCGATATCCCGCTGCTAGTCAACGTCTTTAAAGGCGGCAAGACACCGATGCTGCCGGTTGAGCGCCTGCAACGGATGGGCTACCGCATCGCCATCTATCCTTCCGAAACACAAAGAGCCGGCATCCATGCCATGAGACAGGCGCTCGGTTTGCTCAAGAGGGACGGCACCACCGAGGCGATGGACGATGCGCTGACAACCTTCAAAGAGCGCGACAAAATCGTCGGCCTCGATGAGTGGCAAACCATCGAACGGCAATTCATGGCTGTCAACGTAGAGAAGTCTTAGGCCCGGTCCATAACCGAGACCTTCATTGAATCGTCGTATTCTCATCGCGAAAGGGAGGTGCTCCGATGCCGAAATCAGTACCGCAATTTGACGTTCTCGAAACCACCATCGAGAAAGTGCACGCTGCCTACAAATCCGGCCAGCTCACCTGCCGCCGCCTGGTGCAAATGTATCTCGAGCGCATCGACGCTTTTGATAAAAAAGGTCCGGCGATCAATGCCATCATCACAATCAATCCGGCGGCTCTCGATGAAGCTGCTCGCCTTGACGCGGCTTACAAGAAGTCCGGCATGGTCGGCCCGCTACACGGCATACCGGTAATCATGAAGGACCAGGGCGATGCCAAAGGGATGCCCACGACGTTGGGCTCATTATTATTTAAGGATTATCTTCCGGACAGAGACGCCTATGTCATCGAAAAACTCAAAAGCGCCGGCGCGATTATTCTCGCCAAAGCCACGCTCGGTGAATTGGGCGGCGGCGATACCCATGGTTCGCTCTTCGGTTCAACGCGCAATCCCTACGATCTGGAACGCACGGCCGGCGGCTCTTCCGGCGGCTCAGGTGCGAGCGTCTCGGCCAACTACTGCACCGTCGCCATCGGCCAGGAAGGGTTCGCATCGATTCGCCGGCCCTCGACCTGGAACTGCGTCGTCGGCATGCGCCCGACGGCGGGATTGGTCAGTCGAACCGGCGTTTATGCCGGTTGGCCATCCGTCAATGGATCGCTAGGACCGATGGCCCGCACGGTAACGGATCTGGCAAAAGTTCTCGATGTCATGGTCGGGTATGATCCGGAAGATCCGGTGACCGCCCGCGGCGTCGGCAGGGTTCCCGACAGCTACACGAGCTTTTTGGATAAAAATGGTCTCGAAGGAGCGCGCCTGGGAATTTTGCGTGATTCGATGGGCTACGATGCCGAACCGGACTCAGAGGATTTCAAGAAGATCACCGAAGTTTTCGACAAAGCGGTTGCCGACCTGATGGCCGCCGGAGCAGACATCGTCGATCCGATCGTTATTCCGAATTTAACAGCATTGCTCGCCAAACGCGCCGGCAGTTTCGCCGACGATGAAGAAGCATTTAGAAATTACTTCGGTAGGAGCGCTGCAGCACCCTACAAGTCTCGCGCGGAAGCGATGAAGTCGCCGGAGTTTGCCAAAGTCGTCAAAGGTTCGCAGCAGAGATGGAGCAGAAACGCGGAACCAGCCGCCCATTATGAGTACCTCAAGGCGCGCGACGAACTCATGACTCATGTTTTAAAGCTCATGGCCGATCACCGTCTGGACGCCATCGTGCACAAGGCTGTCGAGCACCAACCGACCTTGATCAGGGACGGGGTCAATCCGCCCTATGTCGATCAGAAAGGCGCCCCGCACATCAATACCTTTCTCGTCTTTGTTCCCTCCGTCGTCGTGCCTGCCGGATATACGCGGGACAATCTCCCCGCCGGCATTACATTCCTGGGGCGGCCCTACGATGACGGTAGCATGATCAAACTCGCATTCGCATACGAGCAGGCAACGCGCCATCGGCGACCGCCGGCGAGCACAACCGCACTGTAAATCACAAATAGCCGGCGCCCCGTTTGGGAAGCGCTTCAGAAGGTTAGCTTCCGAGAGTTTCCACCGGCTCAGCGCGGCCGCTATCAAGTCCCGGCTTCGACTCATCCGGCTCGTGCCGATCTCATTTTTGCAACAAAACCCGGACCGAATCGAAACACGCCGGAGATTCCGCGCGCCAAACAATCAGGCATTCTAATTGCACAAACAACGGTGTCATCTCGTCCCGCGAGAGGATCATGACTTAATGAAATATCGAGTGGCAATCTCAGGCTCCTATGGCGGCATGAACCTCGGTGACGAGGCGATTCTCGAAGCGATTCTGCGCGAACTGCGAGCCAGCATCGATGTCGACGTGGTGATTTTCTCGCACAACTCTGCGGACACGGAGCGCCGGCACAAGGTCCGCGCTATTCCGATCCGGGAGATGCACAAGAATGATGTTCTTAAAGAATTGGAAAAGCTCGATCTCTTTGTCCTCGGCGGTGGCGGTATTCTCTATGATGACTCCGCCGCAAGTTTTCTTCGCGACGTAACTTGGGCCAAGGAGTTGGGGATTCCGGTGATGGTCTACGCGATCAGCGTCGGTCCGCTGAAAGCGGCCGAGTCAAAGCAACTCGTCGCCTCGGTGCTTAACCAGGTCGAGAAGATCACGGTCCGCGAATCGGAAGCGAAAAGGATCTTGACGGACCTGGGAGTCAATCAGGAAATCGAAGTTACCAGCGATCCAGCGCTTTTGCTTAAACCCCAGGCCTTCCCGAAGGAAAGGCTGAAAAAGCAGGGTATTAATATCGATAAAAGTCTGGTCGGGTTTTCGGTGCGCGAACCGGGTCCAGCGGCGCCCGACCTGAACATCGAGCAGTATCATGGAATTCTGGCCAACGCCGCCGATTTCATGGTTGAGCGTTTCGATGCGGAAATTCTTTTCGTGCCGATGGAATTAGGAGAGCACAAAGATCCGCAGCATTCTCATGCAGTGATCTCGAAAATGGCTAATGCGCAACGTGCCCAGGTTCTCAAGGAAGAGTATTCATCGGGCGAAGTGCTCGGGCTGATGCAGCACATGTCATTCGTAGTGGGCATGCGCCTTCATTTTCTGATCTTTGCAGGGATCCAGGAAGTTCCTTTCGTGCCACTCCCTTATGCGGCAAAAGTTTCCGGCTTCCTCGCGGATCTGGAGATGCCGACGCCACCCATAACAGCGCTGAACATCGGCAAGCTGTGCGCCTTTCTCGATCGATCGTGGGATCTAAAGAGCCGCATCGAGAAGCAACTCAAAGAAAGAATTCCGCCGTTACAGGCACGGGCCAAGCAAACCAATCGGATTCTTCGCGAGTTGTTGGAGTCGCTGGAACCGAAGTCAACCGGCAAATGAAGCGCTTGATTTTTGATCGCCATGCCGCCGCTAACCCGTCCTGATAAGCCCTCTTGCGTTACCTTGCAGCCGCGCGCCGCGCAGCTGGCCGCGGAGACTGGCGTTCTTGTGGTCGGCGGCGGGCCGGCCGGACTCGGGGCGGCGCTCGGAGCCGCCAGCGCCGGAGCTAACGTCATCCTGGCCGAGCGCTACGGCTTTCTTGGCGGCAATGCCACGGCGGCTTTGGTCATGCCACTGATGTCTTTTCATACTCAGAGGCCGCGCGTTCAACGGCCGGACGCGAACACGTTACTGCCCACGGATCACGGACCGGGAAAGCCGGTGATCGCCGGAGTGTTGACGGCTCTGCTGGAGCGTTTGGTGCAAGCCAATGGCGCCATTCCACCGTCCTTGCAAACCGGTTATGTCGTTCCCTTCGATCCTGAAATCTTCAAGTTGGTGGCCTTGCAGCTTTTGGATGAAGCAGGCGTGCGCTTCTTGTTCCATGCGTTCGCCAGCGATGTATACCGCGATGACGGTGTGACCGGCGCAGTGTTCGAGACGAAATCAGGCCCGGTCGTTATTCGCTCGCATGTGGTGATCGATTGCACGGGCGACGCGGACCTGGCTGCCCGAGCCGGCGCAAGTTACGAGATCGGCCGCCACGAAGATCCTTTGGTACAACCGATGACCTTGATGTTTCGCCTGACGGAATTTGAGCGCGAAGCTTTCAAAGCCTACGTCAAACAGCATCCCGACCAATGGCGCAGCGTCCATGGATTATGGGATCTCATCCAACAAGCCAGCGCTAACGGCGAGCTTCGGTTGCCCAGGGAAGATATTCTCTTCTTTGCCACGCCCCACCAACGAGAAGTCAGCGTCAACAGCACCCGGGTGACCAAAGTTCTCGGCACCGACGTTTGGGATTTGTCCTACGCGGAATGGGAGAGCCGCCGGCAAATGCGGCAGATCGCGGCATTTCTGCGTCGTTACGTGCCCGGGTTCGAAGCCTCCTATATCGTTCAAAGCGGCGTCAATATCGGCGTGCGGGAGACTCGACGGGTTCTGGGGGATTACCAGCTCACCGCCGAAGATATCTTACAGGCACGAAAGTTTGACGATGTCATCGCTCGCAGCAGCTATCCGATAGACATTCACAATCCGCAGGGCGCTGGCACGATTCTCAAACGTTTACCGCCAGGGGAGGCCTACGATATTCCCCTGCGTTGCCTCTTACCGCAAAAAATCGATGGACTTATAGTCGCCGGTCGCTCGATTTCGGGAACTCATGAAGCGCATTCGTCCTATCGCGTCATGCCGGTATCCATGGCAACCGGGCAAGCAGCCGGTGTTTGCGCTGCGCTCGCCGCCCGTCATCATCGATCCCCGCGTGACATAACGCCTCGGGCGGTCCAGGACGAGCTGATCCGTCAAGGCGCGAACCTCGGTGACACGCGGTGAGGAGATGTTTCAAGAGTCATTTAGGATGCAGAAGAAAAAGGGATCTCGATCGGCTACCTAGTGTCAGAGTATGGATTCGGGCTGCCGCTAAGCGTCAATAAATCAGGATCTGGTTCTCAACGGCCTTAACGCCGGGTACGCTCCGCGCGGCTCGGGTGGCCGCGATCCTTTGTCTTGGGCTGGCAACGCGTCCCTTGAGATAGGCCGTGCCATCTTTCACGGACACTGCAACCCCCCTGATCGCACGAAGGTTGATCGCCCGGTGTATTTCCACTTCCAGGGTTCGGTCGCTGGCCACCGGCTCGGGGCGAGACGGCGCCGGAGATTGTCGAGGCGGTACAGCGCGATCTACTTCAGGAGCCTTTTTGATAATCGACGAGTCTGGTTCTTCTTCAGCAGAGGCCGGAGATCGGGAGCGACCAGCCGTCGAATTCTCCGGGTTACGAACGAGATCATCAGTTTGTTGGGGCTCAGTTTGTTGGGGCTCTATCGGCGCTGGCTCCGCTCGCGGCTCTTGAGAGCGACTTCTCTCCTCGAACGGGTCCGGCTGTAGTTTTTCGGTGGGCAAACTTGGCTCGGACGGCACAGAATCGTTCACACGCAATCCGCTAAACTCTGCAAAGTTATCGCTCAACGCGACCAGTCCTCCCCACATTTGTTGAGAGTAAAACAAAGCACCCGCAAGGCCAAAAATAACGACTAGGGCAAGAACTCCGAGCCCCAAACCAACCGATCTCTTTTCCGCTTGAGGAAACTTCTCTTCCATGCCGATCACAAAAGAGGCGGAGTCCGGCGCCGCTGATTGGGGAGCGGCCGGAGGAACTTCCTTGACGTTTTTGTCGGCTCGCCTCGAGCGGAATCCTGCCAGATTTTCAATCGCATCCTCGGACCACTCGCCGGCCGGTGCCGGAACACCGTTCTCCACGTTGGACCGTTCATTGAGTCGAAGATCGCGGGCGACCTCCTCGATCATGGCGGCGGAGACATTTTTCTTAGAGGCGGCATAGGCGATCAACAAACCATTGTCGCAAATAATATTGATGAGCCGGGGAATTCCTCTTGAATAAACGGCGATCTTGTCAACCGCCGATGGATAGAATAAATCTTCGCGCTCATAGCCAACCGCCTTGAGCCTCGATACGATGTAGGAACCTACTTCGTAACCGGGCAGAGGGTCGAGCCGGCAACGCAGAGCAACGCGCTGTTTGAGCTGGCGAAGTTCCGGCTGGTCGAGCTTACGCTCGAGCTCCGGTTGACCCATCAACACGATCTGAAGAAGTTTCTCGGTGTCGGTCTCCAGGTTGGAGAGCAATCTGATTTCTTCGAGCATTTCTACGCTGAGTTTTTGGGCCTCGTCGACCAGCAGAGTAACAATATTCCCTTTGGTGAGCTGTTTGATTAAATATTCATTAATCTGCGCGATCATTTGCAACCGATCGTCTGTGCGCTTGCGCAAGCCGAGGTCATTCAAAACGAGGCGCAGTAATTCGTTAAAACTGAGATCGGTATTAAAAACATAAGCGGTTTGAATGTGCGGCCCAAAACTCTGCATGAGCCGTCTAAGGAGCGTCGTTTTCCCTGTCCCCGCCTCGCCGGTGATGACTATAAAACCCTTCTGAGACTCGATCCCATAGCGTAAAGTGGCGAACGCTTCCTGGTAAAACGAGTTGGTATAGCTAAAACGAGGATCCGGCGTGACACTAAAGGGCGCATCCGCAAAACCAAAGTATTCGTTATACATGACGGCCTTCAACTTCAGACTAACAACCTAACGTGCCAGGCGACTCACTACAAGTCGAAAAGGTTGACAAAATTTAACCGAGCAATAAAGTCCCGGTTCCCGGACATGAAGGCGCCTTACGCCCACCAAAAAAGAAGCGGGCAAATCTCGTTGGCTGTGGATAGTCGCCAGGTTCAAGCCTTTGGAATTAGCCGGAGCGAATTAGACTGGAGAGGCTGGATCAGCAACCATGAAAGAGAGCATTTGAACGCGGAGAAAGGCCCGCCGATAAATAACCGCCGAAGCAAATCGGCATCACCCACAAACTTACGCCGGATACTCATACTTGAGTAAATATGCTCCTGGGTTCAGCCTGTCCATGCACTGACTGATGATTGTTTCACTGGAGGTCGCCTACTCCCCATTGACTGGCGACGTTGGCATCGCGAATCCGCCAGACCTGACGGTGAAGAACCGCCATACTGTCGGCATCGCGCAGCAAATGCGCTTTGTCGGCGCCGCTCAGAATCGCCGGACCTTGTTTCAGCGCTGATTCACATAGCGCCCGATTCCGTTCGATGGCTTTAATTGCTCTCGGGGTTTTGCCGCGTAATAGGCCGGCGTGAACAGCATTGGCATAGGGATCGACCGCAATCTGCCGAAATCCCCCCATGGGCGATTTTTCTCGGCGCTTTTTCATGGCGGCCTTCAGATCATCGATCAACGGCGGTGACGTGATCTCTTCCGGAATCAACAACAACCGCCATCGCCTCATGAGACGACCCAAACCAAGACGGCTGGAGAAAACCGACATCGGCACAGAAACCACAAGCGAGATCCCGACCGGCAAAAGCCAAACCGAGACAGTGGGATCGAGCCAAAACATGCTGGCGATCCACGCCAGCGCCAAAAACGTCGCGAAACCGTGCAGCCGAATCGCATCGAGCCAGCCGGTTTCATTATCGGTACGGAATTGTGGCCCCCATTTAATCTGCTTTCCCATCAGTGTCGTTATGACGAATTGGCTGTGAAACCACATGCGGATGGGCGCGAGCAGAGTCGACACGACAATCTCAAGAACGATACTCGCGCACAACGGGAAAAAACCGCCGAACAGATGCGTTTGCCGATTCTTCACGATCACCAGAAGAGTTAAAAACTTCGGTAGGAAGAGTAACACCGCCGTGGTCGTGAGCAAGGCTATGGCCCACTGCGGATGCCATCGAGGCCAGATTGGAAACAAGCTCGGTTCGCTGGAAAAGTAAATCAACGGCAAAAATGACTGTAGGGCCAGCTCCACCGTATTCAGGATCAAAAAGACAAACCAAAGCAATGCCGAGGCATAAGCCATGATTCCCATGGCGAGAATGGCGCGATGGCCGCCGCGGATGCCGTCGCCAAAAAGCAATCTCAAGTGCTGCAGGTTGCCTTGACACCACCGTCGATCGCGCTTGAGCTCGTCGGCCAGCGTAGGCGGCGACTCTTCATAACTGCCGGTCAAATCATGAACTACCCACACTTCCCAACCGGCGCGCCCCATCAGCGCCGCCTCGACGAAGTCGTGGCTGAGAATCTCCCCACCTAGGGGCGCTTTCCCCGGCAGGCAGGAAAGGCCGCAATGTTCGATAAAAGGCGCAACTCGGATGATCGCGTTGTGGCCCCAATAATACCCTTCTCCCAGTTGCCAGAAGCGTTGGCCGGCAGTGAGCATGGGCCCGTAGACGCGGCTGGCGAACTGCTGCACGCGGCCGAAAAATGAATCACAGTGCACCGTCGTCGGCGCGGTTTGGATAATTCCCGCTCGAGGATAACAATCCATCATTTGCGCCATCCGGACCAAGGTCTCTCCGGCCATGACGCTATCGGCATCGAACACGATCATGTAATCATAGTTTCGCCCCCAGCGCCGCAAGAAATCCGCGATATTGCCGCTCTTGCGTCTGATATTATTACGCCGGTGTCGATAGAAGATCCTGCCAAAGCCCTGCACGGCATTGCAGGTTTGCGCCCATGCAATTTCCTCTTCAGCTTGCCTCTCCGGATTGGCGGTATCGCTCAAAACAAAAAAATCGAAGCTGCAAAACTGCGCCGTCGCGGCGAGCGAGCGGTAGCTTGCTTCCAATCCAGCAAACACACGGTCCACATCTTCATTACAGATAGGCATGAGCACGGCGGTGCGCGAACGCAGCGGCTGGCGGTCGTCGACGGGCAAATCCGCGATGGCCATTTCCCTAGTGCGCCTCCAGAGCGTCCAGAAACCTGCGACCGCGCTCCAGAATCCCAATGAGATCCAGGAAAAGAGAATGGCAAACAATCCGAGGATGGCGATTTCCGACCCCTTCAGCCATGGATACGGAAATGTATTGCTGAGAGACCAAGTCGCAACCGCCGTCTGAAGTAGGATCAGGGCAATCAATATTACCCGACGCGACCTCGCCGTCTCTCGCCAGCCGGCAACGGCGCCGGATTCCGCGGCCTTTTGACCCAGGGGCGCGGCAGTCCTCTGCATTTTGGTTCTGCCGTCAACGGCGCGCAGACTTCTCCACAGACCGACGAAGGGGTTGCGCTCAATAACATTCGGCAACATTGAGAGACGTTTTATGTCAGGCATCGCCAGTGCGTGAACATTCCCTAGAGCCATCCCAGTTGCATCGGCTTGCGCAGGACTCGAATCCCTCGTGTTCTTGTTCCACCTGGGATAGAGCCGCCTGAGCTTGGAATGATCCTTTATGACTGGATAGGCTTCGCTCGCTGTTCGCGACTTGACTACGTCTCCTGCGGTCGATTCCGACGTCGTCCCCATTCGCGTATTGACCTCCAGGGATGAATGCGGTGCTGTGAGGGAAAATAAATTTATCTGATTGTTTTCGCTCATGGTTCTAACAAATAGCTCCAGGTCTCCGTAAGAGTGTCTTTCTCGTGCTGCAAAAATGCTCGCAAGTGCAGCGGCTTATCTTTTGGCGGTTTAACCTGAAAGGCAAAGCGCCATCCACCGGTTACTGGATTCTTGACGACGCTTTGCTGTATTAGCTGGGCGTCCTGGCCGACGCTAACTGACGCCTTTACTGGAGCCGTGTCCGGCAAAGTTTCGAGCTTGCCGCCTTCGAAATCTAAAACGATCCTCTTTAAATCTTCCTTGTCGCCAATGCCCACCCGGGTAGCCACGACTCGACCCGATGTTGCATCCAGAGGTTCGTCGCTCCGAAAATTAATCCTGTAGGCAAGGTCGATGGGTTGACCGGCGGGCGGCATGTTTCCCGGTACCCAATAGGCCACGATGTTGTCATTAGTCTCTTTAGGGCTCGGAATTTCCACTAGTTTGATTCGGCCCTTGGGCCAGTCGCCTATCGGCGTAATCCAAGCATTGGGGCGCATTTCATGCCGAGTCTCCAGGTCTTCGTAGCTGAAAAAATGACGGTCCCGTTGCAACAGGCCAAAACCGCGCAGGTTATCAAACGCGAAATAACTGACCTGTAACTTCGCCGGGTTGATCAAAGGCCGCCAGATCCACTCCCCCGTACCCGAGGCCATCATGAGCCCGTCGGAGTCGTGCACCTCGGGACGCCAATCGGTATTGGGGCGGGGTTTCTCCTCGCCATAGAGAAACATACTGGTGAGCGGAGCGATGCCGAGTTCTTTGACCCTTTTCCTTTCAAACAGGCGAGCTTTCACCTCGACGATAGTTCGATCCCCAGGTGAAACCGTGAATTCATAGGCGCCGGTGATACTCGGACTGTCGAGTAAGGCTAAGATTTTCATGGAACGCGCTTTTTGGGCAGGCCGCTCAAGCCAAAATTCTCGAAACGTGGGAAATTCTTCGCCTGTAGGCAAGGCCGTGTCGATAGCCAGTCCACGAGCGGAAAGGCCAAACACCTGCTTTTTTGCCACTGCCCGAAAATAGCTGGCGCCGGCGAACACAAGGACGTGATTGAATTCATTCTTCTTATAAAGCGGATGGGCAATACGGAAACCCGCGAATCCAAGATCGGCAGGAATCTTGTCGGCAAACTTGTTTCTGCCGTAAGAAAACTGTTTCGGGGAAAAAGGGACCTTGCGAATACCTTGCGCATTGACAGTATGAATCGTCACACTGTGAGTGTAAAAAAGACCAGGATGAATGAACTGCACCTGGAAATTACCGCCGCTGTCTTTCCACAATGATTGGGCCGGATCGAAACGGATGTCGCGATAATCGTCGTAACTGATCTGTTTTAGAAAATCAGGTATGGCTTGCGGCGGCTTGAACGGTTCTGCCGCCAACTTTCGCGCAGCTTCCGCAACATTGTTTAATCCAAATGTTCCATTGGCGACAGCGGCAGACCTGTCAAAAAACACGACAGATAAAATCACAATGATGAAGAAGATAATCCTAGTGCGGTGCAAACAACGTAACGGCATCATATTTCTTACTTGAATCAAACCTTTTTCTAGTAATAGACATTTATGAGTGATCGGCCGGGCTCAAAGGTCCCATCGTTCAGTACGCACTTGCTGGACTGTGAATGAAAAACTTGTAGGATTATTTTCCTACGATGTAACGTGTAGAACCTGTTAAAGCTTCACTCTTCGTCGTTCGCACCTGCAGCGGCGCCAACTCGGTTTAGTCGCTTGCTCCGAAGACATGCCTTGCAGCTCAAGACGCGATTCGAATAAGGTCGGCATACTGCTCGCCTCGGTTGTTCTTCACGACCTTGACTAAAATCAGATCCCCGTACCGCAACGAATCCAGGGGGATTTCCTTTTCGCGATTAAAAACGGCGGTTGCCGGATCATATTTGATGACCATCATCTTTGCGTCCGTGGTGCGCAGATGAATTTCTCGGCGGCTTTGATCGACCTTTTGAACCGTTCCCGTTATTTCATTTGCGCTGCGATCTCGCGGCCTATCTATGACGCTGTCACGACTCCTATCGTTACCATCGCGATCAACACCGCTTCGCCGGTCCACATCCTCGACCGGCTGTCTGGGTAAAAGCGCGATGCTCTCACATCCGGCGGTCACAGATAACAGGAATAGAAACGAAACTCCGGCAACTGTTGTGCGTCCGCTCGGTTTCATGTTTGCATACCCCCAATTCCTCCAGCAATTCAGCAATTACAATGCCACCAAAGTTGCCAGCGCTGAGTCAATATACTGTCTCCGCCCTGCGACACTTACAGTAGTCAAATAGATCATCTGACCGATTTCCGCGACATTGCGAGGTAAGTGCTGTAGCCTCGCAGTGAAGAGAATTTCAGTCACTCGATTGGCGAAGCTTTTACAGACGCCATGCAGCCCATGCGTTTTTAAAGCGCGGGTAAGGCCATGGGTTCGGATGGTTTAGATAAGTATTCGAGGTTTCATTCGGTCGTCGGAGATGACTCGGCTTTTTGAATCTCTTTCTCCTCGACGATTTGAAAAGATTCGTCGGCCAATTTTATCTCGTACAACGTCACTCCCCGAGGATTGATTTCCCCGGCCACATGCTTCGGAAAATCTCCAATATAAACACCATCATTTATTACACCGGGCAAGGAGTCTGAACCCTCGATGATCACCGAATCTCCTTTTCTAAATGAGAACATAAATGCGAAACTCTCATCGAGCCGTGGATCATCCATTTTTATCGCGTCCATGATTCATCCTCTCTTTTTTCAGGTTTTTTCAATAGCGTGATCGAGAACTACCTGACGCATTAGTCGGTGCGACCAGGTGGCACATGGATTGCGAATCTTCCATTGAACTTTAGTCAGCCGAGGAGACTCAAATGAAAAAAACAATCGCGTCCATGATCTTCGCCGCCGGATTTTCTGTATTGCACCTCTGCATCAATCCGGCTTTCTCGCAAGAACAGCACAACCAACAAACGACAGTTGGTGAGACCGAGCTCCGATCCTTTGCCAAAGCCTATTTAGAGATCGAGAAGATTCGAGAATCCTACGGAGCTCAACTGAACCCAAATCAAAATGCAGAAAAAAATCAAGCCATCGAACAAGAGGCTGTAACAAAGATCCATGAAGTTATCAACAAGGAAGGGTTATCCGCTGAGACTTATAGCCAGATTGTTCAAACCGCCAATACCGATGAAGGGCTGCGCACTAAACTCGTTCAACTGATCGAAGAAGAAAAACTTAACACAGAAAATAATCCGAAGTAACTCTCGGGAAGGGCCATGACTGATAAGGTAAAATTTATCCCGGCGGGTTACCGAACCGCAACACCGTACCTGATCGTCAAAAATGGGGTCGCCGCCATCGCTTATTATCAGGACACATTCAATGCAAAAGTGTTAATGCAGATCGCCATCACGAACGGCAAAATAGGGCACGCGGAAATCGAAATCGGCGATTCCCGGCTCATACTGGCGGACGAGTTTCCGGAGCAAGGTTACCGCAGTCCAGTGGCTCTTGGCGGCACGCCGGTATCCATTCTTCTCTATGTGGAAGATTGCGACGCGGTATTTCGCCTGGCGGTCGAGAAAGGCGCGATGGCGCTCAAACCCATTGCCGATCAGTTTTATGGCGACCGGTCCGGCACCATTCAGGATCCTTTCGGACATGTCTGGACCATTGCGACTCACAAGGAAGACCTCTCTTCCGAGGAAGTAAAGAAACGTAGCGCCGCGGCATTTAGCTGATCCGGGTTACGCGCGACAAATTGCCGCGCAACTCCTCGCACGTTTAAGTGTTCAGATCTTTTGCTCCTCCTTTCTGCCGTCCTGAATCAAATTGCACGCGTGTTCTTTGCTGTTTTCGTCCTAGTTTCGCGCGATAGCGGGCTTGGCCTGTCCTACTTTTGCGCTATACAACGCGCTCCCGCACTGGCCTAGTTAGCGACCCGCTCACGAATAGAATCGTGGCATGCGCTTCGCATCGCTTTCATGCTTAATCTAGTCGAGGAGAAAGCAGAATGGCAGTCAAGAAAGAAAAAGAACCAGCAAGCGAAGCTCAGTTATCCTGAATACCCGACCTGTTTCATCATCGCCTTGGTGACGGATTGTCGCGTTTCCATAAATTCCGCCCATGGATCGCGTTTTAAACGCTTCAATCGCGCGGGTACATTCTTCACGTTAAAGTGATCGAAGCGTACATCCCGAGTTGTCTCCCCCCATTCAATCGGTGTTGACACCGGTGCGTTGGCTTTAGCCCGCGTCGAATAAGGCGCAACCGCCGTGGCGCCTTCGGCGTTGCGCAGATAATCGATGAATATCTTTCCGTGCCGGGAGACTTTAAGCAGTTTGGCGGTGAATCGATCCGGAAATGTTCGGGCGAACAACTCGGCGATGGCTTTGGTGAAGCCCTTGATGTGCTCCCATGGCACGGTGGGCTCAATGGGAACCACGATGTGCAGGCCTTTGCCGCCGGTCGTCTTTAGAAATCCGCGCAATCCAAGACTATCGAGCAGGGTTTTTAAGGCATTTACCGCCTCGCTGATCTCCTTCCAACCGAGTGCGTCGTCAGGGTCGAAGTCAAAAACGACGCGATCGGGAAAACCCAATTTCGGCGTCCGCGAGCCCCAGGGATGCAGTTCCAGAGCGCCCAGCTGTAATACCGCGACCAGCGCACTCACCGAGTTGGCCATCATATACAAGCCGGGGCCGTCGCTTTCCTGGACTGTTACCCGCTCGATAATCTTGGCAACGCCGTTACCGGCGTGCTTCTGGTAAAAACACTCCTTGTTCCAGCCATCGGGACATCGTACCAAGGTCAATGGGCGATCGCGCACGTGTGGCACGATCCAATCTCCGATCGCTTCGTAGTAAAGCGCCAGATCACGTTTGCTGATTCCGGCGTCCGGGTACAGCAGCTTGTCCGGATTAGTGAGCTTGATTCCCGCGACAGTATCTTTATCGTTCTTTGCGGAAACAGCCGTCGTCTTGCGTGGCGATATAACCGGAGACTGAGAATGTGCCGGCGCAGGTGCGGGAGCTAACGATGGCTCTTCACGCACCACGTCGCGCGCGCGTTTGTCTTCGCGCAGGCCCAGGAAAGAAGGATGACGCAAGGTTCCGTCTCGAGTCCATTCGGTGAAACTAACCTCGGCCACGAGCTCGGGCTTGACCCAATGCGCGCGGCGAGCCTCGGCCCCGCGCGGTGGGTTTATAAAGGCGGGCTTGTCTTGAACCAATCCCTCCAGGGTGCGCCGCATTTTCATAAGAACAGCATCGTTGAATCCGGTACCCACCTTGCCGGAATAACGCAGCTTGCCGCCGGCGTTATAGACTCCCAACAATAGAGCACCGAATCCTTTGCGTGAGCCCTCGGGATTGGTGAATCCGCCGATGACCATTTCCTGCCGCTGACCGCACTTTACCTTGAGCCATGTCCGGCCTCGGACGCCCTCGTAGGTTGAATCCAGGCGCTTTGAAATAATTCCCTCGAGCCCGAGCTTGCAGATCTCGGCGAAAACGACCGGGCCGGGCACATCGAAGTGGTCGCTATAGCGAAGGGTGCCGGCCGCCGGTATCAGACGTTTCAAGAGCGCCTTGCGATTCGCCAACGAGGCGCCGCGCAAGTCGTAGCCGTTCAGATAGAGCAGATCGAAAACGCAGTAAATGACTTCGCCGGCACCCGTCGACAGCGCGTTCTGCAGCGCCTGGAAGCTGCTGCGCCCTTTAGCATCCAGGGTCATCACTTCGCCGTCGATCCATGCCGACTCGATGGGTAGGCCCGACCCTGCCCGCACGACGGCCGGAAACGAGGCAGTCCACTCCTTACGACTGCGCGAATAGATTTGAACCGCTCCGGAATCCACCCGGCAAAGCATTCGATAGCCGTCATATTTCATCTCATGGATCCATCCCTCGCCTTCGGGCGCGGTTTTAACCACAGTCGCAAGCTGGGCGTCGACGAAATCCGGCAGGCGCGCCTTGCGGGCGCCCGGTATCTTGGCGGGATCGACCTTCGCTTTGGCCTTCTTGATCGCGCCCTTCTGGATATTTTCCGCAACGGATTTGTTGGAATGCCAGACCCGCTCGGGATCGGCGGCGATCTGTTCCAGGCTGCGATGCGTCGTGACGCTATCGGGCCGGCTGTCGACGATGCGCGCCTGCGGTCCTGTGCGTGCGTACTCATCATCCTCCTTGAACAACAACCAGGCCTTGTCGCCGCCGTACTTGCCGCCGCGACTTTTTACCAGGGTCCAACCGCCTTGGAGTTTTTCTCCCTTGAGCTCGAACTTGAGTTTGCCCTTTTTGTAACCCGCAACAGGATCTTCTTGCGGCATCCATAGCCCGCGATCCCACAGCATGACGGTGCCTGCTCCATATTGTTTGGGCGGGATGATTCCCTCAAATTCGCCGTATTCGATGGGGTGATCTTCGACGTGCATCGCCAGACGTTTGTCATTGGGATCCAGGCTCGGACCTTTGGGTACCGCCCAGCTTAGCAATACGCCGTCAAGCTCCAATCTGAAGTCGTAGTGTAGATGACTGGCAGCGTGTTTCTGAATGATGAACGCGAGATCGCCGCCTTTCGGCTTGACAGCCTTGCCCTTGGGTTCAGGGGTGTTCTTGAAGTTACGCTTCTTACGATAAAGCTCTAACGCCATGGATTGAGCAATGGGCCAACGATCGATGATTTTAAACTCGGGATTTTTGTACCACGCCGGCGCTCTCGATGTGAGCCGCCGCTTTGGCTGCGCTTCGCTGCATGCTCCGCTTTGAGGCTGGTATAAAATCGATCACCTGGCACTTTTGCGGCGTCGCCAGCTTTTCGACCAGAAGGATTGCCAGATTTACTTCTTCTTCAGACCAAGCTAACCCATCGACCTTGTAGACGGGAATCGACACCCGCCCGAAAGAAAGCACGCTTGTGTGAGGTGGGAACATAAGGTCACTTTACCAATTAAGCCGAGACGGTGGAATATACCCTCGATCGGTTTTCTATGGACGGATTTCGAGCCCCTACCTTTTCTGTCCCAAATCCGAGGAATCCTTGCGGCAAAATTTCATTTTTGCTACGGAGCGATTGGCGAGAGCTCACACCAAACATCGTAGTAATCAACTTGGCGCGCAAAATGCACCTTCACCGGGCAACCTGCTGGTTGAGACGTAGCTACCAAGACTCGCAGGCACAGGACACGAGTAGTTCGAAGAGGCGGGGATCCGGATTGCCAGTCTGGTTTTTCAGGAGAAAAGTCGATGAGGAGAAATTCGCCAACTCATGGTTCCATACCGGTAAAACTAGCGCTCGCGGGCGTCGCCGCCGCCGGCTGTGCGTACGCCGTGCGCCGGCATCGCCGGATCGATTTCTCCGGCAGGACCGTGCTGATCTCCGGCGCCTCACGCGGGCTGGGCCTGGAATTGGCACGCGGCTTCGCAGCCGAACACGCCAACATAATCTTATTGGCCCGCAATCAGGAGCGGCTTGACGAAAGCCGCCGAGAGCTTGAAGATTACGGCATCCGGGTATCGATCCGGCAATGTGACGTCACCCACGCAGAGGAAGTGCGACATGCCGTGGCGTCCGTCATCGGTGACTTCGGACCCATCGACATTCTGGTTAACAACGCCGGCACCATCCAGGTCGGACCTATCGACAATATGCAACTCCAGGATTACGACGAAGCAATGGCCGTTCATTTTTGGGGCCCGCTCCACTTGATGCAGGAAGTTATCCCCCACATGAAGCAGCAGCGCGGCGGCCGTATCGTAAATATCACTTCGATCGGCGGCAAGGTCGCGGTTCCGCATTTAACGCCGTACGTCGCGAGCAAGTTTGCGCTGGTCGGTTTGTCCGAAGGGATGCGCGCGGAATTGGTCAAAGACGCTATCTATGTGACCACTGTCGTTCCCGGCTTGATGCGCACCGGCTCACATGTCAACGCCTTTTTTAAGGGAAAGCATAAAAAGGAATATGCTCTATTCAGCATGGCGAACGCTTCCCCCTTATTGTCTACGAGCTCACAACGAGCCGCCCGGCAAATCATCGAAGCATGCCGGTACGGCAAAGCCGAGCTGGTTATCACGCCGCAAGCCCGTTTGCTTCAAATCGCCAGCTCTCTTTTTCCCAGCATCACCGCCGAAATAATGGGCGTGGTTTCCAGAGCCCTACCGGGCAAGCAACCCGGTGCAGGCGACGAATTGAAACGAGGCTGGCAAAGTCAATCGCTGCTAGCGCCATCGTTATTGACCCGTATGGCTGACCGTATGGTCCGGCGCAACAATGAAGAGCCGCAAGCGCCACGGGACGGTAAAAATAATTCAACTTTTCGAGAAATGTGAAGAAAGCGAAAATGGCCGAGTAAGCGCGGGACACACTGGCGCGCATCAAGGCCGGACGGTCCTTGGCCGGATCATCGGCCTGTGATCGAACAGCGTTAGCAAGGGCTGATCCGCGGCACGAACTATTTTCAGAGGCACTGAAACCATGGCGGAACAAAAGAACCCGATAAGGAAAAACAAAAGAACAGCCATGTGCACATGCACGTATGCCACACATTTTCTCGGACGGTGCCGTAAAAGAGTCATTCCGCCTGCCCAGCGCTGTGCCGAATGCATGCGCGATCACACTCCATTCGCCCAGGTCACTTGAAGAGCTGCGCAATCCGGATTTAATTCCGCCGTCAAGGTTGCCATAATCGCGTCATGGCTAGCTCTGACTACCAACCTATCGAGAATTACGGCGTCATCGGCGACTTGTACACCGTCGCGCTGGTCGGCATAAACGGCTCCATCGATTTCATGTGTTTTCCAAATTTCGACTCGCCGACCATTTTTGCCGCCCTGCTGGATCATGAAAAAGGCGGGCGCTTTTGTATTGCCCCACGCTTGGAAGATCCGCAGCGCAAGCAGCTCTATCTGCCCGACACTAACGTGCTGTTGACCCGGTTCCTGTCGGATGAAGGTGTCGCCGAAATATCCGATTTTATGCCCATCAAAGAAATGGGCCATGCCCATGACGTGATAAGGCGAGTCAAAACCGTGCGCGGCGAAATTCGCTTTCGCATGCTCTGCCAGCCGCGCTTCGACTATGCGCGCGCCGGGCATCGCGTGGAACAAACGCCGGGCGGGGTTCTGTTCGTCTCCCAAGCCGGCCGGGCGCTCACGTTACGCTTGCGCAGTACCGTGCCGGTGAAGCTGGAAGCGGGCGACGCCATCGCCGACTTTACCCTGCGCGCCGGAGAATCCGCCTCTTTTGTGCTGGAACAAGCAAACCATGAGGAATCCCCGTCGAGTTCGCCGGACTATGTCGCCGCAGCGTTCAAGGAAACCGTGCGCTTCTGGCGTAATTGGGTGAGCCACTCCACCTACCGAGGTCGCTGGCGCGAAATGGTCAATCGTTCGGCACTGACGCTAAAACTGCTCACATCCCAACCCCACGGCTCCATCGTCGCGGCGCCGACTTTCGGCCTGCCGGAACTCATCGGCGGCGTTCGCAATTGGGACTACCGTTATACCTGGATCCGTGATTCGTCTTTTACGCTCTATGCATTGATGCGCCTGGGTTACACGCAGGAAGCCAAACAGTT
>WHTF01000044.1 GCA_009379725.1 Deltaproteobacteria bacterium
CCCTCCCTCTCCGCCAAATCCCCTCGTGTTAGTAGTATGTCCGGCTTTATTTAAATCCTTTGAATTGCCCGTCCGATGGACTCACCCAGACGCCTTTGCTGCGCGATGCGTCGAATAGAGTGCATCGGCTTTGCCGTCTCCGTTGAGGTGGACGTACAGCTATCCGGTGTAATTGTTTTAACTTGCAGATTCGCTGCTGGTTCTATGAAACGAATTTGAGAAACAGCAACGTGATGTCCACCCGTGCCAGCCAGTCAAAATAGTGTCGACAAGATTTTCCCTCATTCATGAACGCAATCGGTCAACGCGCGGCACGGTCGCATCATCGTTGTTTGGATTTCTTCAGCCAGCCAGGCGACGCTTCCTCATGAGCCCACTCGCATTTGTCCTCGCGATGCCTCTGCATACAATTTAGACAGAACCCACTCAGCGGCGGATCGTCATTGTCTTTTTCCTCATAATCACTTAGTGGCCAACTGTCACAATTCCTGCAGAAGTGCCATGTGTTCGCCCGCTGTGATCTCCGGTAGAAGGTTTTCATGCGCCACCGATTTTCTGGCAATCTCAGAAGCGCAACGAGAATGCCATGAAAAAGGACGCATCGATTTGGCTGCGCGATGAAACGTGGGGGTGATTTACGACAAAATTACAGGAACAAAAAGCCCGGACTTACTGAGATCGCTGCTTTCCGGCGGCGCGACCCGGCGTTAAAATGCCATCAGATAGGGAGAAGTTGCTCCCTACTGTATATGACTAGCTGAAATAGTATTGGCGTATGGGACGTAGGCTTAGAAGAGGGCCGCATCGTTATCGCACAAGTAGTGACCACGAGGATTTGAACAGATGGCGTATCTCAACACTTGGACTTCAGACATTACGAACCGACCCCAGGATCTTGATCCGGAATTTTCTTGATCTCTTCGAGCCAAACCGTGGCTTCGCTGTCGCTCGGTGCCCGATAGTCGCCGCGCGGAGATAAAGAACCGCCGGAGCCTACCTTCGGAGCATTGGGTATGCAGCTTCGCTTGAACTGGCTGACCTGAAAAAAACGCCAGGCAAAAACCGACAACCATTGCTTGATCTCGGCGATGCTATACTGATGCTGTTTTGATTCGGGGATATCGGGCCATGGTCCTAGAGCGTGGTCTCTCCAGCAGCAATAGGCGAGAAAGGCGACTTTGGAGGGTAGGTAGCCGAAGCGAGTGATGTAATAGAGAGTAAAATCCTGAAGTTCATAGGGTCCGATGATGTCTTCTGTCCGCTGCATAGATTGCTCCTCGCCGGCATCTATAGGAATAAGTTCCGGGCTAAACTCGGTCTCGAGGATGGAACGCAGGACCGCGCTTGCCTTTTCACCGAGTTGGTTAGTCCCGGCTACCCAGCGGATGAGAAACTGCATCAGCGTCTTTGGAATGCTGGCATTGATGGCGTAATGAGACATGTGATCTCCTACCCCATAGGTGCACCAGCCCAGCGCCAGTTCGCTCAGATCGCTGGTGCCGAGCACCAGCGCTTGCTGGAAATTAGCGAGTCGAAAGAGATGGCTCGTGCGCTCTCCCGCCTGAACGTTCTCGAATGTAATATCGTAAACCGGTTCTCCATTCGCATAGGGATGACCAATATCGCGCAGCATCTGTTCGCAACTTGGGCGAATATCGAGCTCATGGGACTCGCATCCGATTGCTGCCATAAGAGCGGTCGCGTTGACTAACGTATGCTGAGTCGTGGCGAAGCCGGGCATGGTGTACGCTAGAATGTTCGAACGTGGGAGTCTCAGTACATCCATGGTCCTGGCGGCTACGATCAGCGCATGAGTCGAATCAAGCCCTCCGGAAATGCCGATGACGACCTTTGACAGGTTTGCGCTCTTGAGCCGCTTTACCAACCCCTGAACTTGAATGTTGTAAGTTTCATAACAGCGGCGGTCGCGCACAGCCGGGTCCGACGGCACGTAGGGAAAGCGATCGATTTGCCGCTTGCACAACAAGCGGCCCGTTCTCGGTGGCTCGAGGCTAAATGAAATCCTGCGGCACCGCTGCAGCTCTTCACGGTGGCTTTGCATGCTCTGTCCGAAGCTGTTCTGGCGCATGCGTTCCAGTGTGAGCCGTTCTAAATCCAGCTCCGCCAGTATCAGTTGAGAATCGTAGCGGAACCGTTCCGACTCAGCCACCAGGACGCCGCTCTCGTAAACCATTGCATGGCCGTCCCAGGCAAGGTCGGTCGTCGACTCACCGGTGCCTGCCGCGGTATAGAGGTAGGCGGCGATACAGCGGGCCGATTGGTTGGCGACCAAGTTGTGACGATACTCGTCCTTGGCGATGGTGATGTTGGAGGCGGAGAGATTTAAGATGACCGTAGCGCCGGCCAAGGCCGCGTGAGAGGACGGCGGGATGGGAACCCAGAGATCCTCACAGATCTCGACGAAAAACGTAAACTCCGGCTGCTCATGGCAGTCAAAAAGCAGGCGCTCCCCGAACGGGATCCCGCGTTGTCCTAGTACGTCGATGGCGGCACTTTGGGCTGCAGCCGCCGGAGCAAACTGCCGGTATTCATAAAACTCCCGGTAATTGGGCAAGAAACTCTTAGGAACGATACCCAGAATTCTGCCGCGAAAGAGTACGACGGCACAATTGAATAAAAGGTAATCGACTCGGAGCGGTATGCCAACTACTGCGATCACGTTCAACGTTTCGGATGCTTTTAAAATATTTTTCAGGGCTTCAAGCGAACCGTCCAGCAGCGCTTGCTGGTGAAACAAATCCTCGCAAGAGTAGGCGGAGAGCCCGAGCTCCGGAAAGAGCGCCAGAATCGCCTTTTCGCGTTCGGCCTGTTCCATGAGCTCAATGGTGCGGGCTCCGTTAAAGTCCGGATCCGCGACCCGCACCTCGGGAACACCGACTGCCACACGGATGAGGCCGTGATTGTAGAGGTTAAAAAAATGAGGTGTTTTCATCCATAGCCTTCTTTTGCTTTTGGACAATGTCTGATTTTTGAGTAATGAGCAAACGCCTTAGCACTTTTCGAATTGCCCGCGTTGCGATATGTTTTAAACCGTGGCGTGGGATTGCGGGCCGCCTTGAACGAGGGAAACGGAGGAGAAAATGAGGAAGATCGAATATTGGGTAGGAGTTTTACTGCTGTTGCCGAATTTGGCATGCAGTGCTGCGCCAATGCTAGGCGGTGAAGGTGTTAACTACAGATTGGCTGATTCTTCCGGCAGTTTTTGCCACCTGAAGTTTCCGGCAATCCGAAAAGAGACCCTCTACTGGGATCGTCCGGTTCTCACGCAAGCCAGCGAAGGCGATATCATCGACTTCTATGGACCTTGTGACCACGATCCTCTGGGGAAAGAGGAAATCTCGCGCCAGAAGCGTAATCTCGAGTTCGAACGTCATTTAGGTTTCGACGATGAATGACCGGGTTTTCGTCGGCTCGATAGCTGCTTAGCTCGCTGACCGTGAAAGCGCCGGGCCTTTGCTGACGATATTATTGTGAACTTCGACGCGGCGCGGGCGCGTTAATGCTCGAACGCGAATCCAACGGGAAAAGAAGCACCGCCTCTAATCCTGGTCCTTTTTTTGCTCCAGAAAACCCACTATGAAGTCCACTGGAAGGGGCACCACGACCGTGTGGTTATTTTCCGACGCTACCTGAACCAGGCTTTGTAAGAACCTGAGATGCATGGCGCTCGGTTGTTTCGCGATAATTTCCGCCGCGGCAGCAAGCTGGTGCGATGCTTGCAGCTCGCCCTCGGCATGAATGACTTTGGCGCGCCTCTCCCGCTCTGCTTCAGCTTGTTTGGCCATGGCCCGCTGCATCTCTTGAGGAAGATCGATGTGTTTTATCTCCACCGAAACCACCTTGATTCCCCACGGATCGGTTTGAACATCGAGAATGGTTTGGATGCGGGTATTGATTTTTTCGCGCTCAGCGAGCAGTTCATCCAGTTCTGCCTGGCCGCAAATGCTGCGCAGTGTCACCTGGGCGAGTTGAGAAGTGGCAAAGAGATAACGCTCAACCTCTCGAATAGCCCGATTGGCATCGATGACCCTGAAGTAGAGGACGGCGCTCACCTTTACCGACACATTGTCTCTCGTAATGACGTCCTGCGGCGGGACGTCCATGGTCACTGTCCGGAGATCGATGCGCAGCATTTTTTCGATGAGCGGAATGACGTAGATGATTCCGGGCCCACGCGGCGCGACCATACGGCCGAGGCGAAAAATCACGGCACGTTCGTATTCCTTTAGAATCTTGATCCCGCTGACGAGCGCGATTATAAGGATCACTCCGACTGTTCCCGCTGGTCCGATTAAATCCCACATAGGCTTCTCCTCGAAAGAACTTCAAAGCAAGCTGTTAAGCCGTTCAAATCCTTCTTTACCGGTGTCTCCGTTGCCTGTCAGTATAAGCAGACGCGGCCGTGAATGACTATACCCCGACCGGCTAGCCGTAAATTCAAACAAGGCCAAAGCCTCAGCGCGATTTGTTTCGCTGCTCGGCCATAAACCCGCTGCTCTCGAGATTGCGCACGAAGCTCGCATCGATAATTTGATCGAGATCGACCTGGGTAATTTTCGGGTTCACTCTGGCGACAATACGCTGGACCGATTTATAGGCCGCTGGATTCGGCGCGATATCGAGGGTCGCCATCAGTCGTAAAACTCTGTAAGAAGCCTCAATTTCGTCGGCTTTCTGCAGGCGGAGATTTTTTTGCAGAACTCTCATGATTTAATAGTTCAAGCCGTTCAAAGCGTCCAAAGTTTACCCCAACCATGTCATACAATATGACGCCTTTAACGTTTGATTGTTGGCGCTTCTTTTTGCAAGTTGCCTAAACGGTTATACGTGTAACAAGCATTGTGATCGTATGCCCCGCACTATCCTCCATCAAGCGGCCACTTCGCAACCTTTTTTCTCGGACGCGGTCTTGCCATTGAACTTTTGAACCCCGGATGGAATCCGTGACAGACGCTGAACTAAACACAACTCCTCTTGATACCTAGACGAGAAAGCGAATAGTGCTAAATCGAAACAACAGCGTATAGTAACGGCTGTGACAAAAGCTTAAGGAGGTGCGAAATGGCATTGGAACTTTATTGGGGAAGCGGCAGTCCGTTTGCCTGGCGCGTCATGTTGACCCTCGAAGTCAAGGGACTTGAATACGAATCGAAACTTATGGAATTTTCGCGAGGCGATCATAAAGCTGCCGATTTTCTCAAGCTCAACCCACGCGGCAAGGTGCCGGTGCTCAAAGACGGCGACTTCGTGCTCAATGAGTCGCTCGCGATCATGGCCTATCTGGATCGCAAACATCCCGATCCGTCGCTGTTCGGAACTTCGCCCCCGGAGACCGGTTTGATCTGGCGCGCGATTTCGGAAACGGAGTCTTACCTGATCGATGCCGGCAATAAATTGATCCGGCCGATCTTTTTCGGCAAAGGTTTGGAGAAGACCGATGAAATTCAGGAAGCGGCACGAAGCATCCGCCAAGAGTTGAAACGCATCGATGCCGAGCTGGCGGATTCAACCTGGGTGGTTGGCACGCAAATCTCCGCGGCGGATATCTGTCTATTTCCTCTGGTGCAAATCATTGCGCGAGCCGCAGGCAAAGACGCGGCGAAACCGCTGAACCTGGAACTTCTACCGATGTCCGAGAAATTTCCGAACGTCATGGCGTGGGTGAAGCGAATCGAGTCGCTTGCCGGCTACGAGCGCACTTATCCGCCGCACTGGCGATAATTACCTTATTGCTCTTGGATTTTGAGAGCGGTGGCGACGATTGGCTTGGCCCAGTCGGGCGTGTGCTTAAGAGTGCGCGGGTTGCGGATTTTACCGTGTACCATGTGGAGCACGAGTTTAGGCTTGGGGGTTTTGCCGGTTGCGGGATCGGCTGCCGCGCTGTTGTCGTAAACACGCAACGCTGTGAGGTGGGGCATTAGCTCAATAAGGTTAAGCCGGCTGTGCTCGAACCGCCTGTGGATATGCTCGGCGGCGATGTCGTGGCCGCCGCGGCGGACGCGAGCCTGCACCCGTTCGATGTGTAGCGCAGGACTGGAAAGTCCGGCGTACCAGATATAGACCTCGATGCCTTTTGACGCAGCCTGTGCCAGGAGGCGCGGGATAGTGTTGGCGCCTAACGTGGTTTCGAAGGCGAAGTCTTTGCGTTCCGCAATAGCCCGCTTCAGCAGCCTCACGCCCTCGTGCCATGCCGCGCTGTTAGTGTCCACTTGAGTCAACGTCGGATTCCCCGACATCAGTTTACGGGCGACATCGTCGGGATTGTAGTAATCGGCGCCGCTCTGGCGAAAAGCCGCGCCGCCTATGCTGCTCTTGCCGGCGCCATTGACGCCTGCGAGAACGTAGATGCGGGACTGTTTTTGCTGGTTCAATCTTTGGAAAGCATGGTGATCACAGGAGGTTGGCCTTCACGCCATAAGTGATTCTTTTCAGCGTGCCTTACGGCTTGCCTTGACGGCGGCGCTTCCGAGCTTGGCGGGAGACGCGTTGAACGCAGCTTCCATGCCTTTTCTGGCTTTGGGAGACTGCAATCGCTCCAACAGATCATCGAACTCTGCGCCAAGATTTTCGAGGGTACGGGAGCGCGTTTGCACCAAGGATTCGAACTCTTGGTAGGAGAGAAGCACGGCTTTGGGGGTGTCGTGCCGGGTAATCGCGACCGCGCCGGTATGGGTGGCCTTATCGAGGATCGCGCCGAACTCATTCTTGACTTGAGTGGCGGCGACGGTGGGAATATCGACGAGCGCGCCGTGGCTATTTCTGAATGTCAATGTGGACATGGCAACCCTCCCTAGAGGCCGAGGACAATTATAACCAATATAGCTAATTTGTCCAGTATGGCTAATCTCCGGCTTTTGGTTTTGTTTATGTTAGGGGAGCTGGCGGGACTTCCAGCGGATTCCAGGCGTCGGATACAAGCAGCCGCCGGAAAGCGTCCGCAACATCTTCATGCGGTTGCCGGAAAAATCCCATGTGAGTCGGTTTTGAAGCTGAGAGAATCGAATCGCGGCGCGGCTCGTTTGCGGCCGCGCCGCTAGAGAAAGCAACTCTACTTCGCCTGGTGCAGTCCAAAAATCTGATGGTACAGCGCCGTTATCTCTTTCAAATTGGCAGCTATCGAAGATGGGGTAACGAAGACAAAATCCTTCTGCAATAATTCCTGCAGGTAGGGTCGGTGCTTGATTCCTTTTCGGATGGCGATGCGCCCGGTCAAGTCGGACAT
Source organism: Deltaproteobacteria bacterium (assembly GCA_009379725.1). Taxonomy (GTDB): domain Bacteria; phylum Desulfobacterota; class Binatia; order UBA9968; family UBA9968; genus WHTF01. The sequence goes on from WHTF01000044.1 coordinate 7,244, forward strand.
CTTGCTCTGGCCGTCCTGGGACAGCAACCAGTCGTAGAAAATAATCGCCGCGTGAGGATTGGGCGCGCGCTGCATCAATGCGGCTAAATCCGGTTCTCCGGCATATGGATCCAGGATTTGAAAATCGATCGGGGCTCCTTTGGATTTGAGCTCGGCTACCCGGCGGCCTCGCGCGGCCACGGCGAGGGACGATTCACCTCCCAGCAAGAGCTGGACTCTCATGACGCTGCTGGAGCCCGGCATGTGCAGGTTCTGTTGCGCCAGAGCTTTCATGTATTCGATGCCCTTGTCCTTGCCCATGTGGTCCAGCAGGACCGAAAACCAATCGTAATCCTCCGTGCCCAGGCTCATTTTGCCTTTCCATTTCGGATTCAAAAGCTCCTGATATGTTTTTGGCGCCTCCTGCGCGCTCACCAGCTTGGTGTTATACGCAAGAACGATGGGAGTGACATCGAAAGCGGTCCAGTAGCCATCGGGGTCGGCGGAACCTTTAAACAGGCCGGTTGTCTCGGGAGATGCGTAGGGGATGGAGAGTTGCCGTTGTTTTAACTGCCAAACCTCTATAGGCGCGGATGCGACCAGATCCACCGCATGACGTCCCGCTTTAGCTTCTGTGTCAACTCTTCTAAACACACCCGACGGGGTTGAGCGGAAAGCATGGGTCTTGATAAAAGGATGCGCTTGTTCGAACGCCGCCAAGATCTTCGGATAGTCCGATAGGCTGACCGATGTGTAGATCACCACCTGGCCTTCTTTTTTCGCGCCTTCTTCCAGGACGGCTTTTCTTTGCGCCGGTGATAGCCCCTGTAATTTTTTAACGACTTCAGCCGCAGTGGCGGCAAAACCAGTGCCTTGGAATGACGACAAGCTCAAAACAAAAAATATGCTGGAAAAAAACTTTATCATGAGAAATTCAACTCCTGGAATCAGCGTTGATCGGGTCCGCCCTTTTCTTTGGGCAGCGGTTTGCCACTCCATCCCCAGGTGGAAATGTCGAAGATATTTCCGTCTGGATCCGCTCCGCGCGTTTCGGCGTAGCTCGTGCCGTTAGGCCGTGCCTTTGGCGCTCCTTCCGGATAGAGCTCTTGAATTCTTTTTGCGACAGTCTCTTGATCATCGACGTGGAAACCGAAGTGATACATGCCCATGTGCTTCAAATCATCCGGGTCTTTCGGGTCGTTGGCGTTCAGGATGGCCAGATTGACTTCGCCATCGGACAAATGCACCGATCCATTCTTGGTGCGGAAGACTTCTTGAAGCTCGAAAACTTTTTTATAGAAATCGGCCAGCTTCTCCGGTTGGTGCGTCAACAGCGCGAGATGTCTTAGTTTTGCCATCGTAATCCTCCCGAGTGGAATAAGTTCGTTTAGCACTTGGTGAGGTTCGAAAGCAAATGCCAATGGCTAAAGACTACCGTTTGGATAGATCGTGTCGCGGAAAACTGTAGATCTGTTCGATATTAACTTAGTGCTTGAGGTTCAATTGAATAGTGACGCGCCGTGACGCGTTCGCTGTTAATGCTTCTTGGGAAATTACGACTGAATTGTATATCGAACAGGTGTTTGATACACTCGATTCAAACATATGTTTAATGAACAATCGGCAACTGTTTCTGAACCGAATTCAGGGACGGAGAAGCGTCTTTTAGAAGCGGCCGGCGAGATCTTCGCGGAATACGGCTACCGAGCAGCTACCGTGCGGCAGATCTGCGAAAAGGCCGGGGCTAACATAGCAGCGGTCAACTACCACTTTGGCGACAAAGAGGGGCTTTACATGGCCGTGCTGCGCTCCGTGCCGGACGCCCACGCAGAGAAGTATCCTGCCGACTATGGGCCCGGTACCGCCCCGGAGCAGAAACTATCGGCGTACATTCAATCCTTGTTGCATCGTGTGTTCGACGAAGGTCGCCCGGGATGGCACACTAAGATTATGGCGCGGGAGATGATTGAGCCGACGCGGGCTCTGGATACTCTGGTTGAAGAAATTGCCCGGCCGTTTCACCAAGAGCTGGCATCGATCACTCGCGAACTGCTCGATTCGGCCGCCACTGAGGAGGCGGTGCGCCTGTGCACGTTGAGCATTTTAAGCCAATGTGTTTATTACCATCATGCTCGGTCGGTACTGAGTCGCCTTTACCCGAAACGAAAATACGGCCCGAACGATATCCCGCGGCTGGCCGAACATATTACCGCTTTTTCACTTGCGGCTCTGAAAGAGTTCGCCCAACAAAACGGAGGCATATCTGAATGACCTTCGAATACCGGCTGTTCTTTACAATCACCTTTAACCGGAAGGCGCGCACCGGGCGGCCCAGGAGGGGGAATTGCTGACCTCTTGTTCATCGAACATCTCATGTCCCACTCGCAGGCGCGGCAGTTTAAGGATAATGGCCTCGGGTAGTGTACTCGTGGCTGCATTGTTTTCCGTGGTGCTGGCAGCGTGCGGCGGCGACCCATCAGCGACCGCTGTCACCGAAAGCGACACTCCGCCGCGTCAGGTAAGAGTCGCTAAAGCAGTCGAAGCCAGGGTCGCGCGCACGGTGAGCGCTACCGGAACGCTTGCAGCCGAGGATCAAGTTGTCTTGGGCACCAAAGTTATCGGGCGTATCAGCGAGATAGCCGTCGATCTCGGCAGTCGCGTGCGCAAGGGGCAGGGGATCGCGCGCATCGATCCCAGCGACTATCGGCTTCGCGTCAATCAAGCGGAAGCCGGTCTCCAGCAAGCCCGGGTGCGCCTCGGCCTGCCCGCCGAAGGAACCAGCGACAAGATAGATCCTGAGCAAACGGCGCTGGTACGTCAGGCGGCAGCCATGCTGAGGGAAGCGCGTTTGACCCATAACCGGATGGTGGAATTGTGGGACGGGAATTTTATCGCGCGCGCTGAGCTGGACGCGGCTGTCGCACAACTGGCGGTTGCTGAAGGCCAGTATCAAGCTGCGATCGAGGAGGTCCGTAATCGCCAAGGATTACTTTTCCAGCGCCGTTCGGAGCTCGAAATCGCGCGCCAGCAGCTTGCCGATACGATTATTGTCTCTCCCATGGAGGGCGCGGTCAGCGAGCGCCAGGTTTCCGTGGGCCAATATCTGGTGGCCGGGGCGCCGGTGGTGACACTCGTGCGCATGGATCCGTTGCGCTTGCGGCTGGCGGTACCTGAGCGACAGGCGGGGTCTGTGCGTGTGAACCAGGCGGTAGAGCTTACCGTCGAAGGCGACACCCGTAAGTATTCCGGTCGAGTCGCTCGCCTATCTCCGGCCATCACGGAAAACAACCGAACATTACTGATCGAGGCTGAAGTGCCAAATACCCAGGGCACACTGCGCCCTGGGTCGTTCGCCAAAGCCGACATTATCATTGAAGCCGGTGAAGAGATTGTTACCGTGCCACGTGATTCGATCGTCACCTTCGCGGGAATTGAGAAGGTTTTGATGGTGGCGGAGGATAAAGCTATCGAAAAGCACGTGCGCACCGGACGCCGTATCGGCGAACAGATAGAAATCATCGAAGGCATCGCTGCCGGCAATCAAGTCATCGTTCAACCGGGAAACCTTGTTGCCGGAGAGCCCGTAAAAGTGGTGAACTGATGCAGAAGCTAGCGGAAGTTTCTATCCGGCGCCCCGTTTTTGCCTCGATGATTATTCTAGCCATCGTGGTCGTGGGCGCGACAAGTTATTTCCGTCTGGGCGTCGATCGCTTTCCTTCGGTAGACCTGCCCATCGTCTCAGTGCGCACTACCTTGCCGGGCGCTTCTCCTGAAGAAGTCGAAACCACAGTGTCACAGCCGATCGAAGAAGTCGTCAACACCGTTGAAGGGATCGACGAGCTGCGTTCCATATCCGGTCGGGGAAGCTCGTACGTTATGGCCACATTCAACCTTGAACGGGACATAGATGTCGCGGCGCAGGATGTTCGCGACCGGGTCGCCACGGTCCTTGGACGTTTGCCGCGCGACGTCGATCCCCCGGTCATTTCAAAACGTGACAACGAAGACTCACCGATCCTTACGATAGCGCTTTCCGGCGACCGTTCTCTCCGCGAGTTGACGGAGATTGCGGATAAAATCGTCAAGGTTCAGATCGAGCGCTCGGTTGGGGTGGGTGAGGTTCGTATCGTCGGCGGATTGGAACGCGCCATCAACATCTGGATCGATGCCGATCGCCTTGCGGCGTATCAAATTCCGATCACCGCCGTTCGAGACGCCATCCAGCGGCAGAACGCCGATATACCCGGCGGCAATGTGACCAGCGGCGCGCGTGAACAGGTGCTTCGCACCATGGGACGCATTGTCGTCCCAGAAGCTTTCAACGATCTTGTGGTGTCGACGGTTAACGGCGTTCCCATTCGTATCCGCGATATCGGCTCGGCCGAAGACGGCACCAAGGAACAACGATCTCTGGCGCGGCTCAACGGCGTGCCGACGGTCCAACTACAAATACGCAGGCAGTCGGGCGCTAATACAGTTGCGGTCATCGAGTCTGTGAAAGAAAACCTTGCGCAGGTCAAGAGGCAGCTGCCGGGCGATCTTGAGATCGAAATTATCCGCGATCAGTCGCGCTATATTTATGCGGCGCTGAACGAAATTAATTTTCACCTGATTGTAGGCAGCATATTAGCGTGTCTGGTCGTGCTGGCTTTTATGCGCAGTTGGCGCTCGACGTTCATCGCCGCCGTGGCCATTCCGAGTTCGGTGGTTTCAGCCTTCGGCATGATGTGGGCGCTCGGCTTCACGCTCAACAGCGTGACCATGCTGGCGCTGGTGCTGATGGTGGGCATCGTCATCGACGATGCCATCGTGGTCCTGGAAAATATTTTTCGCTTCGTTGAAGAAAAGGCGATGAAGCCGTTTGAGGCGGCGCGCGCCGCCACCGCCGAAATCGGTTTGGCGGTCATGGCGACGACTTTCAGCCTGGTGATTATTTTCGTTCCGGTCTCATTCATGTCCAGCATCTCGGGACGATTCCTCTATCAATTCGGCCTTACCGCATCGGTGGCGGTTCTGGTTAGCTTGCTGGTGTCTTTCACGCTCACGCCGATGATGAGCGCGCGCCTGCTTCGCAGCGAAGACGCGGCTTCCGGCGGCGATCATGGAGAAGCCGGCTCTCGACGCGGCTTTTACGCCTGGATCGATCGCCGTTACGAACACATGCTCCGCTGGTCTATGGCTCACCGTTTCGTGGTGATGATATTCGCGGGGCTTGTCGCGCTCTCGTCCATTCCTCTGTATACGCTCGTTCAACAGGAGTACATCCCGAGCGATGTAGACGAGGCGGAATTCGACGTAAACATAACCGCCCCTCAAGGCACCAGCCTCGCGGCCATGGACGAGATCATGCGCGCCGTGGAAGATGAGATCCGCGCCGTGCCTTTGGTCCGTTCAATGCTCTGCGACGCGGGCGGGAGCTTTATCAGCGGCGTGGGCACAGGCGGCTGCTACGTGCGCATCGCGCCGCACGGAGAGCGGATCTTCTCCGTCGGCCGGCTTTGGCGCGAGACGCTCAACGGACAACCCTGGGCGGCATTTAGCAACATTTCGCAGCGCGACGTCATGCAGCAGATCCGCGCGCGTCTAGGACAATTCACGGATCTCCGGACTTCCGTGCGCAATCAGCGGTCGTTTAACATCGGCACCGGCAACTGGGACATCGACTTCGTATTGCGCGGCCCGGATCTGAACGCGCTGGCCGAGTATGCAGAGCGCCTGCGCATCCGCTCGAAGGATTTGGGCATCATCGACGCCGATACGACGCTCAAGCTCGACAACCCCGAATTGCGCGTGGTGATCGATCGCAAGCGCGCCGCCGATCTCAACGTGGATACCGAGCATATCGCCGCGGCCTTACGTTTGATGGTCGGCGGCGACGAGGAAGTGTCGCGATTCATCGATCCGGCGGTCAATGAGGAATACGACGTGCAATTGCGTTTATCGCGGCACGATCGAGAAGATGTTGGGGCGATTTCCCGCCTCTACGTTCCGCGCGCGGGCGCCGGCCTGGTTCGGCTTGATAACCTGGTGCACGTCGAGTCGGCCCAGAGCGCATCCCGCATCGACCGCCTGGACCGTCAACGCCAGGTGAGCCTACGCGCCGGGGTCGCCCCCGGTTTTGCGCTCGCCGATCGTCTCGAGGCGCTCAATCAAGAGGTGCGCCAAATGAATTTGCTCGCCGAATACACCACCAGCGTGTCCGGCCGCGGGCGTGAATTGGAGCGCACATTCAATCAATTTTTATGGGCCTTGCTGCTTTCCATCGTTTTTATGTACATGATCCTCGCCTCGCAGTACGAAAGCACCATCCATCCGGCAACGATTCTTCTGTCGCTGCCGTTGTCGGTGCCGTTTGCGCTGTTTTCCTTGTGGCTGACGGGTAACACGCTTAATCTTTATTCGGCGCTGGGCATGCTGGTGCTGTTCGGCGTGGTCAAGAAGAACGCGATCTTGCAAATCGATCATATGAACCGGTTGCGCGAGGAAGGGATGGAGCGACTGTCCGCGATCATGCGCGCCAATCGCGACCGGTTGCGGCCGATTTTGATGACGACTATGGCGCTGGTAGCGGGAATGCTTCCGCTGGCGTTAGGTTCGGGGCCGGGCGCCGAGGAACGCCGTGCCGTCGCCGTCGTGGTCATCGGCGGACAATCGCTTTGCCTGCTGCTGACACTACTGGTCACCCCGGTGGCTTACTCGGTGTTTGAAGATGCCGCGCGGTCGCTTGTTTGGAAGCGTATCGCCGCCGGCGGTCGTCTTTTTACGCTGCGCCGGCGCGTCATCGATATCCGGAAATCGGAACAGCCGCCGGTTAGCTAGCTTCTTTTCAACCTAAAAACTCGTTCAAAAGTTCACCGTTAAACGTTTCTTCTGCAACGCCATAAACCCTGTGAGACAGCGGCAAGAAAATTGATTTAGTAAACAGTGGAATCTCGGCGGAATTGCCTTTATATCTAAGTCGCTATGCGTGAACTGATTTGGAAATGTCTTGGGGTGGATCGAGGGTCGCCGGCGACAAGGAACAAGCTCGGCGTGGTCGCGCTGCTCTATTTCGTTCAGGGCGCGCCGGCGGCGATTCTCTGGGAGGTGCTGCCGGTTTATTTTCGCCTGCACGGGGTTTCGCTGCGCGCGATTGGTGGGCTGCGCCTTTTAGAACTGCCGTATTCTTTGAAAGTCTTTTGGTCGCCCTTGGTGCACCGCTATGGCGATCGGCGCATATGGGTGCTGGGCTGCATGCTCGGCATCGCCGCAATATTACTGGCGCTGCCCTGGGTCGATGTCACCGGCGTCGGCTGGATAGTGCTCATCCTGGTTCTTGCCTTCACGACTCTTTCGGCGACGCAGGATGTCGCCATCGATTCTTATTCGGTCGGTTTGATTGCGCGCGAAGAGGAGGGCGCCGCCAACGGCGTTCGAGCGTCGGCCTACCGGGTGGCTCTGGTGCTGGTCGGCGGCGGCTTGGTGTTTCTCGCCGCGGTCCTGCAATGGGGAACCTTGTTCAGGCTTGCCGGGACGCTATTCATCGCTCTCGCATTCTGCTCGCTTCTCGTCCCGCGGTTGCGCTTGGGCGAAGAAGCGCGCCAGCACTGGTGGAAAGGTTTTGCCGGTTGGGCCGGCACGTGGCGGGTGATTCCACTCGTACTGTTCGTGTTGACCTATAAGCTGGGGGAATTCGCCATCGGGCCGATGGTCAAGCCGTTTTGGGTGGACTACGGCAAGTCCATTTGGCCGCTGCAAGAAGAGCTCATGTTTCAGATCGGTTTGTTTCCCACCACCTTCGGTATCGTCCTCAGCGTGGTCGGCGCGCTGGCCGGCGGAGCCTTCATCTCCCGCTATGGGATCTTTCACGCGGTGTGGTTCTTGGGCCTGCTCCAGGCGGTATCGAACCTCGGTTACTCCATGGTGCAATGGCTGGACCTGGGACGCTTCGGCCTATACGGCGCGTCCATGTTCGAGTCGCTCAGCGGCGGGTTGGGAACCGCCGCATTCCTGGCCTTTCTGATGAACGTTTGCCAAAAAGAGCATGCGACGGTGCAGTACGCGTTTCTGTCGTCGATTTTTTCGCTCACCGGGCGTTTGATCGGAGGGATCAGCGGGTTGGGTGCGGAACACTACGGCTACGGCAACTATTTTGCCATGACGTTTTTGCTTTCGCTGCCGGCCTATCTGCTCCTGCCCTGGGTGAGGCCGTGGATTCGTGAAAAACCTTCAAGCTGATGGCTTGACGTCGTTATCGCTGAATCTGGCGTAAGAGTTTCTTCCACGCAGCCGACTCTCGTTTCGGAGAAACCAGCGGCGACAGGCGCTTGCAACTTTCTTTCAGCGCCCGATAAAACCGCGTGTCGGTCTCAGCCCGCGACAAAATCCCGGTCAGCGCGGCGGTATCGCCGGCGGCAAAATAGCCTGGGTAGTTTGTCCCTAAAGTTCCCATCAGTCCGGAGATTTTTGAAGCGATGACCGGCACATCGCAAGCGAGCGCTTCGGACAATACATTGGAACTCCCTTCCATATGCGAGGTGATCACCGTGAGATCGCTTCGCGCCAGAATCTCGCGCGTCTTGCGGTGCGACAATTCTCCGATCCAGCGATAGCGGGGATTCCTGTTGGTCTCTATTTGCGCGCGACGTTTCAGCTTGTCGTCCAAAGCTCTGCCGATGTGCCGGACTTCGATGCGCGATTCCTTCGGTAATCCGCGGATCGCCAGAGCCGTGCGCAAGGGATCTTTTTCTTGCCGTAAGTGACCGATGACAGAAATTTGGAAAGCTCTCGTCGCGCCGGCCACGTGTCTGCCGAGGCACGGCTCGGCCGATTGATAAATAACTTGCGTTTTTGCATGCAAATGCTGCGATAATTCTGCCAAAGCCATGTTTTGCAGCGCGACGATATGCGTCGCTAACTCAAGTGAACGTTGAGCATTCCGGTGCGTGCGGATATCGCGGTATAGATCGGTCCCGGTTAGAATGACGATCAGCGGAAGCTGGGGATACAGCTCATGAAAACGCCGGATCGAGTCGTAGCTGCGTCTGGCGTGGAGCGCGATCAAAACGTCGCAGGGTTTGCCGTCGTAACTCTGTAAGATGCTCACTCGGTGTCCGAGCTGCTTCAAGATTTTGGCCCAGCGAAGAGCGGTGATCTTGTTGCCGTTGTTGAAGCGCAGTGGCGCGGGAGTGACGAGTTGAATTTTCACGATGGATATTTACTTTGCGCAGGTTCTGAAACCGGCCCAAACGTCGCGCCGGTCCGGCGTGTAAAAGTTTCTCCAGGTATTGCGGATAAGCAGAGAAGAGGTTGCCCAGCAACCGCCGCGCAGCACCTTATGGGTGCCAAACCACGGTTTCGAGTATTCCTTGTAAGGATCGGGAATAAAGCCCGGATAAGGCGCGAATTCGCTCGCTGTCCATTCCCAGACGTTGCCGATCATCTGGCGGCATCCGAATGCGCTGTCGCCGGCGCCGTGTGCGCCGACTTCAACGATACCGCCGCTGCGCCAGTCGAGGTTGGCATGTTCGGGGCTCGGAGCAGTCTCGCCCCAGGTAAAATGACGCCGGTGATTGCTAAAACCGTAACCATCGGTAGCGGGCTCTCCTGATGCGGCGGCTTCCCATTCCGCTTCAGTGGGTAAGCGCCGGCCCGCCCAGTTGCAGTATGCTTCGGCTTCGTACCAGCCGACATGTACAATCGGCAAGTTCTCGTTGAGCGGAAAGTAGCTGTCAAAAATACGCTGCTGCCACTGGCCATTAGCTTCGCGGCGCCAATAAATGGGATGATCGAGTCGTTCTTTCGGGCTAAACGAGTAGGCGGACTCTTTAAGAGTTTTGCTGAAAAAGTTCGCAAACGACTTTTCCAGTTGCGGCGCGCCGCCGGTTTCGAGCCAGCGCCAGCCTGCTTCGCTCCAGAAGCGAGGCTGCCGATAGCCGCCGTCTTCGACGAATCCAAGGAAATCGCCGTTAGTCACCGGTGCGCGGGCGATGCGGAATGGTTCGATAAGGACCTCATGCGCCCATTTTTCGTTGTCGAAGACAAACGGCGAGTCGGTGCGCGCGCCGAGTAGAAATGCTCCGCCGGGAATCACCACCTCTCCGGGAAGGACAAGTTTTTGACCTTCACGAGCGGGTGGGTTGGCAAGAAAATGCGGCGCGGAATAGCCGAGGGTTTGCCTTGTACAAGCGAGCGCCTCGGCATGCATGCCTTCGTGGAACGTCGTGAGGAGATAAAAATAGAGCTCATCCCCGGTGAGGTTCCGTTTCCCTTCGATGGGCTCAATGACGCGGTCGAGAACTTCGTCCATATAACGCCGGGTGTCATCGAGCGACGGCAATAACAGCTCCCAACGAGTATCGTGAGCGATGTCGGTGGAATTGTAGAGCTGATCGCCGTTTTCGAGCAATGCGTTGTGCTTGCGCAGGTGGCGCAGCACCCAAAACTCCTGGAACCAGGCAAGGTGTCCGATTTCCCATAGCGGCGGGTTTACGGTTGGTAGGCGCGGTCCGATGAGTTGTTGTTGATCGAGATCCGCGACCAAACCGTGAGTGCGCGAGCGAAACGCCCGCAAAATTGAGATCAATTCAGCGGCAGTCATTGCCGAGAGTAGGCCGCCGGGCGCCGGCCCGGCTGGGTGCATATTAACCATTCTAAAAATTTACGCGAGTCTGTGCGGGCGATCAAGATAACGGCAAAGGAATTTTAACCGGGCTTGCCGGATTACTGAGCGTTTGTTGAATTTGCTTTTGCCAAGGTTTGATTTCAGCAGCCCATTTCTTCTTGCGATGGTCAGATAAATAAGCGGCGGCCGCTTGCAAACATTTCAGTTCGTCGCGTGAGAACCGCAGCGGGCGCTTGGTCTTTTTGCTTTGTTCGGTCTTGTCGCAAAAATTTCGAATGGTCCACCAGTGCGCCCTCGCGCCAGAGCCGAATCGCCGGCTGATGATATCGTTCCAACTGTTTTCCGGGTTATAGCTCCCGGGACTGGCGGCGTAATCGAAACAGGTGGCAAGCGGAATGAAACTCAGTTCCTCTTGCAGGAGAGGATTATTCAGGTAGCCATAGGCGGCTTGCGGCAAGCGCGGATCCCGATGCCGCAAAGGACCGATGTGGAGTTCGTCGCGCATGGAAAGATCGTTGACTGGATAATTGTCCCAGAGAATCAGCGGATGTTCGACGAGCTTGGCGATTTTTCGCACGTGCGCCAGAGTTATTTTCTGCGACACTACGGAAGGGCCGGTCCAGCAGCAGGCGACGTTAGATGGGAGATGTTCCGCCAGGGTCTCGATGAAGTTCGGTTCGAAGGCGCCGAAGATCCGCGCGAGCAATGGGTCGGGGGTATAGAAGGAAGGGCAGATCCACCACTCGACATCGGTCCAGGCAGCGGGTTGTCGAGCGACAATGTCGGCCAACCACGTTCCCTCGGCGCGCGCCAAGCTGTTCTTGAACTGTTTGCGATCGGCGGCATGCGCGAGACGCGAAGGGATGTCGTCGAATAAGACGGCGAACGTGCGAACGCCGGCATCGTAAAAACGCTGCGCCTTTGCCAACAGGATGCGAACGGGTTGATCGGCGGAAAATGACAGTCCTTTACCGGGATGAAAGCCGTAAACGAAATCGACATTGCGTTTTTGTGCCTGACGAATCAGCCTCGCCAGCGCCTGCCACTGTTCTTTTGGGTAGGGGATCCTCCAGCGCTCGCGATGATAGGGATCATCCTTCGGCGCATACAGATAAGTATTCATGCCGCGAGCGGCGCCGGCCTCCAGTATGCGGCCGCGGTGCGCCATGCTCCATAATGGACCGAAAAACCCTTCGACGATGCCGCGTCTTCTAAAGGCCTGCGCTTGACTCATCGAGGGAGAATGTCGCATAGGCTGAGAGCTGTGACAAGTTGGCTTAGGTTGACGATGCTCCATCGAATTCGGAAAACCTCTATGTGCGGTGATATTCAGGAATCTGATGACCAGGCCCGGCCGCGGGCGTTAGTATTGGGGCCGCATTTTCATGTCAGGGAGGAACCGCTGGGAATAATCTCTCTTCGTTCAGCACTGTTTCTTGAAAAGCAACACGGAAAACCATTCGTCAGGATCGGTAAAGTGGTCGACCGGCGTCAGATCGAAGAACCGCAACTGCTCCTGCAAGCGCAGCGAATCGAACTTCCGGCTAATCTCCACTAGAATTCTTTCGTCTCTTTTCCAATTGAACGATGTTTCCACGTTGGGAAAATGAACCTCGTGAGTTTCCGCCGCGACGGCGTACATTTCGATCTGTTGCCATTCCGAGTTAAATTGTGCGTGGTAGCGCATTTTTTCCGTGTTGAAGTTGCTGTCGAGCAGACGGTTGATATGAATAAAAACGTTTAAAATAAATTGTGCCGTTAAGCCTTGTGAATCGTCGTACGCCTTCTCCAGCACAGCGACATCCTTGAGCCGATCGGCGCCGAGCAAAAGGTAGTCGTCCGGTCCCATGGCCTGCGAGAAGTTCTTAAAGAACCGCGGCAACTCGGAATGATTGAAGTTACCGATGGTGCTGCCGAGAAAGACAAACAGTGTCGGCACGGCTTGATCGATGCTGGTAAACCCCTCTTCGTAGCGCGCATGCAGGCCGTGGAATTCCAGGCGCGGAAAATCCCTCTTCAAGGCATCTCTGGAGGCGAGCAGGCCGGATCGGCTAACGTCGATGGGAGCGAAGATACCTTTGTGGCGCTGGCGCAGTTGTTCGGTCAGCAGATGGATGGTCTTCTTGCTGTAACCGGCGCCCAGTTCGACGATACACTCGACCGGCGCGGCGGCGATAATTGTCGCCGCTTCGGCTTCCAGAATGCTATTCTCAGTTCGCGTGAGATAATATTCCGGAAGTTCGCAGATTTGCTCAAAAAGTTCGGAGCCTCGCTGATCGTATAAATGGTACGCTTCCAACCAGCGGGGTTGATCCCACAAGGTTGTCAAAATCGAACGAGTTGGGATTGCATCCAGGAAAGCGCCGTCCAAAGTCCAAATCCCATCACGATCGTTTTTCCAGCGCGCTCTCTGTTGCGGTGCGATGATCGAAGGCAGCGACTCTTTTCTCATATGAAATTAGCCTATAAGAAAAAGCAATCGGATGCGACCGGATAAAGGAGTCAACAGCTCGATGAGTAATCCACAAGCAGCCATCGAATTCCGCGAGGTCAGTTTTGTTCTAGCGGCGGGTAAAAAGCTATTGGCCAATCTGAGCTTGACGATTGCGCAAGGGGAGACGCTGGTGTTGCTCGGCCGCAGCGGTTCAGGCAAAACGACGACAATGAAACTGATCAACCGCTTGCTTGACCCAACCTCGGGGGAGGTACGAATTGAGGGAAAGGCGACCCAGGAATGGGATCCAATCCGGCTGCGACGGCGGATCGGCTATGTGATTCAAGAGATCGGTTTATTCCCTCATCTAACAGTCGAGGAAAATATCGGCGTAGTTCCCAGGCTTGAAGGCTGGCAGCCCGAGAAAATCAAGCTGCGCGCGCGCGAGCTGCTTGCCATGGTGAGTCTGGATCCCGACAAGTTCGCCGATCGCTACCCGAGAGAATTGTCAGGCGGGCAGCGCCAGCGCATCGGCGTGGCGCGCGCTCTAGCGGCGGATCCGCCAATGATTCTTCTCGATGAACCGTTCGGCGCTTTGGACCCGATCACGCGCCGGGAAATTCAAGAAGAGTTTCGCTCGCTGCAACAGCAATTGGGCAAGACCATGGTCTTCGTGACGCATGACGTCGGCGAAGCTTTTACCCTGGCGTCGCGCATCGGTTTGCTGAAGGACGGTGAATTGATTGTTTTGGGACCCCCCGACGATCTGCTTGCGTCGGCGGACCCGGAAGCACGCGCCTTCGCCCAATGCTTTCACGACACGCGGGCAGTGCGGAGAGAATCATGAGCCTGTTGCAGTTTTTTCTCGATCATCGGAGCGAGGTGATTGCCTTGACGTTGGAGCACCTTTTTCTCGTCGGGGTATCGATTCTCATCGCGCTCTCAATCGGTGTGCCGCTGGGCATTCTCCTCACGCGCAAGCCAGCGCTCAGCAAGCCGGTTTTGGGATTTGCCAATACGATGCAGACGGTGCCGAGCCTGGCGCTCTTTGGATTTCTGATCCCGGTCAATCTCTTTCTCTTCGACGTGCGCATTGTCGGCGGCATCGGCGCGCGCACCGCCATCGTCGCCCTGGTTCTTTATGCGCTGTTGCCCATCATTCGCAACACTTTTACCGGAATCAGCGGCGTTGACCCGGCGATTCGCGAGGCCGGACGCGGCATGGGCATGACGGATCGCCAGCTGCTCTTTCAGGTTGAACTCCCCTTGGCTCTCGGTGTCATTATCGCCGGCGTGCGCGTCGCCACCGTCATTTGCGTCGGCACGGCGACCATCGCGGCGGCCATCGATGCCGGCGGTTTAGGGCGCTATATATTCCGCGGCCTCAGAGCGAATGACAACGTGCTGATCATGGCCGGAGCGGTTCCTGCTGCGTTGATCGCGATCAGCGCAGATCTGCTTCTTGGCTCGTTCGAGCGCGCCATGCGTTTTGGCGATGTTGCCAGGCGCAGAGTTCGTCAACTTCTTCGGCCGGCGCTTGGGGCGGTTGTGATTCTAGCGGGGTTTGGGGTCGTGCATCTTTTTGAAGGCAAAACCACTGGCCGCATCGCGGTCGGCTCCAAGGATTTTACCGAGCAGATTATTTTAGGTGAGCTTCTGGCACAGACCATCGAAGCGAATGCCGGTTTGCAGGTGGAGCGGCGGTCCGACCTCGGCGGAAACCTGGCGCATCAGGCGTTGACTACCGGCGAGATCGATCTTTATGTCGAGTATACGGGGACGGCTCTGTTGGCCATTCTAAAAGACGAGCCGTTAAAAGATCCGCGAGAGGTCTACCAGCGAGTGAAATCGGCCTATGCTAAACGTTTCAGCAGTGAGTGGACCGAACCTCTCGGTTTTAACAACACCTTTGCAATCCTGGTGCGGGGCGAGGATGCGCAGCGGCTGGGTCTCAAAACGGTCAGCGATGCGGCAAAAGTAGCGGCCCAGTGGCGCGCTGGATTCGGTCAGGATTTCATGTCGCGAGCCGACGGCTATCCCGGCTTTGTAGAGACTTATGGTTTGAATTTTAAAGAAATACGCGAAATGGACCTATCGTTGACTTACCGCGCTCTGGCGGAAGGACAAGTAGATTTGATCGCGGGAAACTCAACGGACGGCCTGATCGATCACTATGGTCTGGTGCAGCTCGAGGATGACCGGCAGTATTTTCCGCCCTACGATGCAGTACCGGTGGTAAGGCAAGCAACGCTGCAAAGATATCCCGCGCTGCGAGAAGTTCTACGAACATTGGGCGGCATATTGAACGTCGATGAAATGCGCAGGCTCAACTATGCCGTTGACGGCGAGAAGCGCCAGGTAAACGACGTGGTCCGTGAGTTTTTGGCGCGAAAGAAGTTAGTGAAGTGATTGCGAGTATACCGAGATTGCGAGCGTTCAAGGTTCAACGGTTCAAAAGTTCAACGTCAAACCAAAACCCAAGCTGTAGATGCAACTTTCCTCCTTCAACCCTTCAACGGTTGAACTGTTGAACCTTGAACTTTTAGAATCATGCCATTGCAGATCATACGCTTTTCTTGATACCTAGTAGAGGGTTGAAAAAATGAGTGACGCGGTTTGGTGAGTGATCGTCTGGAAAGCGAGGAGTAGCGATATGGGTAAAGTGAAGGGATTTATCGACGCCGATGGGCACGTGGTCGAAAACGACAAGACTCTGTTGGAGTTCTTGCCGCCTCCTTATAAGGGCCGGGAAGATCTGTTGTCTTTCCCGTTTTTCCCAACCTTGGACGGGTTTCACCGCCAAGCGCTGAGGGTGGTGGACGGCAAGGGCCGTTACGTAGCGCAGGGATCGCTGCGGGAATGGAAGGACTTTCTCGACGAGGATGAGATCGAATGGTCCGTACTTTACCCCACGGCAGGTCTTACGTTCGGATTGATCAGGGACAAGGACTGGGCATGCGCTATTGCCCAAGGCTATAACAATTATCTTTCCGAAATATTTCTCAAACAGGAAAAACGCCTCCGAGGGATGGCGCTGATCCCGCTACAGTCGATTCCGGAAGCGATCAAGGAATTACGACGAGCGGTCAAAGAATTGAACATGGTCGGCGCTATTCTCCCCGCGGTTGGCATGAGACAGCCCTTCGGCGATGAAAGATACTTTCCGGTTTATGAGGCGGCCCAAGAACTGGGTGCGCTGTTAGCGGTCCACGCTGCTCCGACTCAAGGCATCGGCGTCGACGCGTTCGACCGCTTGATCGAAGTTCGCACCTTGAGCCACGGTTTTGGCCAGATGATTCAGATGACCGGCATGATCTACGGCGGCGTTTTCGATAAATTTCCTAAGCTCAAAGTGGCCTTTGCCGAAGCCGGCTGTGGCTGGGTGCCGTACCTGATGGAGCGCATGGATTTGGAATACGAACACCGCAGCGCCCAAGTTCCAGAGCTTAAGACGGCGCCCTCGGAACACCTGAAAAGCGGCCGGATTTTCATTCATTGCGAACTAGAAGAAATGGGCATTCCCACAATCGCCCGGCTTTTTCGCGACGATATTCTATTCTGCGCGACTGATTTTCCGCACGAACCGCGCTCGGAATTCCGTGAGAACATCGAGAAATTTGTTGCTCGTGAAGATCTTTCGATGGAAACCAAGCAGAAGATCATGACGGAAAATCCTAAAAGGATGTATCCATTGGCGCTGAATTAGCGCAGCCGATTTGCAGCTTACGGTTTCCCTTAAACGCAGGCCAGGTGGCCTGCGTTTTTTTTGGTGTGCCAAGAATGTTCGACAGCTCGGAGATGAAAGTTCTCTAGCCAACCTGATGGAGGTGAAGGATTAGCGAAGCGCACGGCAAAGGTCAACAACTCTTCTCCCGCTCCTCCAAACTTACCACCACATCGGGGATTCTTCGCGGCCGGGCTGGTCTTTTTTGAGGAGCTACGAGAGAAAGTGCAGCGAGAGTAATACGGTCCTACCCGCATCAATCTGCCCGGTTATTTCGAAGTACAAAATTGTCATCTGTGGACAGATTCGCCAGTTTGCGTTGCCTTGGAAGGCTACGCTGGGTGTTCTGTCGGGTCGGTTAAAGGCAGAAATTCTCAAAGCAATAGCTGCATATAGCGTATCCAAGAGAGATAGCGATCCACTTGGAACAACTTTTGCCCACAAATTGGTAACACAGATGGACAATAACGAACTCCAGACACTTTCAGACACTTCTATTTAATCACCGAGCAGGGAGAGAGCCGAATGGAGGAAATACTCACGCCATCCGAAGTGGCAGCGCTTTTGAAAATTCACGTGAACACCGTCTATCGACTCGTCGAGCAAGGCCTGATTCCCGGAAATAAAATTGGCCGCACCTGGAGGTTTATTAAAAAGGACATATTGAAATCAATATCCCGCAAGCGCAGCAAGGGATCACGTAGTGGAACTCCCACCAGAGGTAAGAAGCGGGGCACTCGCGCATCGTGATCGAATGGAAGTTGTGGCCCGCGGCGACCGGAATTGCTTGACCTGCCGTGTATCTTCGATATGGCTCGCTCTCACTTCGCTCATCGAGTTCTTCTGTCTGGTCCAATGCATCTGGGATGAGCTTTGAAGACCCGGCTCTATGAAATTTACCGGTCAAGCCAAAATCGAGGTAGAGAGCAAGCCGGAAAAGGGCTCGACGTTTATCGTCACGATACCGTGTGAAAGCATGGAGGAAAGCAATAGGCGAGGGGCCGATAGCTGAAGGTGGACGGAACAGTATGACACGTTTGTCTTTTTCGAGCCTCCGGGTTCGTTTGTTGCTTCTGGTCCTTCTCGCTATCATCCCGGCGCTGGGATTGATCCTCTACACGGCGGCGGAGCAGCGGCGGTTGGCCGCAGTCGACGTTGAAGCCAATGCCCTGCGACTGGCACGGGTGGCATCCGGCGATGAGGAGCAGTTAGTTGAAGGCGTGCGCCAACTCCTCATCTCTTTAGCGCAAATTCCGCACGTACGCCAGCGTAACTCCACGGCGTGCAGCGCGTTATTTGCTAACCTCATTAAACAATACCCGCTTTATGCCAACCTGGGCGCCATTGAACCGGATGGCGACCTCTTTTGCAGCGCTCGGCCCTTCAAAGGTCCGATCAACCTCACGGATCGAACTTATTTTCGCCGCGCCGCTGAGTCGCGAGGTTTTGCCGTTGGCGGATATCAGATTGGTCGCGCGACCGGCAAGGCTACGATCAATTTTGGCTATCCCGTTCTGGATGACAGCGGCGCGGTCCGGGCCGTGATTTTCGCCGCGCTGGATCTGGCGTGGCTTAATCGCCTCGCTGGCACGGCGCTGTTGCCGAAGGGATCGGAGTTCACCATAACCGATCAAAACGGCGCCATCCTGGCCCGCTACCCTGACTCGGAGAAGTGGATCGGAAAGTCCCTTCCGGAAGTCTCTATTGTCAGGGCCATCTTGAGTCTTAAAGGCGAAGGAACCGCAAGAACTGCGGGCGTCGACGGTGTTCCACGCCTCTATGCATTTACTCCACTACGCAGTGCGGCACAGGTCGGAGCAGTGTACCTGAGTATCGGCATCCCGCAGAAAGTTGCGTTTGCGAATGCTGACCGGATTCTCAAACGCAACCTGTTAGGGCTGGGGATGATTGCTGCCCTGGCGTTGGTTGCCGCGTGGTTCGGAGCCGATCTGTTCATTCTGCGTCGCGTCAATACTCTGGTGAATGCAACAAAGC
>WHTF01000045.1 GCA_009379725.1 Deltaproteobacteria bacterium
AGCTTCCCAACCCATGTGGAGGCGGAAGACTACATGCGTCAATTCGCCCGTGCCCGAATCGATAGCCGCCTTGCTGGAACTCAATCATTTTAGCCTGCCGAACTACCGGATCTAAAATCCGGCCGAAGCAGCTGCGACGGGTCGTTCCTTCCGCTCGTTAAACGATCGTGTGTACTTTGTTCAGATTCGCTGAATGGGAATGATTTCAGCGTTCGGTGGGTACTCATAATGCGGATGCAATCGCAGGTTGATATCGATATGACCTTCCGGATCGCCTTTGTCTTTTCGATGGATGACATTCCAGTTGGCGCTCTCTAAATCATTCTCGTAACAAAGCCAATGCATCTCCACGCCGGCAATTTGTGAGAGTTTTTGCACAATTTCCTGCCGATACGCGGGAAGACAGAACCGCACCTCATCGACGATGCCATCCTTGCCTTGTCCCAGCCAATCGCTGAGCGCAGCAAGCCTGTTACTGTCGGACAGAATGTTTTCGAATACTTCGGCTCCTGTCTCTTGCTTCAATTTCCCAGCCAGGTAAGTCTTGCCGGAACCACTTAAACCAAGAATAAAAGTCACCCGCGCCATTGAGATGCCTCCATACCGGTCAAGCGCATGGCCAGTGAGCAAAACACTGTGCGCCCATAGGCTCTACACAATATCACAAACAGCGCTGGCGCAAGTGTTGCGCGATGGTTCGGGCGAGCGGACTGGACTGCAGATTCTCCAGAGACTCGGGCAATGCTCGGGACCAGGAATCCTCCGCCCTGCCCGGTATGTTCGGCCGATCCTCAACGGCCAACACGTCTTCGAGAGTGGCCGTGACAATCGCCGATGGCGCTTGCGCAAGTAATGCATAGGCGCGCGTAATGACCTCTTCGATGGGAGTGTTGTCGGAAACACCGGTCATCGAGCGCAGGCGATCGCGAATCTCCAAGATTCCTGCTTCGTTGGGCTCCAGCCCGAGCTTGTGCTGAAGCGTTAGATCGGCGCCGCTCCATAGGCCGGCAATCGTCGGCAGGTCATGGGTGGTCACCGCCGCCAGCGCGAGTTCCGGATACTTCACCGGGGGATCCTTTTCAAACCAGAGCAAGCGGTATGAGAGAACTCGATTGCTGGCTAGCTTCTTGCGCGCGGTTTTCTCGACGGTGCCGAGATCCTCGCCGACGATATACGCTTTGGCCCGCTCGCTTTCCAAAGAGACAATTGCTAGAAGCTCGTCCTCGGGATAGCGCACATACGCTCCGGCGGCCGGGTCGGCGCCTTGGGGAATCCAGAATAAGCGAAATAAACCCATCACGTGGTCGATGCGCAGGCCGCCGGCATGACGCAAGGCTCCTCTGATCGTTTGAATAAACGGCTCGTATCCCGCAGCACGGAGCTTCCACGGCACAAAAGGCGGCAAGCCCCAATCTTGACCCTGGGTATTGTATTCGTCCGGCGGGCTGCCGACGGTCACGCCCTTGGCGAACACATCCTGCCACGCCCAGGCATCGGCGCCGTCGGGATCGACGCCGATGGGGAGATCTTGCATGAGCGGGATTTCAGCCGAGGCTTTTGCCAATTGCTCATCGAGCAGCCACTGCACCCACTGATAAAAGCGCACGCGATCGGCGTGGTGCGCGGCAAAACGCGCCACCGCCGGTGCATCGGGATTGCGATAATCCTCAGGCCATTTGTGCCAGCCTGAACCATGGTGCTCGGCGAGCGCGCAGAAAGCGGCAAACTGCGCCAGCGGTTCGCCTTGTTCACGGCAAAATCGGTCGAAACGACGATCGCCGGAGAAACGCCCCCAGAATAATTCCAGAGCGTCTTTCTTGAGCTTGAATACCGCGTCGCGGTCGACGCGTTGCTCGCGATTGAGCTCACTGCCGGCGGCGGCGAGGCGTTGCAGGTCGGAGCGTAATTCGGCCGCGCCGGGAATCTCTTCGATGCGCAAATAGAGCAGATTACGATAGCGACGGCTGCTGGGAAAATAGGGACTCGGTTCCTGAGGCAGGATCGGCAATGCCGCCTGCAGCGGGTTGACCAGAAGTATTGCCGCGTCAAACTGTCGAGCCGCCCAGCCTCCCAACTGCCGCAGATCGGCAAGATCTCCGATGCCCCAGCTCCCGGAGGATCGCAGCGCATAGAGCTGCGCCGACCACCCCCAGATCCGCAGATGCTGCGGCAGATAGCAAACTCCCGGGCTCACGATCAGCTTGGTTTCGTGACCGTCGTCAAGATATCGCAGTGTATGGTAACCGGTAGGCAAATCGGCGCGCAGCGTCTTATCGACGCGCAACACAGCGCCGTCCTCCAGCGTCACTTCCGCCGGACCGCGCAATTGTTTGCGCCGGCCGCGCCGCAACACCATGACCGGCGCCTCTGCGTCTGCGTCTGGCTTTCTCGTCAATGCCTCTATGGCAGCGATGGTTTCTTTCGGCGCTTCACGCCAATTTCCTAGAGCGTCTTCATACCGCGTGACGATATTTGAAACAGTTCGACCCGCCATATCAGCGCCTCACCGATGAAGCGCCGCTGCCGGGCTTGCCGAGAACTGCCACCGTGTCCGGCGGCAACTCGACTCTGTCGTCCATCACCCGGATTTCTTTATCCGAGGCCAATAGAATCTGGGCGTTGGCGCGGATGCCGGCATGCACACCCTGCGCGCTGTCTGCAAGGTTGCAGGCAACGGCCACCGGGCCGCGTGTTACGACCAGCCATCGTGCCTTGTCGTCGAAGCTCACCTTGACTCGCTCCAGGCGACCATCCGAAAGAGCAGGGAGTTTCCGGCGCAGTTCGATGAGCCGGCGGTGCCACTCCAACAACTCGCAATGAGGTTCATTGTCGCGCTCGGTCCAAATGAGCTTGGAACGTTCGACGGTCTCGCGCGCCTGCGGATCGGGCACATCTTCAGCGTGCGCGCTGAAGGCGGCAAATTCCCGCCTGCGGCCCTCGGTGACCAAGCGGCCTAGCTCGGCATCTTCATGATCGGTGAAATACAAAAACGGCGAGTCCGCACCCCACTCCTCACCTTGAAACAACAT
The DNA here is from genome assembly GCA_009379725.1 of Deltaproteobacteria bacterium. Lineage (GTDB taxonomy): Bacteria > Desulfobacterota > Binatia > UBA9968 > UBA9968 > WHTF01. Next base: position 3,030 of record WHTF01000045.1, read on the forward strand.
CGGAGTAAAAGGCGCCGTCAGGACTAAGGCTGCGGCAATCTTAAGCCGTCCGATGCTCATCAACTGACTGCTGCGTTCGCCCTGGGCCCGATTTCCGATCTGATCGTGATTCTGCAAATACCCGAGGAAGGCGTGCCCGCGAACCCCGACCGGAGGTCTTCCATGTCTGCGGCGGCGAAACGCCGAGTAACGGTCGTCGTAGACGTACACCCGCTCAAGTGCTTTGGCCAAATCGGCGAGAGAACCGAAATCGGCGTAATAACCATCGCTCTCGCCGGTTAATACCGCGTGTAACGCATGGTGAAAATCGTCGCTCCACTGCGCCTGTATTCCGTAGCCGCCGATCTCCTGAGAGCGGACGACACGAGGATCGTTTAAATCGCTTTCGGCGATGAGCACCAGGTGCCTGCCACTTTGCGCTTCGAGGCCGGCGACCTCACAGACGAGCTGTTCGAGAATGTGCACGGCCGAGGTATCAAAAATAGCGTGCACCGCATCGAGGCGCAGCGCGTCGAAATGATAGTCGCGCAACCACATCAACGCGTTATCACAGAAAAATCGCCGCACCTCGTCGCTGTCCGGCCCATCGAAATTGATCGCCGGTCCCCACGGCGTGGCATAACGGTCGGTGAAATACGGCCCGAAGCGCGCCAGGTGATTTCCCGCCGGTCCGAGATGGTTGTAAACCACGTCGAGGATCGCCCCCAGTCCGCGCGCATGGCAGGCGTCGACCAGACGCTTTAGATCATCCGGACTGCCATATGCATGATGCGGCGCATAAAGATCGGCGCCGTCGTAACCCCAGCCCCGGCTTCCGGAGAACTCGGCGACCGGCATCAATTCGACATGGGTAATGCCAAGCCGGACCAGATGGTCGAGCTTGTCGATGATGGCGGTAAAAGTTCCTTGCGCAGTAAATGTGCCGACGTGGAGTTCGTAAACGACCGCGGCCGAAAGCGGGCCGGCTTGCCAATGCCGGTCGGTCCATGCAAACGACTCATGATCGACAAGGCGTGATGGGCCATGGATACCGCGCGGCTGCCAGGGAGAGCGCGGATCCGGCAACGCCTCGCCGCCATCGAGCACGAAAGCGTAGTCGGCGTTGGTCTCGGCCAAAGATACCTCAACGAACCACCATCCGTGCTCACCGGCCGTCATGGGAGAGCGGCTGCCGTTGACTTCGACTTCGACCGTTTTTGCGTTGGGCGCCCACACTCGGAAAGGAGTCATGATCATTCAGCCTCTTTCGACAGAAGAGCTACGGGGAAACGCTTGAGCAGGTTGGCGAGCCGGACCTCGCCGCCTTCGACAGTCTCGCTTGTCAAAGCGTTGTGCCAATCTCCAGTCGGTATCTTGATGACCGTATCGCCCCAGCTTCCATTGAGTTTCAGCAAGAAGCGTGGCGCGACAGTAATTGCGCGTTCGGCGCGCGCAAACGCTATGACGTGATCTGATTTTGCACCGCCGGCAATCAGCGCTCGATAGCTGTCCTGGGGCGCAAAGCATTGCCGGTCCTTGCGCAGCTTGAGCGTTTGCCGGATCAGCCAAAGTTTCGGCAGCCCGTCATCGCTCCGGATCCATATCTCCTCAGGTGTCATCGTTTTCACTTCATCGAGCAAGCGTCGTCGCAAATCGTAGTCAACCGGGCGGCGATTGTCGGGATCGACCAGACTCAGATCCCAAATTTCGCTGCCTTGATAAAAGTCGGGAACGCCGGGCGCGGTGAGCTTGATCAGTGTTTGCGCTAGAGAGTTGATCCGTCCCGGCTCGATAAGAGGATTTATTAAATTTTCCAGATCGGCTGTGAACTCCGGGTTGCTCAAGACGCCTTCGACGAAGGCCCGCAAAGCGTCGTCATAAACAGGATTGGGATGAGTCCAGGAAGTATTCGCCTTAGCCTCGCGCGAGGCCTTTTCCATGTATGCGACCGCTCGGTCCGTGCCAATGGGCCAAGCGCCGACGAGGGTCTGATACAGGAGATATTCAATATTGCGGTCCGGCAAGCCGCCGGACCTGTATCGCTCGTTCAGTTCGGCCCATCTTCCTACGGCCTTACGCCACTGGTCGGGGATTTCCGACAACAGGTTAAGTCGCGCGCGGACATCCTCGCTGCGCTTGGTATCATGAGTCGATGAAGCGACCATGGTGCGCGGCCAGCGCGCCTGCGCCTCGGCACAGGCGGCGTGGAATTCGGCCAGCGGCAAGCCGAAGTGTCCGGGGTCTCCCCCCACCTCGTCAAGCGATATGAAACGATGGAAGCAGTAGAAAGCGGTATCCTCGACACTCTTCGCCATCACCGGACCGGTGAGCTGCTGAAAACGCATGACCAACTCGGTTTCCAGTTCTCCTCGACGTCGCAGCAGCAGGATGTCACCGAGAAAGTTGAGCAAGTCGCTGTCTAGATCGGGCTGATTTGCTTTTGCCGCATCAATGGCTGCGGTGATCGTTCGAACATCGTCATCGGTGACGATCCCTGCCTCGGCGCGCACGTAAGTTCGATACACGGGAAAGCAGGCGATCACTTCACGCAAAGCTTCGTGCAGCTCGTGACGCGTGTAATCGCGGTGACGGCGATGGCGCTCGCAAATATCGACAAACAAAGCCGTGAGGCGGTTCAAATCGCTTGCCAAGATCTCGCGCAAGACGAAATGTTTCTTCTCGAGCACAATCGCGGCGAAATCGGTCGGCTCGTCCGTGAATTCGCCGTAAAAATCGGTCAGCGCCGCCTCTGCGGCCGGGTCGACGAAAAGACTGTTCACTCGATAGATAAAGTCGTAGCCCGTGGTTCCGGCGATTGGCCATGACTCGGGAAGCCGCTCGCCGGGTTCAAGGATTTTCTCGGCTGTAATCCATGTCCGCGGGCAAGCCGCATGCAGGCGGTTGAAGTACTGTTCAGGATCGCGCAGCCCGTCCGGGTGATCCACGCGCACGCCGTCCAGCACCTCCCGTTTAAGCCAGTCGAGGATGAGCGCGTGAGTTTGCGCGAACACCTGCTCATCCTCCGATTGCAAACCGGCCAGTGTATTGATGTCGAAGAAGCGCCGGTAACCGGATTCACGACCCGCCGTGCGCCAGAAAGCCAGGCGATAATTCTGGCGCTCGAGTAAAGCATCCAACCGATCGGGATTCGAATTCACTTCCGCTACTACCTGATCCAGCGCCGCCGCGACTTTCGGCTGCTCTTCATACAGGCGCACCAATTGTTCTCGCAGAACCTCCTTATGCCGGTGACGTCTCCGTACCGCATCCCAATCCGTTGCAGTCGACGGCGGGAGCTGGCCCAACGCATCCGCGATAAACGCCAGATGGTTTGAATCGCACCGTTGGGCAGCGGTCGCGATGAGGTCATCCAACGATCGCGGCGACACTGGAAAGACTTGATCATGATAGCGGATGATAAACTGTGGCCCTTCACGCTCAAGAGTCACTTCGGCCCTTTCAATGACCCGGCCGTAATGATCGCCCAGCACAGGAAGAAGAACCATATTGCGCAGTTTTGCTTCGGGTGGATCCCAATCGACGTCGAAATAGGCGGCGTAACGACTGGAGGGTCCGTTCTCAAGAACATCCCACCACCACGGGTTTTCTCTTCCCCCGATCGCCATGTGGTTAGGGACAATGTCGAGAATCTGTTTAAGCCCATTTTCTTCAAGCGCGGCGCATAAGCGGGCATGACCCTCGGCTCCGCCGAGTTCCTCGTTGACCTTATGCGGGTTCACCACGTCGTAGCCGTGCGTGCTGCCCGGAGCTGCTTGTAGATAGGGTGAACAATAGAGATGGCTAATGCCAAGCTCAGCGAGGTAAGCAGCGATGGCGGCGGCATCGGTGAAGTCGAAACCGCCATGTAACTGAACACGATAGGTCGCTCGGACGTCAGGCAACACGACGGAGCACTTTCACAGAGCGTGACTCCAATGGGATTTCGTCCCCAGGCTTGTAGAGATTTTCCTCTTCTTCCGGCAGCGGCTTACTGGTATCGAGCACCACCTTCCATTCTTTGCCCCAATCTTCCTTCGGTAGAGTGAAAGACAACGGCTCATAATGAGCATTGAAAAGCACATAAAAGCTATCATCAAGGATTCGCTCGCCGCGAGCGTCCGGGCTATCGATACCTTCTCCATTGAGAAAAACTCCAAGCGCTTTAGCAAATCCCTCTCCCCAGTGTTCCTCGACCATTTCCACGCCATCGGGCGTAAACCAGCCGATGTCTTTTACTTCCGCGCCGTGAATACGGCGGCCTTGAAACCACCGGCGGCCCCGGAACACCGGGTGCTGTTTGCGCAACCGAATTAACTTAGTCGTGAATTCCAACAAATCCTTGTCCGCCGATTGCCAATCGAACCAAGAGATTTCGTTGTCCTGACAGTAACCGTTGTTGTTGCCGTCTTGGCTGCGGCCAATCTCGTCTCCGCCGAGCAGCATCGGTATGCCTTGCGATACGAAAAGAGTCGCGAGGAAGTTGCGCTTCTGCCGATTCCGCAGGGCGTTTACTTCCGGATTGTCGGTGGGTCCTTCCGCGCCACCGTTCCAGGACCGGTTGTGGCTTTCACCGTCGCGATTTTCTTCACCGTTGGCCTCGTTATGTTTATCGTTGTAGGAGACCAGATCATGCATCGTGAAACCGTCGTGAGCGGTGATAAAGTTGACGCTGGCATACGGCCTTCTCCCGGTCGCCTCGTACAGATCAGGGCTGCCGGTGAGACGGTAAGCGAACTCTCCGAGCGTCTGATCTTGTCCGCGCCAATAGTCGCGCACACAATCGCGGTATTTCCCGTTCCACTCCGCCCACAATGGCGGAAACCTCCCCACCTGATAACCGCCCTCGCCGATGTCCCAGGGTTCGGCGATGAGTTTGACCTGGCTGATCACCGGATCTTGCTGGATGATGTCGAAGAAAGCCGACAGCCGGTCTACATCGTGTAGCTCGCGCGCCAAGGTGGAGGCCAGATCAAACCGGAAGCCGTCAACATGCATGTCGAGAACCCAATAGCGAAGCGAATCCATAACCAGCTGCAGCACGTGCGGATGGCGCATGTTAAGGGTATTTCCTGTCCCGGTGTAATCCATATAGAAGTTGCGATCGTCGTTCATGAGGCGGTAATAAGCCGCATTGTCGAGTCCTTTAAACGAAAGCGTCGGACCTAAATGATTACCCTCTGCGGTATGGTTATAGACGACATCCAAAATGACTTCGATGCCCGCCTCGTGCAGCGCTTTCACCAGCTGCTTGAATTCCTGCACCTGCTGGCCTGATTGTCCGCTCGACGAATATTCATTGTGCGGCGCCAGATAACCGATCGAGTTGTATCCCCAATAGTTCCGCAGGCCGCGCTCCAGCAGATGCGAATCGTGGACGAATTGATGGACCGGCATCAATTCCACCGCGGTAATGCCCAGGCGAGTGAAATATTCAATCGCTTTGGGGTGGCCGAGACCGGCATAAGTTCCCCGCAACTCTTCGGGAATTTCCGCAAGATTTTTTGAGAAACCTTTGACGTGCATTTCGTAAATGATCGTTTCATTCCATCGGGTCCGCGGATGGCGGTCGTTGCCCCAATCGAAGAACGGATTGATCACCACGGATTTGGGCATGAAAGGAGCGCTGTCGGTCTCGTTAAGCTTGCCGCCGGGATCGTCAAAGCGATAAGAAAAGACCGCCTCATTCCAATCCACTTGGCCCTGAACTGCTCGCGCATAGGGGTCCAGCAGGAGCTTCGCCGGACTACACCGGCTCCCATCTCCCGGAGCCCACGGCCCATGCACCCGAAACCCATAGCGCTGGCCAGGAACGACGTTAGGTAAATACCCATGCCAGCAAAAACTGGTCACCTCGGGAAGATCGAAGCGCGTCTCATTGCCCTGTTCATCGAACAGGCAGAGCTCCACACGTTCGGCGACCTCCGAGAAGACCGAAAAATTTGTTCCGGCGCCGTCGTAAGAGGCGCCTAACGGATAATTATTCCCAGGCCAAACTTTTGACATAGTGTTCCCGAGCGATGCTTTGAAGTGAACTTAATAAAAATGGAACGTTCGAGTTTTCGTCCGATGCGATCGAAATCATGCGTCATGTTTTCAATCGGGGTTTGCAGTTGTTATTCGCGCTTCTCACCCGCTTCACTCACAGCGCAACCGAATCAGCAAAAGAAATGCCAGGAGTTTTAATAGCACTGGCGCACAAGCCTCAGCAGCACGCGCGTGAATTAATCCGGAACGAGAGCTTGATCCAGAAAAGTCACTAGGGTTGTATTTCACTCTGCGGGCGATTCGCTGCCCCCTGAGCGATCACTGCGCCATGTCTCGATAGGCGAATAAGTCACGGGCGAACCTCGGCAATATCCAGGCACATCCTGTGCGAATCTGAAACAGTAGTCCGGAAATTATTACTGTTAACGGGACATCCAGGCCCTAAAACCATTCTCTCTCCAGTCCGTTAACATATAAATTACGATGCGGCAGATATGGTCTGTACTTTGCTCTGGGTTACGTGTGCGAACTAGAGTTCGAAGGTTTTTAGATTCTAAAGCAAGACCATCAACACGTGAAAGGCCGCTTAAAATGCTGACACTGGTAACGGACTTAGTCCGGCACTCGCTGGACGAGTTCATTAAAGAGATCATTCTATGAGGAGGTACTTAAGATGCAGATTGTGCGATTTTTAGCCGTTGTGTTGGTAGTTTTCTCACTTGGTGGCTGTCAAGCTATGACCGGAAGAACCGCCGGCCGAAACGTCGATGATGCGACGCTGACAGGTTCGGTCAAAACCAAACTTGCGGCAGACAAAGTCTCGAGTCTCACGCGAGTGGACGTCGATAGCACAGACGGCGTTGTTTCTTTAAATGGCGTAGTCGATTCCGCTGATCAGAAAACGCGAGCTCAAGAGCTTGCATCACAGGTGAACGGCGTCAAGAAAGTTATCAATAACCTTCAAGTACAAAAAAAATAACTGGCTCGTATTGATCCGCCAAGTTTAGACATGCGACCTAGGTGATGCGATGCCTGGCTGAGAGCATCCTAGCAGCCTCGGGCGTGCCATCTTAGGGCCCCAAGATTTAGGCGCAACATATTTGAAGGCTATGCATCAGCAAGATTTGTCATACCTCTGACCCGCCTTACTTTAGGAGACATCGGTTCTACTGGGATAACCAGTTCGATGTTGCGCTTTGCGGTCTAGTCTAACAAAAATTGCCGATGCTAATTGACCGTGCTCCTCAGGCTACAATGCTTCTGGTGATTCTGGCGATCTGACTGCAGGCTGAACTTGCTGTCGCAAAAATCACAGCTATACTCACCGAGCTGTTCCGCCCCGCGATCGGACTGGTCGTGGCCTTCCAGTTTAACCAGTTTGTTATACACGCCGATAATTAGCCATGTAGGCACCCACTGCGCGATGAAGTTGCCCCATTTTCCTCGGCCGGTCGCCTGGCAAACCATAGAAAGTGCCATAGCTCCTAGCGCGACACCGAGATAACCCGAGGACGGGATGGCCGAAGTGTAATCCTCGATCGTCTTCGTAAATTGGTCTTCAGTCCTGCTTGACATTTCGTAGTCTTCCATAAAGTCTCCTTTTGGTTTTACCTTTGCACCAAGTAAAGCAAGCGAAATGCCAAGTAGAAGTTATAAGCTTGGCGGCGAAGAGGTACTAAAGTGAAGAGGTACTAAACTATTGATTACTTGATCGCTCATTTATGAAAAATTTTTGTGTTCCAGGTTTTATCGAACAGATCTTCGCTGGGAAAATGTACCAACTTAACCCTCCTACCGTTCACGACCAGTTTCGGCAAGTATCCAAACGCACCTGCCTGCCGTTCTTTTTTTAAATTCGGCTATCGCATTAGTCCCTAGGAAATTTAGCTAGGCCAATGTAATCTGAAACGTATGGCTCACACTTGGGCGCGCCTGTCGCCCCGGGCAGAGCGGCTTTAAGGGTTGGCCGAAACATTCCCATCCGGAGCTTAAAGACTGTTTGGATTCTCAGAGTGAACAGTGAGTCATGACGTCCGATAAAACGTCCAACTCGAAGCGTGCGCAACGCCGCGCCAATTTGGCGGCTGGCATCAAGGGCCGCAGCGACAAGTTACCGTCATTATTCATCCTTCTCTCTTTAGTCTTGATTATTGCTTCACTGTATTGGGCGCGAGCGTTCCTTATTCCTGTTGCGCTGTCGATCCTGCTGACATTTCTATTAAGCCCGGTTGCCGATGCTTTAGAGCAGACCGGCATAGGACGGCTGGCTTCAGTCATCTTTATCGTAGTTCTTACGTTTTCACTTCTGGCGGCAATCGGCTGGTTGGTTACGCTTCAGCTTACCGACGTCGCCAACGAGTTACCCAGGTATCGAATCAATATCAGACAAAAAATCGCCGACATCCGTGTAGCAGGCAGGGGAGGCGCTCTGGAGAAAATCCGCGAGACTGCGGAGGAGGTAAAGGAGGAACTCAAAAAAGATGAGGCTGCAACGGCGCAGCCAAAACCTCGTGACGTTGTCGTTCAAGCCGAGGAGTCATCGACGTTTTGGCCGCTGCCATTGGCCACGGCGCCCTTGCTGGAACGCCTGGCTGCAGGCGGGCTGGTCATCGTGCTGGTCATTTTCATGCTCATAAGACGCGAAAATCTGCGCAACCGTCTGATCCGTCTGGTCGGTTATGGCCGTCTGACAGTTACCACCAAGGCGCTCGAGGAGGCGGGACAGCGGATCAGCCGTTACCTGCTCATGCAATCGATCATCAACGCCTCTTTCGGGATAACGCTCGGCATCGCGCTTTACCTGATTGGTGTTCCTTATGCGCTCCTTTGGGGTTTCTTGGCTGCCGTACTGCGCTTTATTCCCTATGTCGGCCCGGTTGCGGCGGCGATCCTGCCAACCGCGCTTAGCTTGGCGGTTTTTCAGGGATGGGCGTGGCCGATTATCGTTATCGCACTCATTGTCGTTTTAGAGCTCATCAATAATATGGTTTTGGAACCTTTGCTCTATGGCGAGAGCGCGGGCGTTTCTGACATCGGAATTCTCGTCGCCGTTGCGTTCTGGACATGGCTCTGGGGGCCCGTCGGCCTCATCCTCGCCACGCCGCTCACGGTCTGTGTTGTTGTCGTCAGCAAGTATATGCCTCAATTGGATTTCATCGCAATTATGATGAGCGACGAGCCGGCCATGAAGGCGGATATTAGCTATTATCAGAGACTGCTGGCGAGCGATCAGGACGAAGCGGCAGAAATCGTTGAAAAGCATCTAAAATCACATCCCCTTGAGCAGATCTATGATGACGTCATGCTTCCCGCGCTGAATTATGTCAAGAGAGACTTCAATCTCGGTAGATTGGCGGAAAATGACCAGCAATTTGTTTTCGCCGCCACGCGGGAGATACTGGACGAGCTTGACGATTTGAAACCGGAGAATTCCTCACTTGTTTCAGAGCCTGCAGAAAGTGTAACGGCGGTTGACGCTATTCCTCGAGCCGCCACACCAAAGGTCCGAATTTTGGGCTGTCCGGTTCGCGATGAAGCCGACGAACTGGCTTTGCTGATGCTCCAGCAGCTACTTGATCCCGGCCGTTATGAAATTGAGATTCTTGCCGATGAGTTACTGGCCGCCGAAATTGTCGACCAGATCGCCGCAAGAAGCCCGGCGCTGATTTGTCTCGCCTCATTGCCTCCGGGAGGTCTGGCTCAGACACGATACCTTTGCAAAAGGTTACGCGCCCGCTTTCCCGACATCAAACTTCTCGTCGGTCGATGGGGTAGTCGAATCGATGATAACGATCCCCTGCTTGTTGCAGGTGCCCACAAGATCGGAACTACAATCGTTGAGACGCGCGATCAGATCATGCAAACAAGCCAGATTATCCCTCTTTGAACATCCAGGACCCAGCCGTTGCGAGCGGTAACGTCATAGCCGTCGCGGCGCTTCTCACTAGACCTCGTCTTTATTTTACCGCAGCCAACAGTATAATTATCAGTATGCAATCAGTCTTTGTAGCTGGCGTCGGCATGACCAAGTTCGGCAGAGACTCAAGGTCACTGGCTGAGATTTGTCATGCCGCGGCGCAACAGGCGCTGGCCACTTCCGGCGTACAGGATGTGGAGGCGATTTACATCGGAGTGATGAACCCTGAAGAATTTACCGGAGACAGTAACATCGCCTCGCATATTGCCGATGCGCTGGGCCTCACCGGTATTCCGGCCGTGCGGATCGAAACCGCTTCATCAGCGGGCGCGGCGGCGATTCAAGCCGGTTTCCAGGCGATTGCCTCAGGCTATTATCGCCGGGTTTTGGTTCTCGGCGGCGAAAAGATGACTCACCTGAGCACCAGCGCGACCACACGTGTTCTGGCGGGGGTCATCGACAAAGAAGAACGCCAGTGCGGTGCAACCATGCCGGCACTGGCAGCCATGGTCACTGAGAAGTATCGGGAAAAGTTTCGCCTGTCGCAGTCCCGTCTGGAAAATATGCTCTGCAGCGTGGCCTTGAAGAATCATCGCAACGGCTCGTTTAACCACCTGGCGCAGTTTCAAAAAACGATTACCCGCGAAACGTACTTGGCGAGCAAATACGTCGCCACTCCGCTGCGGCTGTATGACTGCTCGCCAATCACCGACGGCGCGGCAGCCGTAGTGCTCACCAGTGACAAATCCGATGTGCGATTAGCGGGAATCGGCCAAGGAACGGGACCGCTCAGCTTGCGAGGAAGAGAAATCTTTACCTCGTTTCCGGCCACCCGCGCGGCAGCGGCTCGGGCTTATCAAATGGCCGAGACTTCGCCTCAAGGAATCGACTTTGCCGAGGTTCACGACGCCTTCACGTCCTTTGAAATCATCACCACCGAAGATTTAGGGTTTTTTGCCGAGGGCAAAGGAGGGGACGCCGTGCTGGAGGGAGAAACGGCCGTCGATGGCCGTTTACCGATCAATCCTTCGGGGGGGTTGAAAGCACGGGGCCATCCGGTTGGCGCAAGCGGGCTGGCGCAGGTCGTCGAAGTAGTGAAAAGGCTGCGCGGGCAAATCGATTCCAAGCGCGAGTTCAAGCGCGGCCTGACGCAGAGCACGGGGGGGCTGGCAAGCAACAACTTCGTGACGATTCTCGAGCGCACCGACGGATCGCTTGTCCGCAGTCCCGGACTTCCCCAGCCTGCGTCGAGCCGGGCAACGCCTAAGAACGAGATTCCGCTGGTGCCGATGGGCAGCGAAGGTGTCATCGAGACGTTCACGATTCTTTACGTGACACCGGACGGCTTTCTGCCGCCGCTCGCGCTGGCTTTGATCCGAGATCGCAACGGCCGCCTTGTTTTAGCCCAGGGCGAGGAAAGCAGTCACTTGAAAATCGGCAGGGAAGTCTATCTCAAGCGAACCGAGGACTACTATCTCTTCACCATCAAAGGACATCTTCGAAAAATGCAGGATTCGCTGAAAAGACTACTGCGCTATGCCGTCAGGAGGCCCTCTAAAGAGGCGGCGGCTGTGGACAACAAGGCATGAGCAGCCAGGGCGCCACGCGCGCGGAGAAACGGTTTAGGTCATCGGCCAAAGCCGTCATCGATGAGCTCAGAGAGGCAATTCTTAAAGGCAAATTAGCACCCGGCGAGAAACTCCTGGAAGCAAGACTCATCGCCTCTCTACGGATAGGTGGCGTGGTGCTGCGAGAAGCTCTGCGCTCGCTCGAATCGAAGGGTTACGTCACTTTCCTGGACAATAACGATGTCATTGTCAGCAAACCGTCGCGCGAGAACGTCCAGGATTACTACACCATCGCCAGCGCGCTGGAAGGATTGGCGTGCCGGCTTGCAGTTGAGAGAGCGCAACCGGAAGAAATCGCGCACCTGCGCGAGCTGCACCAGTTTCTCAAGGACGCGTGTCAAAGAAAAGACCTGGCCCATTACTTCGAAGCCAACAGCAACTTTCATCGATTCATCGCGGAGCTTGCCAATAACCAGCGCCTCTACCGTCTCATCGAGAAATTGCGCGGGAAAATTCAAAAGACCCGCGTGTTATCGCTCAGTTTACCGCAACGGCTCGACTACTCGATGCGCGAACATGACCAGATTATGGACGCCTTCCTCAAGAAAAACGCCCAGCTCGCCGAGAGCACGATGGTGCGCCATCTCAATAACCACATGGAAGCCTTATGCAAAGCGCTCGATGTAAAAGGCTAAGCTTGATAAATATTTGCTCGCGTTAATGCGTCTACAGAAGGGGACAGGCGGATGAACAATGATAGCGAAAAGAAAGCCCGTGCCTTAGGCATCAATCACGTGGTTCTTGAGGTCGGCGATTTGGATGCGGCGTTGGAATTTTACGGCGCGATATTCGATTTCACGCTGCGCGGCAAAAGCGCTCACAACGCTTTCATCGATCTCGGCGACCAGTTTATTCAACTGTCTCTGGGTCGAACCCAGGCGCCCGACACCAAGCGCCATTTCGGTTTCGTGGTGGACGATCGCGAAGCGGTGAAACGGGCGATGGCAAGACTCGGTATCGAAAGCGTCAACGAGCGAATGAATATTCTCGACCCGTGGGGCAACCGCATCGAAGTAGTGCCCTATGACGATGTCCAATTCACCAAGGCCGACCACATTCTCAAAGGCATGGGAGTCGGCGCTCTGGAAAAAACTGCCGATGCCATCGATGAGCTTAAAAAGAAAGGCATGGCCCGGGAAGAGTAAGATTAGTGAGCCCGACCGCGCCGGTGTCTCAGGAGTATCGCGCTTCAGCGCTGGCGATCTGGTCGGCACTGGTGGCTGTTTACCTGATCTGGGGATCGACCTATCTGGCGATTCGTTTCACGGTTGAAACACTTCCACCCTTCCTTTCAGCCGCGGCTCGCTTCATCGTCTCAGGAGCTTTTTTGTATGTCTGGCGCCGTGTCGCCGGCGATTCAAAACCCGCACCGATGCAATGGCGCAACGCAGCCATCGTCGGAATTTTTCTTTTAGTCGGCGGCAACGGCGGGGTCGTATGGGCGTCCCAGTTCATCCCATCCAGCCTGACGGCGCTCTTAGTCGCGACAGTACCCCTGTGGATGGTGGCGATGGACCTGGCTCAGCCCGGCAAAGAAAAACCGGGTCTTAGCGCAACGCTTGGCATTCTTGTAGGCTTTACCGGCGTGGCTTTACTCATCCACACGGCAGCCGGCGATGCCGGCATCTTCAATCCACTGGGCGCGGTCACAGTGTTGTTCGCTTCTTTTTCTTGGGCGATGGGCTCTCTGTACAGCAGGAGCGCGAAACTTCCCGAGTCGCAACTACTCGGGACCGCAATGGAAATGCTGGCCGGCGGCATCGCCCTGCTGGTGATCGCTACCTCGTTTGGCGAATGGAACCGTTTGGATCTTAGCGCGGTTTCAGATCGCTCGGCGCTGGCGCTCATCTATTTAACCGGGGTCGGCTCGTCTGCCTTCGTTGCCTACGCCTGGCTCCTGCGCGTAGCGCCCACCCCGCTGGTATCCACTTACGCCTACGTCAATCCTCTGGTGGCGGTGTTGCTCGGCTACTTCCTTGCGCAGGAGGCTGTGACTGCCGGCACGCTATTGGCGGCCGGGATGATCGTCGGTTCGGTAGTCTTGGTGAGCGCGCCGAAGCGATAAGCAACTTCCGTTCGAAAACCCATCTCAGATTGCAAATCGCAGTGACTTCTCACTATAAGATCTGAGTATTTACAATGAGCTCGCAAGAGCTCGAGATGGATTTTCTTGGGAGGAAAAATCATGAGCATTACTTTATATGACGCGATCTAACGTCTAACCCAAGTTGCCCTTTGCATGTTGCCGCTAATCGCGATTCCATTTTCTGGCCAGGACAGCTTCGCCTCTATCGCAACACGTTCTTCAGCTTTGCCACCACCGCGGGAGGGGTTTTAAACATCTGCTCGATTAACTTGGCAATATCCTCGCCCGAGGCCGGAACGATTTCTAGATTGGCTTTCGCCGCTTCCTTCAAAAACTCCGGATCTTTAACGGTCTGCAAGAATGCTTGGCGCAGGATCTGCACTCGATCTTTCGGCGTCGCCGGCGGCAATGAATAGGAGTAAGTCACCTGGCTAGGTTGATGAATGCCCGTTTCGATCAACTGGCGCGCTTCCGCGCTTTTCGCAAAACTGATCGACAGTGGTACCTTGGGCAGATCAGGATGCGCCTTGGGCGCGCTTTGCAGGATGATGTTTACCTGACCCGATTCTATCGCCTTGCGCCAGGTCGTGCGCACCGACACCCAGGAAAAACCGCACAGTCCATCCACCTCGCCCGACTCCACCGCGACTCGCATATCGGCGGTGCCCTTGTATCCGCTGACCAGGCGCATCGGGAGACCGATGGCCTCTTTGAGAACCTTCGGCGCGTCATCCGTGGTCGAGCCAGGCGCGCTGCCACTGAGTTTGATTGGCGTTTTAGAGGCCAACCATTGCTCGGCGTTAGTAATCCCGGTCTTCTGGTTGAGCACGCAGAGGTCATGGTTATAGCCCGGCGCCCCCATCCATTCCATAGTACGGGCATCGAAATTGATGCCCTGCGCGCCGATGAGTTGAGCAAGAATTTGATTGCCATTGAAAGCGCCGATGGTCAGGCCGTCCGGCTTGGCGACACGAAACACATGATTGGCCGCGATCAGGCTGCCGGCTCCAGGCATATTTTCAACGATGATGCTTGGATTACCGGGAACATATTTTCCCATATGGCGCGAGACAGAACGCGCGTATGTGTCGAAACCGCCGCCGGCCGAGAAGCCGACGATGATGCGGATGACTTTACCCTTATAAAATTCGTCGGTGGCCGCCGGCACTTCCGAAGCGGCAAATAATAGGAATGCGACGGCTAACATCAATTGGCGAATAAGCATACGGTGCATGGCATCTCCTCTTTCCTGTAGCTGCTGCGATGCCCAACAAAGTACGCGAAAACTTCCGCGCGCTCAAGAACAATCGAGCCAGAGTCGCTCAATATCGCCTACAAAGACGTTGACAAGAGATGTGCTTTCTCGATATGCAGCCGGACGTGGGGGACAATAATGAAAATGAAATTCCGGCATTACTTGGTGGCGATCTTTCTTCTACTTCCGGGTTCTCTTTGCGCCGACGATTTCTATAAGGGAAAGACAATTCGCGTCATCGTCGGGGGCAGCGCCGGCGGCGGATTCGACATCTACACTCGTGCCATGGCGCGGCATATGGGCAAACACATTCCCGGAAACCCTGCACTCGTGGTCGAAAACATGACTGGAGCGGGAACCCTGATCGCGGCCAAGTATCTTCACAGCAGCGCCAAACCGGACGGACTCTCATTTGGCATGTTCAACGGCGCCTTGATCTTGGGCCGCGTCCTGGGCATGAAAGGCATCGACTTCGATATGAGGGAGTTGGAATTTCTCGGCGTTCCGGTTCAGGACAGCACGGTGTGCGCGCTGCGCAAGGAAAGCGGCGTCACGAATATGGATCAATGGTTCGCCTCGAAAACGCCGATCAAGCTCGGCGGCCTGAGTCCCGGCAATAGCACCAGTGATGTCGCGCGTATTATCGGCGCCTCTCTTGGCCTGCCGATTCAGCTCGTGGAGGGCTACAAAGGAACCAATGAGATACGTTTGGCCGCGGACGCCGGCGAACTGCACGGTAGTTGTTGGGCATGGGAGACGCTAAAGATCGCCTGGAGCGAAGCGATTCCAGCCGGAGACGTCAACATTGTGCTGCAGGTCACTGCGAAAAAGCTGCCGAATTTTCCCAATGTGCCGCTGGCCCTCGATCTGGCGAAGAGCGAAGAGGCGCGACAGTTGCTCAAAGCCGGCGCCATAGACCCGGCGGCGATCGTTCGCGTCTACGTCACCACGCCGCGCACGCCGAAAGACCGTCTGGAGATACTTAGAAAAGCCTTTGCCGATACTCTGACCGATCCCGGATTCGTCGCCGAGGCGAAAAAGGCCAAACTCGACATCAATCCGCTGAGCGGCGAGGAAGTAAAAAAAATCGTCGATGGATTATTCAAGCTTCCCCCTTCAATGGTCTCGAAGCTTGCTAAGACCCTGGCGGTGAAGTAATTCAAAGAAACTTCAGGTGGGAGAGTTAAGCGAAATGGTAAAAATGCTACGTCGTACATCGGTCACAATACTAACCTTGGTTGCACTGTTATTTGGTAGCGAAGTCGTCCGCGCCGCGCAAAATTTCGAGCTAAAACCGGAGAAGGATCGTCTCGAAGTGGCCATCGCTGCCTACGGCCCGCTCTACCTGCCGCTGTTGGTCGCACATGAAGCGGGTTATTTCAGCAAACGCGGTGTCACCGTGAACTTGACCCAAGTGAGCGCCACGGCGTCGGCGCAGGCGCTCATTTCCGGACAAGTCGATATCTATCAGGGCGGCGCTGCCACGATTCACGCCAGTGTGGGCGGCCAGGATCTCGTCTACATCGGCGCGGCAGTGGACCGCAGCACATTGATGCTGTTCGGCAAGAAAGGCATGACCACATTCGACAACCTGCGCGGCAAATCGATTGCAACGACATCGGTGGGCGCCTTCGGCGAAATCGCCGTAAAAAAATCGGCCAAGGAGCGGGGTTGGGACGTTGCCAAAGACTTGAAGCTTCTCTATCACCGCGGCCCCCCGGAAGCTCTAGGCACCTTTGTCAGCGGCAATGCCGAAGGACTCATCGTCACACCGCCACAGAGCGATATGGCGCGCAACCAGGGATACCCGGTGCTGATCGACTACTATGAGCAGGGGTTAAGAATCGTCGGACCCGGCACCGGTGTCGCCAGATCGTTCCTGCAGAAGTATCCAAACACACTGAAAATCTTTTTGATGGGCTATCTCGACGGCGTAAAGCGCTCGATCGACGATCCGGCCTTTGCCCATAAAATGAACGCCCGGTACACCAAGATCTCCGATCCCAAAATGCTGGAAGACACTTACAAACTAGGTCTCCTGGTGTGGAACAAAGACATGACGGTCGACCCTGAAGCCATCCGCGTCGTCCTGGAGCAATCGAAAAACCCCAAAGCCATCGAGATGGATACTAAACGCTTCTTCGATAATTCTCTCATCCGCGAGGTCAATCGGGATTATGCATCGAAGCTGTTTCCGGGCGAGGTCAAGTAACCCGCAGAAATTTTTATCTGCGCGAGCATGCCAGCCTTGGCTCTGAAAGCAAGCGTCCCTTGAGACAACCCAAATGCTTTTGATATTGTTGGCAGCATAGACAATGATCAGGAGGCGACAATAAGCATGCGCATTATCGACGCTGACGGCCATGTCATGGAAAGAGACATACCCTGGGCCGATCTGTTAGAAGAGCCCTACCGTGCGCGCGCGCCCAGAGCGGTTAAAGACAATCGAGGCTTTAATTTCGCTCTGATCGACGGACGATTAGTGCCCAAACCGGTCGGCAAGGGTTGTAGCTTCGTCGGTGCGCCGCGCAACCGTCATCCCCAACCAACGACGGGAATGGTCGATCCCGTTCAACGCCTGCAGGACATGGATATCGAAGGCATCGATACGGCCGTGCTTTTCGGCACATCGCCTTTCTTGAGCCTTCCCTTCGTTGAAGACAAAGATCTTGCTTGCGCCGTAGCGCGCGTTTACAACAACTGGCTTGCGCAATATTGCCGAGCCGATTCGCGGCGCTTGAAAGGTGTGGCTCTCACGGCAATTCAGGATCCGGCGGAAGCGGTAAAGGAACTGCGCCGCGCCGTTGAGGAACTCAAGTTTGTCGCTGTGGCGACGCCGCCGATCTCGGCGTCGAAAAAAAATTTAGACGATCCCGACCTGTATCCATTTTTTGCCGAGGCCGAGCGGCTAAACGTACCGGTGTGCATCCACGTGGGCGCGGGAGACGGTGTACCGGCGGGAACCGAGCGCTTCGATCATCCCTTGTACACCCACGCGATGGCGCATCCTTTCGAACAAATGATCGCCGTACTCTGCGTCGTCGCCGGCGGCCTGCTCGAAAGATTTCCACGTCTCAAGGTCGCCTTCATGGAAGCAGGCTGCGGCTGGGTGCCCTACTGGATGGAGCGCCTCGATGAGCACTATGAGATTCTTCAGCCGACGGTTCCCTGGCTCACCAAACCGCCGAGCGAATACATGAAGAGCGGGCAAATGTTTTATGCCTTTGAAATGGACGAGAAGATGCTGCCTTATGTTGCCGAATTCGTCGGCGCCGAAAGGCTGGTCTTCGCCACCGACTACAATCACAGCGATTCCAAGTTCCCGCACACGGTGGAAGAAGTCATGGAGCGCAAAGATCTATCGGACGGCCTAAAAGCGAAAATCATGGGCGAAAACGCGGCCGAGCTCTATAACTTGTAAGTACGTTTTCCGTCCGAGATGTAGAGAGCCGGGACGGGCGCGGAGTAAACGCCCTCAATGAAGAATTTGTTTGAAGAAATCGTTGCCCTTATCGTCGACTAAAATAAAAGCCGGGAAGTCTTCGACTTCGATCTTCCACACCGCTTCCATGCCGAGCTCCGGATACTCGAGAACTTCGACTTTCTTGATGTTCTCCTTGGCAAGTATCGCCGCCGGCCCGCCGATGGAACCGAGATAAAAGCCGCCATACTTTTTACAGGCATCGGTAACCTGCTGGCTCCGGTTTCCCTTCGCCAGCATGATCATAGAGCCGCCTTGCGACTGGAACAGGTCGACATAGGAATCCATACGTCCGGCCGTGGTCGGTCCAAATGAGCCCGACGGCATACCCTCGGGAGTTTTAGCCGGTCCGGCATAGTAGACCGGATGGTCCTTGAGATATTGCGGCAGCCCTTCCCCTTTGTCCAAACGCTCCTTGAGTTTCGCGTGGGCGATGTCGCGGGCAACGATCATCGTGCCGGTGAGCGAGAGCTGCGTCGTCACGTGATGCCTGGATAGCTGCGCGAGAATTTCTTTCATCGGCCGATCGAGATCCACTTTGACGACGTTGCTGGTCACCTTGCCGCGGTATTCTTCGGGAATAAGCCTGCCGGGGTCGCGTTCCAATTCTTCGAGCCAGATGCCGTCCCGGTTGACCTTTGCCTTGACATTACGATCGGCGGAACAGGAAACTCCCATGCCCACGGGACACGACGCGCCGTGACGCGGCAAACGAATGATACGCACGTCCAACGCGAAGTACTTGCCGCCAAACTGCGCGCCATAGCCAGACTTATAAGCCGCCTGCAACAGCTTCTCTTCGGTCTCGACGTCGCGGAATGCCCGCCCGTGAGCGTTGCCTGTGGTCGGCAGATGATCGAGATAGCCGGTAGTTGCCAGCTTCACGGTCTTTAGACATGCTTCGGCTGAGGTGCCCCCGATCACGAAAGCGAGATGGTACGGCGGGCAACCGGCAGTCCCGAGAGTATTCATCTTTTCTGTTAGAAACTTCTCCAAACTGCCTGGATTCAATAAGGCTTTCGTTTCCTGGTAGAGCGATGTCTTGTTCGCCGATCCACCGCCTTTGGTGACGAATAAGAACTGATATTCCATGCCTTCCGTCGTCAAAAGATCGATCTGCGCCGGCAGATTCGTACCGGTATCGACTTCGTCGTACATATTGAGCGGCGCGGTCTGCGAATAACGCAAGTTTTCCTCGGTATAAGTCTTGTAAATCCCTTTGGCCAAATGTTGTTCGTCCTTCACGCCGGTCCAAACCTGTTGGCCCTTTTTGCCGAAAACCGTCGCCGTACCGGTGTCCTGGCAAAATGGCAGAATACCTTTGGCCGCCGTGTCCGCATTGCGCAACATGGCCAATGCCACATAGCGATCGTTGTCGGAGGCCTGCGGGTCCTTCAGGATCGCCGCGACCTTTTCCAGATGGGCCGTCCGCAGCAAAAAAGACACGTCGCGAATTGCCAAGTTCGCGAGATACGTCAGGCCTTCGGGCTGTATTTTCAGGATCTCCTTGCCTTCGAACTGACTGACGGAAACATAGTCCTTTGTGAGCAAACGATATTGGGTTGTGTCTTTTTCTATGGGTAGGGGATCTTGATAGACAAATTCAGGAGTAGCCATCTTTTCAACCTCGCTTTGCAAAAATAGTAACGAAAATTTGCCGGCTTGTCGACGTGCCGAATTGATCGCAGCCGGTCGTCTGGAAATACGCAGCGCCCCATTGTGGCGCCAATCATTCTAAACGGCGGTGACGAATACGGCTACCATCTGCGCATGCCATTGACAGCTTGACACCCGCTCTACTACCTTCTCTTAAGAACGGATATCTTATTGAGTCGATGAGCGCCGTTGCTTGCGCCGGTAATTGGACACTGTAACTTGAGACCACCTTGTCGCCTGTCGACGGCAAGGGAAAGATAATGTCATCGCCACGCACCAACTAAACACCTACTGCGCCATGTGCACCTCGCGTTGCGGCGTCGTCGCAACCGTTGAAGGCGGCGTATTGACCCAAGTCAATGCCGACTCCGAGCACCCCAACGGTTGTGTCTGTGTCAAGGGAACCGCGGCGCCGGAGATCGTCTACTCGCCGGACCGGTTTGGTTATCCCATGGTGCGCACACGGCCAAAAGGCGATCCCAATCCCGGTTGGGTTCGCGTCACATGGGATCAAGCCCTCAATCTCGCTGCATTGCGCCTTAATGACATAAAAGTAAATCACGGCGCCGAAGCGGTGGTCTTTTCCCGCGCCACCACGGCAGGTAGCGCCGCGATCGACTTTGACGGCTGGCTGCAGCGGCTGGCCAATGCTTTCGGCAGCCCGAACCTACTCACATCGAATCATATCTGCACGTGGAACCGCAGAGTCGGCTCGAAATATACCTACGGTACCGGCATGCCGACACCGGACTTCGACCATTGCCGGTGCATGCTTTTGTGGGGCATCAATCCCAATGCTACCTCGCCCGCGCAAGCCGCGCGCATCAGCCGGGCTCGCAGCCGGGGCGCGCGGCTTATCGTTATCGACCCGCGCAAGACAACGTCGGCTGAGAAAGCGGATTGTTGGCTGCGAGTTAAACCCGGTACCGATGGCGTGCTGGCAATGGCGATGATTCACGTCCTTCTCGAGGAAAATCTTTACGATCATGATTTTGTCAGGCATTGGACCAACGGCCCGTTCTTAGCGCGCATGGACAACCAGCAACTGCTCATTGGGCACGACTTGCAACGATCAGGAAATCCGAATTCATTCGTCATTTGGGATGAGCGCAGCAACGGTCCGGCGACCTTCCATAATCGGCTTGGTTGCAACCAAAATAACACTGTCCCCGCTCTCTCCGGCACATTCACCGTTGAGGCAAGCGAGGGTGCAGCAATCCCCTGTCAACCGGCCCTCGACGCCCTGAAACTGTTAGCCGCTCGATATGCACCCGAGCTGTCGGAAGCGATCACAACGGTGCCCGCGCAGGATCTGCGCCGCGCCGTTCGGATATTCGCCGGCGAAAAGCCTTCCTGCTACTGCACATGGGTCGGCCTCGAACAAGACCGCAACGCGATGCACACCAACCGTGCGATCTGTTGCTTCTACTCGCTCACCGGCCAGTTCGACAGCCGGGGCAGCAACGTCCTTTTCGATACACCGCCGGCCAACACGATTACGGGACGTGAACTACTTCCCGCGGATCAAACACGCCTGAGACTCGGCATGAAAGAGCATCCCCTCGGTCCGCAGTCGGACCCCGGCATCGTCCAAGCGGCGGAAGTCTATGAGGCGATTCTATCCGGCCGTCCTTATCCTGTGAGAGGCATGGTTTTGTTCGGCAGCGATCCGCTGTTGGGTCATGGCGATCCGTTGCGAGGCCGGGCCGCGCTGGAGGCGCTGGATTTTTATATTCATATAGACATGATTGCCAATCCAAGCGCGCAATTTGCCGATCTGCTGTTACCTGCGGCCACGTGCTGGGAACGCGAGGCTCTGATGCCGTCATTCGACATCGCCGAGGACACGGTCGGCTGGGTTCAGCTCCGTCCCGCGGTCATCCCGCCGCTCTACGAATCGCGCCCGGACATGGATATTATTTTTGCTTTAGCCCAACGGCTGGATCTGGGAGAGCAATTTTTTAACGGCGACGTTGACGCAGCGCTTAACTATCAACTCGCGCCTTCCGGTCTTACGGTTCAGCAACTGCGCGAACATCCCATAGGCATCCGCGTTCCTACCCAATCGCACTATCGAAAGTACGCCGAAGCCGATCCGCTGACCGGCCGGCCACGCGGCTTCGACACACCCACTGGCAAGATCGAACTTTACTCCACGACATTCGCCGAAGCAGCCTACCCTCCCCTGCCTGAATTTCAAATATCTCCGGATAATTCCGAAGCGACTTTGGACTATCCTCTAACCTTGACGTTCTTCAGAGTTGTTCAATTCTGCGACGACCAACACCGCAACATCCCGCGACTGCGGCGCTCGGTTCCCGAGCCGTTTCTGGAAATCCATCCCGACACCGCTAAAGCTCAAGAAATCGCAGATGGCGAATGGATTTCATTGGCAACCGCCAGCGGCAAAGTAAAATTAAAATCAAAGTTTAATAACTCGCTGCATCCTGGCGTCGTAACGACGGTTTACGGTTGGTGGCAAGCTTGCCAAAAGTTAAAACGTGAGGGTTATAATCCGTTTGCTGGCGAGGGTGCAAACACGAACCTGTTAGTACCTAACAGCGACGTTGATCCGATCAGCGCATCCGTCGCTCATCGCGGGCAGCGATGTCGTGTCACGAAGCTCTAAGCCCGATCGGTCCTCACCAATCGGCGATCGGATGCATATTACTCGCCGGCTCCTTAATTAAAAACCAAAAACAACTCTTCCACTTCCATCTTTTTCGCCATCAATCCTTGATCCAGCGAATATC